>CAZYDB010000286.1:0-6193 GCA_964645995.1 uncultured Roseivirgaceae bacterium
CGCCTGTTCGCGGTGGAATCTCTGCGGCGGTCTCTTTCATGCCATGAGCGCGCCCCTTTTTGAGGTCAATGGACTTCCTTCCATTGAACTCCCTTTTCGTTACCGCTACCTTTCGGAAAGGACTTTAAGAAAAATACGGGAATTAGAACATCACTGCCTGGCTTCGGCTGACCATATTGTATGTCCTTCGAGTGTTATCCGGTCGAAGGTGATGGATTATGGGGTTCAGCCGTCAAGAATAACCGTGATACCCAATGGAGCGGAGATGATGATCCCATATCCGGCGCCGGCAGGCCTGCCGGAACGGTATATTCTCTATTTCGGTGCCCTGCAACCCTGGCAGGGTATCGATGTCCTTCTAAAAGCTTTTTATCAGCTTCAGGATTATAATGACCTGCACCTGGTCATCTGCAGTTCCCAGAAATCCAGGTTTTCAAAGCAATACCAGAAGATGGCGGAGAGGCTCCTCGTTGATGACCGGGTACACTGGTTCTTTCAACTGGAGAAGGAGTCGCTTTATTCGATCATTCAGCATGCTCTGTTGACGGTAGCTCCGCTTAAGGAGAATAACCGGAATATTGTGCAGGGTTGTTCACCCCTGAAAATATTTGAATCCCTGGCGAACCGGACGACGGTGGTAGCGTCGGATATCCCTGCGGTGCGGGAGATACTCACGCATAACAAGAATGCCAGGCTTGTCAGGCCTGACCGCCCGGCAGAGCTGGCCCGGGCGGTCCGTTTTCTGGTGGATTATCCCGGGATCAACCGGCAGCTTGCAGAACAGGGTTATCAACTGGTAATGGAAAAATACCAGTGGGATACGATCAAGGAACGAATGAATCAATTATATGACCAGGTTACTATTCATTAATTCATAAAATATAAGCGCCATGAGCATAAAAACAGCTTCTTCAATTTACCGGTCTCTTGCCCCTGATCAGAAAAAACTGGTGGATGACAAACAGATAAGTGCAACACTCCCGGTTAAAGACTGGACACTTTTTCTTCGAAAGGCAGCGGTATTTGATGAACTGGGAGAAAAAGCAGCCAGGCAGTATCTGATTTATATGATCATTATGATCGTCCTTACCGTGATCAGCCTCGTGATCCTCATCGATTACTGGGAGGCGGGTTTGCCGGCAACCCTCATCTGCGGAGCATTGTTGGTGATAGTGATCAGGAACTTCAGGAAATTCAAGAAAAGGGATCTCACCAACCATCTAAGGCTTTTTTTACTTCCCCTGCTTTTCGTGTTGAAGGACAAGGCCGGCGAAAAAGCCAAACTCAGCCTTAAGCTGGACCTGAGGAACCCGGTTAAGACCGATCCGGTAAGAACCTTTCAACAGGATAACAGACGGATCAGATTGTTTGAACCTAATTATGTGTTGGGGAAACTGAAATTACTAGATGAGGCCATCCTTGAATTTCTTTTGAATGATGAGATCAGGTCCTTGCGTATCAGTAAACGCAATCCCAGGGGAAAGGTGAAAATAAAATTTAAAAATAAAGTATCCAGGCATTATTTTATCAAGCTTTCTTTCCCTAAAAAATATTACAAAACCAGGAATGGAGCCGGTGAATCGGTCCGTTTGTCAGAGACGGAGGATTTTTATATTTGCAAGGTTAAGGTTAAGACTAAATCCGAGAAGGTTCAGGATGTCGTTTTGCTTGAAGATTTTCTTAAATCAGTCAATGAATTGTATGATCTCATAGAGGCAAAGCCGGGCTCCGGCTTTCCGAAAGAACTTGCCCAGCGAGACAGGGTTAGAGAGGAAAGGGAGGAATACATGGAAGAGGACTTTGATGCGGGGTATTCGGCAGTGCCTTTTATGGTCTGGCATCATACCTATTTCACTGATTATGATTATGATAGCTTCGGCAGGGAAGGCCATCAGACCTGGGATGATGCTGACAGCAGTGATTCTTTTTTCGATAGTTAATAAAATTATACCGGAGGGCACAGAGACAGCCGGATCAGTTTTATCAGGTAAAAGAAAACAACCGGCCGGCGACTGAGTACTCCGGTTCTAAGGTCAGGTTTTTATTATGGACTTACTCTGGATCACCGAAAACTACCCACCCAGCCGTGGAGGGATGGCACAGTCCTGTGACCGGATCGTATATGGTCTGCGGGAGCAAGGAATGGATATTCATGTGATCCATTTTACCAACCGGAGGGAGCCTTTCCGCACCGACCGGTTGGAGCATGGATCCTATACGGCTGTGCCGGTTCATGAGAATGAGGCTCATACCATCAACTTATGCTGGAATTTTATCCGGGAGGCGGGCATGGAACCAGATAAATGTGTGGTTTTTGGGGGTTATCTTCCGGTAATAGCTGCTCCGGTCTTTTCCCATTGGCTTAAAAAACCGCTGATCACCCTCTTGCGGGGTAATGATTTTGACACGGCACTGTTTATGCCCAGGAGGCGATCGATGTTGATGGATTGTGTCGAAGCTTCTGAATCGGTTGGTTGTGTGACGAAGGAGATGGTGACCAAGCTACATGCCATCCGTCCGGAGGTAAAGCTTTTGCATACCCCCAATGGGATCAGACTGGACGACTGGCAATTAATGAAAAGTGAGGAATTGTTCATCAGAAGCTGGAGGGAGGAGCATGCCGCCGGCAAACAGGTGGTTGGGATGTTTGGTCATCTGAAGGAGAAAAAGGGACTGCGGGTTTTATTGAATGCTATCCGTTCTTCCGGAAAACTCAAGGCTCAGGTGATGTTGTTATTAGCCGGGGAGGTAGAAGAAGGGTTGATCGAGGCTTTGGCTGAAAGTGAAATCAATCATTATAAATTACCTTTCCTGGACCGCTTTGAATTGATAAAGTATTACGGTACCTGCGATTTGATCGCCATACCATCCTATTACGACGGGATGCCTAACGTGCTCCTGGAAGCCGGAGCCCTCGGGATACCGGTTATCGGATCCGATACGGGCGGCATCCACGATGTTCTTTTTCCCGAATTAAAGAACATGCTTTTCAAGCCGGGTGACCATGACCACCTTCGTAAAGTTATGATCGAATTTTTAAGCCTGACGGCCGGGCAAAGAAAGGAAAGAGCCGGTTTATTTCAGAAGGTTATACAAACACAGTTTAACGAACAAAAAGAATTGGAAAACCTGTCCAACCTTATATTATTGCCCTATGAGACCAAATTTATTGTTTAACGGAATCGTTCTTTTGCTACTTATGTTCCGTTGCTCCGGAAGTAAGACCGAGTACCAGGCAGACCAGGTAACTGATGCACGCCCGGGACAAGGAGAAGCTACCCGGGAGCAGGAATCTGTCCCTCGTTTTTATATAAACGACCGTGATAATCAATTCTTGGCTTCCGTCACCCTCGGCCGGGAGCCTGCGGTGGCCTATGGTGAGTCCAGCCTGGTAAAATCCTGTGACCGGGCTGATAAGTGCAAATATAAATCAGCCGATAAAAGGATAACTTATGAAGTCCGTTACAAGGATGATGGCTTTAAATTACGGGATGTGGGGGGGCGGTTGCTCTGGAAAGTGAAGATAAGGGCGGATAAGATCAAGATCGCCGATAACGAGGAGATGGAACCGGTCTGGGAGGTGAAAGAAAAGGGCGGCATGGCGGTACTCCTATTTGATGGCAGGGAATCGGGGTCGGTGGATTTCGGATCGGCGGGACTACCGGTGGTGGTTACCGGGCAGGATGATTTGTATTTTATTGCCGGGGAGTCGAAGGAACTGGCTTCCGGCATTCTCGCGATCGGGAAGATGCCTATGGAACAGCGGTTGCTTATCTTCGCTGAGACGGCAGCCTTCCTCCGATGACCCTCTATTACGCGATGGGTGGAGGAATGGGTCATCTCGTCCGTGCCCAGGCTTTCCTTCATACTTTTGCTATCGGGGAATGGCGCATCATTACTTCATCAACTTATTCGGATAAAATATTCGACAAGTCATTGGTTATTTCCGTCGATACAGCACTTGAATCCAATCCGGCCGGGCTGCTTGGTTTTATTCGGGAACAATTGAGGAAGAATAATACAAGCCGCTTGATCCTCGATTGTTTTCCCGGAGGTATTCTCGGGGAGATCAGGGGCGCTGACGATGTTGATGATCTTCCTTTATGGTATGTGACCCGAAATATCAGGTGGGACAGGTATTTATCCAAAGTATCCGGAGCAGTAACTTTTGAAAAGTCATTTATCCTGGAGGAACTTGAGCCGGAACATGAATTGTTTGTAAAAGGACATTGCACGGAGCGCTGGGAGGGTAAGCTGGACTATCCGATACCCGTGGTTCCCGACCGATTGATGCGGCTATTGTCTGAGGGCATGAACTGGCTTGTCGTTCATTCCGGCAGGCGTGAGGAGATAGAGTTGCTGATCGATCATGCCTATGATATGGCTGAGGCTGAACAGGTGAATCCGGCATTATTTCTGATCTCCCCGGTATCGATACCCAACCTTCAGACCATTGATCATTACCCGGCGCATGGGTTCTTTCCTTATGTTAACAGGATCATTACCGGCTGTGGATTTAATATCATGGAACAGACGCTACCTTTCAGGGAAAAGCATATATTCATTCCTTTTGAACGGAGGTATGACGATCAGTTCCTGCGGGCGCGTAAGGCAAAAAAAACAGGCTTTAATTGATTAAAGCCTGTTTTTGTTTTTTTTCAGCATTCAGGATTAGAGAACGCCATCCTTTTTGGCCATATGCCTGAGTAAATCAATGACTTTCGTAGAGTAACCCCATTCGTTATCGTACCATGAGACCACTTTGACAAAGGTCGGGCTCAACTGGATACCTGCGCCGGCATCGAATATAGAGGCCCTTGGGTCACCATTGAAATCCATGGAAACCACGGCATCTTCGGTATAACCCAATACACCCTTCATTGTTGTTTCGGAAGCCTTTTTCATCGCTGCCTTGATCTCATCATAGGAAGCTTCTTTTTCAAGTCTTACGGTTAAGTCGACAGCAGAGACATTAGACGTAGGTACGCGGAATGCCATACCCGTCAGCTTACCGTTTAAATCAGGAATTACTTTACCGACCGCTTTGGCAGCTCCGGTGGAGGAAGGAATGATATTCTGATAAGCGCCACGGCCGCCTCTCCAGTCCTTCTTGGAAGGGCCATCCACGGTTTTCTGTGTGGCGGTAACCGCGTGAACGGTAGTCATCAGACCTTCAGCAATACCCCAGTTGTCATGCAATACTTTGGCAACGGGAGCCAGACAGTTGGTGGTACAGGAAGCATTTGAGACAAACTTCATATCAGAGGAGTATTTTTCTTCATTACACCCATAACGAACATTGGCGTATCGTCTTTGGATGGTGCGGTGAAGAGTACTTTTTTGGCTCCGGCATCCACATGTCCCTGAGCTTTTTCCTTGGTCAGGAAGATACCCGTAGCTTCTGCTACATAGTCGGCGCCGACACCAGCCCAGTCCAGATCTGCAGGATTGCCTTCAGAGGTTACCCTGATGGTATTACCATTAACGACCAGGCTGCCGTCTTTAACATCTACATCGCCTTTAAACGGTCCATGTGTTGAATCATATTTAAGCATATAAGCGATATAATCAACATCAAGGAGGTCGTTGATGCCAACGATTTCTATATCAGGATCTGCATCGGCGATGCGAAAAATAAGACGTCCGATTCTACCAAATCCATTGATTCCAAGTTTAATATTTGCCATAAGATTAAAAATTTATGTTTAAGAATTAAAGCCCCAAAATTAGCCCCAAAATTGGCAAAAGACAATCTTGTCCTTAATTGTTTTTATTATCAAATCATTAATAGTCAAATTTTTTTTCTTTTGTTTTTTGTAATGTGTTTGTGGTCGTCTATATTTGCACCACGTTTAAAAAACGCACCTAAGTGAAGGAGGGTTGAATCGCTGGGTTTACAGTCTTTCACCAGTCTCAATCCATCAACCTTTTTGAAATTTGTTATTTGAAGTTTGGTATTTTCTGTTGTGCTCCTTTTTCAGCATCCGGAGTTTTAACGCAGGATGGTCTGGGTCTGTCAGTCTACGCTAAAGGTACGGCAGATAAATAGCGCCAGGTTTTTCACTTAAGGGGTGACTACCCGCAGGGTGGCGTCCTGGTAACAGAGATTGAAAGATGTTCTTTTAAATTATAACTATGCTCCGTTCGTCTAGGGGTTAGGACGCCAGGTTTTCATCCTGGTAACAGGGGTTCG
>CAZYDB010000287.1:0-6147 GCA_964645995.1 uncultured Roseivirgaceae bacterium
AAGCACAAGTCCTATTGAATAATCCCAGTAATAGAGGGGAAATTCCCATGTTCTGGAGGTCATCTTAAGGGTGTTGGCCCAGGAGCCCCATCCCAGCATGGTGATGATACAGAAAACGACGGCCAGGCCGTATGAGTCTACAATGTACATATTTAAAAATTATAGTTCCGTTAAAAAAATGTTTCACAATATAAAAAAATAGCCCGATCCCGGCATACACGATCTGAAAAAAAATAAGGAAATCACGAAAATCCTTTATTTCTCCTGTCGAACGGGATTGGACTGCCGTGTTTTAACTACCAAATCTTTTTATGGCTTCTTCCATCATGGCAATAGTGGCGGTTGCCCCACATCGATCGCAACCGGCTTCCTGTACGGCCAGCAATTGATCCAGCGTTCTCACCCCTCCGGCGGCCTTCACCTTTACCTCGGGACCAACACTGGCCCTCATCAGTTTCAGATTGGGAATAGTGGCGCCTTCGTAGCTGTATTTACCGTCCTCTCCTTTTACAAAGCCAAAACCAGTGGAAGTCTTCACGTAATCCGCTCCGGCGCGGGTGCATATCTGACATAATTGTACGATATCCCATTCTTTCCTGACATAGTCCGTTTCGAAGATCACCTTTACTACCGCCCCGTATTTATGGCAGGTATCGGTGACGGCCGCAATCTCCCTTTCCATATAGTCCCAGTCACCCTCAAGGGCTTTGGCGATATTGATGACCATATCGATCTCCACAGCACCATCCTGGCAGGCTTTTTCGGTTTCGTATGTTTTGACATCAATAGCTGAATTGCCGGCCGGAAAACCGATCACGCATCCCACCAGCACATCAGATCCCTTCAGTAGATCAACAGCAAGGGGCACATTATAGGGTTTTACACAGACGGAGGCCACATCAAATTTTCTTGCTACCGCACATTCCCTTTTGAGATCTTCATCAGTCATCGTTGGATGCAGAATAGAATGATCGATCATTTTAGCTAATACTCTTGTTTTTGACATATTCTGTTTGTTTTTTTTATTACTTGATTTCATTGATTATAACCTGACAAGTCCTGTCAGCCAGGCGGCGCTATGAGGAATCCAGTCTTCATCCGTCAATGAAAAGGGCCCGTCATTAGCCTGAACAGGAGCTACATCATACCTGAACTGGGCGCCGGTCGAAAACCCATTACATATCACGCCTCTTGTCTGGAACCAGGTACCAGCCCACCGGTCACCTATATGACAGATCATACTTGCCGGCATTGCAAGTCCTTCAGGAACGTCCGCACTGTAGATCACACATCCTTTTTCAAGATTCTGCCTGGTTATACCACCGTTCAGGCCAGCCAGCCATTGAAGGTTACCATAGGCTATTTCTTTCAGATGCGGATCATCAAATAGGTGAGTCAGTTCCAGCGCAAGTGCAGCGGTATACCCGTAAATAGCATTGGTCCCATGGAAGGTGCCGCAAAACCAGACGGGGCCTTCCTCCCCATAAATACCCAGTGGTACGATTTTAAAAGGATTTCTTTCACAGGCAGGGATCAGGTACCCATAGGTAAAATCTTCCAGCATCGACCTCCATTGTCCGGCATCAGGGTGATCGGGCCATAGCTGCACCATCTCTATCACCGGCATCAGGTAATTGGGGTAAATACCACCTAGATCGGCGCCGAAGTTATTATTAACGATTCCGTGACACCACGCTTTTTCGGTATGCGGCAGACTGGCATATTCCCGGAAATGTCCGTAAAACCCGGCTTCTGGGTTTTCTTTTTTCAATTGCCGGCCATAAACCTCTTCCGCAAGATCAACACAAATTTTCTTTGCACCATGATCACCGTTCACGTATTTTTCCAGCGCCCCCTGGCAAAGCATGAGCAGGTCCCTCGTCTGCCATTCGTCGTTGGGGATGGCGACCTCTTCTTCCAGACCCCGCTGGAAACGGCTTAGCCCGTAATCGCCCATCGGACGGGCAGCATTCCGCAGCCAGTCAAAAGCCTTATCGGCGGCACGGCTATATTCTTCTTTCTTAGCGAGGAAACTGTCCGGCAGCAGTCTTGCAGCCTTCCATAAAGCTACAACCGCTTTAGTGGCATCATTGGGAAGAATATCCCGTTCATGGCCATGGAGATCATGAGACATGGAACCCTCCGGGAAACCAAGCTCCCGGGCTTTTTCCTGTGTCATTACCAGGTAATCGCATCCGACAATAACCTGTTTGTATATCCTCTCTTTGAAAGCGTCGTCAAAGCGGCCGGCTCCTTTTTCCAGGAGTTCCTCCAGCCCGATCACCATGGCGCTTTGCGCACAGCTTTCAACCCATAATGTTCCTGCATCCTGCCAGCCGGCGCCGACTTTGGTAAAATGAACCCTCCGCTCTAACATATCCACAGAAGACCACTCAATCGTGTGATCCCATAAAATGCCCTTTTCGATCCTCAACATTTCATCACGGAACAATATTTCATTTCCATCCTGTACTTCAATTAGCCATTCACCGGAGATAGGCATGTCCATAAAACGGACTTCCCACCAATGACTTCCCCAGGTCTCACCCCAGTATTGAATGGTCGATTCAATGGAAGAGTGCCCGGATAAAGGAGTCAGCCTGCAAACCGCCGTTGTTGACAGATCCTCCTTTGCCGGTAAGCGGATTATAATCCGGACCGGATAACCAGGCTCATAGCCAATCTGTGAAAAAAGAAGACCGGCAACATGATCCCCCGACAGATCAGCCTTCCCACGATATATTGGGTATGCCGATCGCTGTTCAGGTGAACCTTTTTCATCGTTTTTACAGGATGCCAGGGAGGCGCTGCCAATTAGCGCCGTTGTTGCTACTGCCGATGATCTGAAAAAATCACGGCGGGAAAGTTGGTGTTTTTTCTTCATAACTTAATGATTATAAATGTTTCCAATCGGATATCTCTCTGTATTGCAATGCAATAAACTGTAAATATTTAAACCAGGATCACTCGTTGTGAACTTAATAAAGATCTGTAATAAAGGGGACTCTACAGAGATCTCAAGTAAATCTGCTGTCTCGGCAGAAGCAGGAAGCGCCCTTAACTCCTGTTCTGATCCGGTAATCTCGATCTGGTAGTGCTGACTCAGCGTTTTAAAAAATGAACCGTTAATAAAATCTAATGTTAAAAATCCGTCAAGGGCGGTAAGTGGCATCCAGTTGGATTCCACCATCACAGGAATATCGCCCACATACCGCAAACGCTTAAAAAATATACAGGGAGAAGCGCTTTCTTCTTCATTTGGTATGAAAGGAAGATCCACAGGCCAGTTGCCGTATTGTGGCTTCTGTAAAAAAATGGTGCTTACCCTGTCTCCCACCGCCTCTGAAAATCCTTTTACCGCCAATAAACCCAGGGATTGCCTTCTTTCTTTCACCTGACTTCCTTTGCCATGTCGCTTGTCAACAAATCCATCATTAACAAGTTCATCAAGTGCTTTCCTCACAGTGGTTCGAGTAATCTGATAGGTCTGACAAAGATTGTTTTCAGAAGGAAGATAACTACCCGTTGGATAAATTCCTTTCTGGATCCCTGATTTCAGGATTGCATAAATCTGCCGGTAACGCTTTTCCTTCAAAAAATTTTCAACCTTAAAATCTGTATCCCAAAAATACAATTTAAACTTGTACGTACAAGTTAAAATTATATTTTTATTTTCCTGATATTTAAACCTTTTACCGCCAAAACTAAATTATTGAATTTTTGTAACTTAACGATCCAAATGATCGTCATAATTCTAATACTTGGATCATAAAACTGATTAAAAAGCATTACTTTTATTTTATTTTCCTTAAAAAACTTAAGTTAATATCATGAAAAAGCTACTATCATTAACACTATTTTTTCTTCTTTTTTCATTCATCATCCCCTTGTCATCCTGCGTTTATTCCAACGGGGGTTTGGGTCGCGATGTTGAAGAAGAGCGTAACATAGGCAATTTCAATGGTATAAAAGTGAGCAGTGGCATCGACATTTCCCTGACGCAGGGCAATAAAACGAAACTGGTGATCAGGGCCGATGAAGACCTGATCGACGATGTGAATTCAGATGTCCGGGGTGGGATTCTGGAACTTTCCGTCGACAGGAAATGGTTCCGCAGCGGGCATGTAGAAGCTTTTATCACCTTTACTGACATCAACATGATCCATGCAAGTGCAGGATCCGATGTGATATCAGATGACTTCCTAAAATTTAACGAGATTCAACTTGAAGCCTCCAGCGGAAGTGACATCAAGCTGGAACTGGAAGCCATGGAGGTTGACATCAGGACTTCCAGTGGATCAGACGCCACACTCAGCGGCAGTTGTCGTGATTTCACAGCCAGGGCTTCCAGCGGGAGCGATATCGACGCATACGATTTTGAAGTTGAAAATGCGATCCTTGACCTGTCAAGTGGTTCTGATGTAAAAATATGGGTTACCGGTTCCCTTGAGGTGGAAGCCTCCAGCGGCAGCGATGTCAATTATCGTGGCGATCCTAAAGTATTGAATATCAATGCCTCAGGCGGATCGGATGTGAAAAAACGATAGATGAATAACAGTTTTTGATCCGGATAAAGTTCCGGGTGATGTGTAATAATATAAAAATTCAACAATTATCCTCTGAATAGGAAGAAAGCAACCGGTAACCTATTGATTTAGATCAATGATCGATTGATAGGTAAGGACCTGGAATTTTTGTTCGATCTCACCATGAAGGACAGGATACATCTGCAACATTAAAGCCGCGACGAGATCTTCAGTGGGATCAAGCCAGAAATGCGTATGAAAATATCCTCCCCACCAGTAATTTCCAACAGAAGATAGTTGTTGATGGACAGTCTCTTCCGTGGTTATACCAAAGCCCAGACCAAAGCTATTTTGGCCAAATAAACCTCCCGTATGATCCATCGTCATCAATGCGATGGACTTCGGCGCCAGTATCTGATGCCCGTTATATTTTCCACCGTTGATCAACATCTGCATGAACCGGGTATAATCCATGGCCGTCGAGCAGAGCCCTGCCCCACCCGATTCATAGGTTTTGGAGCCTTTCAATGGATAATCATATCTTGCATCCTCAGATTTCTGTATTCCCGATTCATCCTCTGCATAAACGATAGCAAGCTTTACCAGTTTTCCTTCCGGAGGATAAAAATAAGTATCCTCCATTCCCAGGGGTTCAAAGATCTCTTCCCTGAGGTATTCGCCAAAACTTTTACCGGACATCACCTCGACAAAGTACCCGAGCACATCCGTATTCAGGCCATAGGTAAACCGGGCGCCCGGCTCATGAAGTAAAGGTAGTTGTGCCAGGGCCGGAACAGACTGGCCTAATGTTGAAGAAGTTATAACAAAACCATCAGGAATGCCGGCATTATTATATATTGGCTGTAACTCCTTATGAATAAATCCATAACCGATCCCGGAAGTATGGGTCAGCAGATGTCTTATGGTAATTTCATTTTCTGCAGGACGGCTTTCATAGCTTCCGTCAGGATTTGTTTTCAGGAGGACTCTGGGATCTTTAAATTCCGGAATATACCTTGAAACAGGATCATCCAGCAGAAATAATCCGTCTTCATAAAGCGTCATTACTGCCACGCTGGTAATGGCTTTGGTCATCGAAGCAATCCTGAATATATCATTTTTTTCAAGCGGGTCATTCATTTCTATATCTTTCATTCCGAAAGCTTTATGATAAACGATCGTACCCTTCCGCACAATCAGCGCTTCGGCGCCGGGGATCCATCCCTTTTCAATGTATTCTTCGATAAGGCCATCGATTTTCTGCAACCGGCTGGCTGACATGCCGGCTAAAGCAGGATCGCCGGCAACCAAGGTGTCAGCGAGGATAGCCGTTTCCTGTTTATCGGGTTGACAAGAAATCAGATAAAATGAAAAAACAGATAATGCGATTCTTAAAAGAAATGGTTTCATAATAAATAAAAATTTAAGTCGGGGCAGCAATCTGAAAGACCGTTTATTTTTCTAAAGAATAAAAAGCTTACTATATTTATTTATCAATGCTCTTTTTGCAATATAAAAATTAATATTGGTCTGACCCGTATCAGCCGTATCTTAAAAATGTTTTTTTATGAAACACCCATGATTTGGCAAAGCACAAACACCCATGAAAATTTAGTTATTT
>CAZYDB010000288.1:0-6122 GCA_964645995.1 uncultured Roseivirgaceae bacterium
GGGGGAAGATGGAGGAAGGAAGATGGAAGGGGGAAGGTCGCCCTCATTCGTACCAGTCTTCGGAGTGCAAAGGAGATCGCAGAATTAAATGACACACTTAATTGAACATAACCTTTGCAAATCTCCATCTTCCGTCTTCCGTCCGTCTTCCGTCTATCATTTGTTTTCCGGCTGCAAGGTTTATGAAGTAGAATACAGATTTTTTAGATCAGAATTGATTCATACCGGAAACAATAAGATGCTTTCTCAGCATTTCGATATTCTCCCTGCTTACTCCTGCCTCATTCAGCAGATAGGATTCAACACTGCCAAATTCCGATTCAATCCCATCCAATGCACAGATGATCCAGGCAGGATCCACGGCAAAGAGTACTTCCATCTCCCGGGGAGGCACCCCGAACCGTTCGAGTTGTGAGGAGCCTTTCTCGAGAAAGGCATTGAAATTCGATTCAAAACCATGATTGCTCAGGGCATAATCATATACGATCGTCTCACGGTCAACCCCCAGAACACTGAGGATCAGCGCGGCAAGAACGCCGGTCCTGTCCTTCCCTGCCGTACAATGAAAGACAATGCCTTTATCGGGGTTTTCGCTGATCAGGTTGATCGCCTGCCCAAAGGTTTCAGCTTTTCCCTTCACAAAATTCATATACCCCTCCTCCATCATCCGGGAAAGGTTATGACGTTCATAGAGCAATATTCGGAAAGCATCCCGCATGGGGTCCTGCCTGTAAACCGGGTTATGGATATACCGGATATTCTCCGGTACCTGATAGTCGTCATCCTCCGTTTCCTTGTCGGACCGGAGGTCGATGATCATTCCAACGCCCATGGATTCCAGCTTCTCCCAGTCCCCTGCGGTATATTTTGAAGGTGAATCGGATCTGAAGAGCTTTCCCGGCCTTACATGGGACAGAGAATCAATCCTGAGGCCTCCCAGTGTCCTGAAATTCCCCGCACCGGACAGTGGGATACGGGCACGAAAGTCGGTTCCCGGGTCAGGCAGGATCCAGGCTTCCGGTGTTACCGGCTCTATTTCCGCTCCGCCATGCCTGACATACAGCCAGAAAGCGGAATAGGATAAAACAAGCAGCCCGGCAACGATCATTAAAGCACGAATAATTTTTTTCATTCTCATTTGATTTTCGGCCTTAGCCTGAAAAATTCACGAATTTTTCCTGCCTGCAGCCCGCAAGGTGATTCAGAAATTCTGCAAAAAGTATAATGGTTGCTTTCTTCCGGCATTTGACCGGGTCAAAAATATCGTCAGTGTAAAATTTTCAATGTGTCTAATATACAAAAGAAGCGTTTGATATTTGTAGTAAAAGGATATTGATCCTAAATTTATATAAAACATCATCATATGACCGACCAAAGCCGCAAAGAGGGAATAGCGCAAAGGCGCCTTGCCTACTGGATCATCATTATCACGGGAATAATTTTTGCAATGATCTATTTTCAGGCCATCCTGCAACCCTTTATCCTTGCCATTGTTTTCTGGTATTTTATCAAGGAAGTTCGTGTCCTCCTGGGCAAGATCAGGATAAAAGGGAAAAGTATGCCCCGGTGGTTGAGAGGAACCATTGCCATGCTAGTGATGCTGGCGGTTATCGGGTCGGTCAGTGAACTGCTGGTCAGCAATATAGAACAGATCATAAAAAAAATTCCCGAATACAGCCAGACAGAAAATAACATCATTGACAGGATCGGACAGAAATTAAATCTTGAGGACCTGACAAGCAAACTTGGATCGCGACTGGAGGACCTGAACCTGACCCGGTATCTCTCCAATATTCTGAATTCCCTGACTTCTGCCATCGGCAATATGGTCATGATCATTATCTATGTTGTTTTTCTATTGATTGAAGAATTCATCTTTGCCAGTAAGATCAAACTGATATCGGAAGACAAGGAAAGTTATCAACAGGTGAAAAATGTATTGAACAGGATCAACCAATCGATCAACCGGTACATCATAATGAAAACGCTGGTCAGCCTATCCACAGGGATCATGAGTTATATCGTACTGCTTTTCCTTAAAGTTGATTTCCCGGTATTGTGGGCCTTTATCATTTTCCTTTTCAACTACATTCCATATATTGGTTCACTCTTTGCAACCCTTCTGCCTTCCGTTTTCGCCATTTTCCAATTCAACGACGGGTTTTACTTTTTATGGGTATTCCTCGCTGTTGAAGCGGTTCAGATCCTTAATGCCAATTACCTGGAGCCCAGGCTTATGGGCCGTTCGTTGAACCTCAGCCCGCTTGTAGTAGTGCTCTCGCTAACTATCTGGGGGTCGATCTGGGGAATATTGGGCATGATCCTCTCCGTGCCCATCATGTCGGTAATGACTATCGTAATGGCTCAGTTTCCTAATTCCCGGAAGATCGCCATAGTCCTTTCTGAAACCGGTGATGTGAAGTCTTTAATGATCAATAACAATAGAAAGGTAGAATCATAAGAGTACCTGGACAAGTATCATCAGGCAGAAACCAATCGTAAAGGCCCAGGCAATCCGCTGAGGTTTCTCGGTATGCAGTGCCTCAGGAATCAATTCCAGAATGATCAGGAATATCATGGCCCCTGCAGCGAATCCCATTAGCACGGGCATTATGGGTTGAAAAAGCCAGGAAACGATACCCGCCGGGATGGCAGCGATAGGTTGTGGGAGACTGGTCAGGAAGGCTGCCCAGAAGCATTTGTTGATAGAAGCGCCCGCAGCCCTCATGGGAATAGCCACCGCTAATCCTTCCGGGATATTATGGATAGCGATAGCGAGTGCAATATAATTACCCAGTTCTGTATTGACTATTTCCTCCGAGGCATAGCCCACACCTACAGCCACACCCTCAGGGATACTGTGAACAGCCATGGTAATAAAAATCAGGATCTCCATCCGGCCACCCCATCTTTTCCAGTTTTTCTGTTCAAGCCTGTCGGAAGAAAAATACTTATCCGTTCCCCACATAAAAAAAGAACCCAGCAAGATCCCTGAAATTACCGGTAACACCTGGGTTATGGTCACTTCATGGCCGGATAAGGTGAATCCCGGGAGTATCAGGTTATAGACTGAAGCGGCAAACATCAATCCCCCGGCCACGCTATACCCCAGCCCCGTATGCTTTGCCGGATCGATCTTCCTGATCAACAACGGGAAAACCCCTGCTCCACAGGCAAAACTGGCAATAATACCAGCAATAACACTTTTTACAAGAAAAAAATAGGGCATATTATTTTATCACTTCAGCAAAAACTGAATTTTAACAAGTCTATAAGCAAGAGAAAAGATCACTCCATTTATCATATTTTGTCATACCCGGGTAATCCTTATATAGAATAAAGCCCTATTGGTCAACCCCTGCCAGTTTTAAAATAAAGGCATACTCCAGGGCTGTTTCTTTATACCGTTCAAAACGGCCTGAAGCGCCGCCATGGCCGGCTTCCATATTGGTATGTAATAACAAGAGGTTATCATCCGTCTTTAATTCTCTCAACCTGGCAACCCATTTAGCCGGTTCCCAGTATTGAACCTGCGAATCAAAAAGACCCGTCATAACCAGCATATTGGGATACTGCTGCTGCTTAACATTATCATAGGGTGAATAGCTCAGCATATAATCGTACTCCTCCCGGTTTTCCGCAGGATGGCCCCATTCATCAAATTCATTGGTTGTTAAAGGTATTGTTGGATCCGACATTGTCGTAACCACATCGATAAAAGGAACGACGGCAACCACCCCTTTGAATAATTCCGGCGCCATATTAACAACGGCGCCCATCAATAATCCGCCTGCACTACCACCCATAGCAAAAAGCTGATCCGGGTTGGTGTATTGGTGGTCAATCAGGAACCGGGCACAATCGATAAAATCATTGAAGGTATTTTTCTTTTTTAGCATTTTACCATCCTCATACCATTCCCGCCCCAGGGTCTGGCTACCCCTTATATGAGCGATAGCAAAAGCAAACCCGCGGTCAATAAGACTCAGGCGCGCTGAATTAAATGATGGATCTATGGTCGCACCATAGGAACCGTAACCGTATAACAATAATGGTCCGTTGCCATCCTTTTTAAAATCGTTGCGGTAAACGATAGAAACAGGAACTTTTTTACCATCCCTTGTCTCAGCATATAATCTTTCTGTAATATAATCCTCCGGTTCATGCCCTCCAACGACTTCTTCCCGCTTCTTAACCGTTTTGACCCGGCTGGTCATATTGTAGTCATAGGTAGTAAAAGGAGTTGTCAGTGAAGAATAGCCGTATCGTAACAAATCCGTATCCATCTCCGGATTAATGCTGATATAGGCCATATAGGCAGATTCACCAAAATCAATATGATGTTCGGCATCCGATCGATGGTCTTTCACCCTGATCCGGGTTAATCCATTTTTGCGTTCACTGATAACCAGGTAATCCTTAAATACTTCAATACCCTGCAAGAGAACCTCTTCTCTGTGCGGGATCACTTCCTGCCAATATCCCTTTTCAGTATTTCCCTCCCCGGTCTTCATTAATCTGAAATTCCTGGCATTCCAGTTCGTAACAATATAAAAGATACCGTTGTAGTGTTCGATATCATATTCAAGGACTTCCTCCCTTGGCGTAAAAGGTGCCGGGTCACTATCAGGCTTGTCTGCCGGAATCAGGTGAAAATCACTGGATAAAGTGCTGCTATTCCAGATAATGATATATTTATCAGATTTGGATTTATAAACCCCGATATAATAGGCGGGGTCTTCTTCATGATAGACAACCTTATCGGTCTTAGAACCAAGCGTATGTTTATAAATTTTTTCAGATAATAATGTGATCTTGTTTTTTGAAGTATAAAACAAAGTATGATTATCATTAGCCCAGACAGATCCGCCGGTAGTGTTTTCAATCTGGTCTGACAACAGTTCACCAGTCTCCAGGTTTTTGATCTTAAGTCTGTAGACCCTTCTGCTCAAGGTATCCTCGCCATAGGCAAGCATTTTGTTGTCGGGACTGACATTTAAACCCGTAACATGAAAATAATCAAATCCCTCCGCCAGTTCATTTACGTTCAATAATATTTCTTCTTTTGCTTCCAGGCTTTTCTTTTTCCGACAATGCAAAGGATATTCTTTTTTTGCTTCATAGCGGGTATAATACCAATACCCGTTCTTGAAATACGGAACCGAAAAATCGTCCTTCCTGATCCTGCCCACTATTTCCTTAAAAAGAGAATCCTGCAAATCCTCAGTGTCAGCCATTATTGCCTTCGTAAAGTTATTTTCTGCCTGGAGGTAAGCAAGAACTTTTTGGGTTTGGCCATCAGGATTGGCTGCATTTTTCTGTTCATCGGTCAGCCGCATCCAGTAATAGTTATCGACCCTTACCTCGTCGTGCAATGATAATTCATGTGGGAATTTTTCAGCTATGGGTGGTATAATTTCTTTAGAACTCATGTCCGGGTCAGTATCACAGTAAGTAAATAACAGGAACACCATCAGCATCCCTGCTATTGATTTAATGAATCTAAACATTATTAATGTTTTATCAGGAAAAATGTTTTAAACGGTCAGTTTTTCTTTTGAGGCACCCACATATCGCCTGTTTCGAGTCCGCATTCATCAATCGCCTGCAGGCAATATTCCAGGTGACCCAGTGTTGAATCAATATTATTGGTACCAAAAGTAAATTTCACCCCCATTTCCTTACCCAATTTAATAAAGGCATAGTTCGGCATTTTAAGCCTGGCGCTTATCTCAATCGCGATATCGTTATCAATAGCGGCACGGATCACCTTCCGCATCCGTGGTTCAGTCCATAAAGCATCATATTGCTCAACGATAGGATCCGGAATATAGGTGGCGTTAACATAAATATCGATGGGTTCATTGTTCAATATCTCAACAATATAATCAACAAGTCCATCCATGAATGCTTCCGGGTCAGAAAGATCGATCCTTTCCAGCTGATCGGCTTTCCACATCTGCACCGGCACACCATCAGCATCGGCATAGGTCATGGCATCGGTAAACACATAATCAAAGGTATTTACGGCCTCAGGGGAAAAAATATCAACCCATTCCCTGCCTTCAGCCTGCATGGCATTAAAGGCAGGCACATTTTTAACTGATTCAATATAGGCCGCA
>CAZYDB010000289.1:0-6092 GCA_964645995.1 uncultured Roseivirgaceae bacterium
GTTTTTTGCAAGGAAAGCCGCTATTGCAAATACCATTATAGATATTAATGATCGGATAATGTGCCACCTCAATTCCTCGAGATGGTCAAGGAATGACATCTCTTTCTCTTCAGTTTCAGTCACGATATTATTTGAATAAAGGATATTCTGACATCCAGTTGTTTACTTCATTTTTGACCTCCAAAATTAATCCTTCATTTTCAATATTTGATAAAACTCTGTCAATCAATTCAACTATTTTTAACATATCATCTTCCAACAGGCCCCTGGTGGTTACGGCAGCAGATCCAATACGCATGCCGGAAGTTACAAAAGGAGATTTGTCATCAAAAGGAACCATATTTTTATTAATGGTTATATCAGCTTTGATCAAGGCATCCTCAGCTTGTTTACCGGTAATGCCTTTCGATCGGAGGTCGATCAGCATGAGATGGTTATCCGTTCCATCAGAAATGATCTTATATCCACGGGACAGGAATCCGCCGGCCATCTTCTGTGCATTTTTCTGTACCTGGATGATATATTTATAATAATCATCTGATAAAGCCTCCTGAAAAGCCACCGCTTTAGAGGCGATAACATGCTCCAGGGGACCTCCCTGGGTGCCGGGGAAAACACCTGAATCGAGCAGTGACGAAATCATCCTTGTTTTACCCTTTGGCGTTTTTATTCCTAATGGATTCTCAAAATCTTCTCCCATCATGATCAGGCCACCCCGGGGTCCGCGAAGGGTCTTATGTGTTGTTGTAGTAATTACATGACAATAGGTTAGCGGGTCTTTCAATAACCCTCTTGCAATCAGTCCTGATGGATGTGATATATCGGCCAGGAGAAAGGCTTCCTGTTCGTCGGCTATTTCCCGGAGTCTTTTGTAATCCCATTCACGGCTGTAGGCAGAGGCACCACAGATGATGAGTTTAGGTTTCTCCCTGTCAGCGATACCGGCTACTTCATCCCAATCGATCAAACCAGTTTCTTCATTTACGCCATAAAAGGAGGGCTGATATAGTTTTCCTGAAAAGTTGACTGATGATCCGTGGGTAAGGTGTCCGCCGTGCGAAAGGTCGAATCCAAGTATCTTGTCGCCTGGTTGCAGGAGGGCAAGCATCACCGCTGCGTTGGCTTGTGCACCGGAATGTGGTTGTACATTAGCCCATTCAGCATGAAAGAGTTCTCTGACCCGCGTGATTGCTAATTCCTCAATTTCATCGACAACCTCACAACCACCATAGTATCGTTTGCCTGGTAACCCCTCAGCATATTTGTTGGTGAGTACTGTTCCCATGGCATCCATTACCTGCTGGGAAACAAAATTTTCAGAAGCGATAAGTTCAAGGCCAGATTCCTGCCTTTTCTTTTCCTTTTGGATGAGCCCGAAAATGATATGATCTTTTTGCATGTTTTAAATTTGACTTGAAAAGCCCCAAAATTAAGTTAAGACTTCTATATTCACAATTAAATTTGCAGTTTCACAAGTTTTCAGTTTATCATTTGTACAATTCATTTCATAATGTATGAATTTTTAGCAATTTTGGAATATGGAGACTTCAAAATATTTGTTTATTCCTTTATGGCTCATATTATTGGCGGTTTCATCCTGTGAATTTCTGGAGGATTTTGAAAAAGGGAATGGTAATATTATATCAGAGAAAAGGGAAGTGGGGGATTTCAGCAGCATCCGGGTTGGCGGAAGTTTTGATGTACTTCTTGAACATGGTAAGGATAACAGGCTAATGATCATCGCTGATGAAAATCTGCAACCGTTCATTATGACGGAAGTTCGGGGCAATACACTGGAAATCATGCAGGAAAGGAAACTCATCAGCAAAGAAAAGCTCAGGATAGTCATTGTTTATGATGATCTGGCTTCGATCCGGGTAACAGGGGCTGCTTCCATCCATAACGAAGGATATATACAGCAAGAAATGCTTGATCTCAGGGTTGATGGTGCTGCTATTGTCGACCTTAAGATACGGACCGATAGGTTAAAGGTAGTATTAAGTGGGGCGGGTGTTATCAAGTTGTCAGGAGATACCGGTTCACAGGATCTTAATCTGACCGGTGCCGGAGGATTAAAAGCATTTAATCTGAAAAGCAGAAAATGCAATGTTGCTGTGGGAGGAATAGGAGGAGCTGAGGTTTTTGTTACTGAAGAGCTTGATGCTACTATTGAAGGGGTAGGCGGAATTGAATATGAAGGTAATCCTTTACAAATACGCACAACAATCAATGGAATCGGCAAGATAAAACCTGTTGAAGAACAATAATAAAACAATAGTATCTTGAAACTCGAAAACTACAGAAAGGAGATTGATCAGTTGGATGCTAAGATTCTCGAATTGTTGAATGAGCGGATGCAGTTGGTAAAGAAGATCGGACATATCAAGAGTACAAGTAAGACAACTATCTATCGACCTGAAAGAGAGAAATCCATCATTGACAGGTTAACAAAATTCAGCAGGGAAAACAATGGTATTCTCAACCGATCTGCCATCGAGGCGATATTTCTTGAGATTTTTGCCATCAGCCGCAATATTGAACTGCCTGAAAAGATAGCCTACCTGGGGCCGGAAGGCAGTTTTACTCATCAGGCCGCTGAAAGCCGGTTCGGGGCCATGAGTGAATATCTGCCGCTTGCCACAATTCATTCAGTATTTGAATCCATACATGCCGAAAGAGCAAAGTATGGGGTGGTCCCCCTTGAAAATAATCAGGAGGGTGTTGTTAATGAAACCATTGATAATCTTGGATTGTACGATCTTAATATTGTGGCGGAGATCCCTTTGTCGATCACTTTTGCTTTTGCCACTACAATGGATAAAGTTGAGGATATCAAAAGAATATATTCCCGGGATATCGCCTTTCGGCAGTGCAAGAATTTTCTGGATAACACCTTCAGCGAACATAAAGTTGAACAGGTCCCGGTCAACTCAACCTCCAAGGCTGTAAAACTAACCCTTGATGATCCGCACGGGGCGGCAATTTCTTCCGTCATTGCCGCCAGAACCTATGGGCTGCCTGTTCTTTTTCATAATATTGAGGACTCCCAGGATAATTTTACACGATTTCTGATCATTGGAAAAGATATTAAGAATGGTAAAAGCCATAATGATAAAACCAGTATTTTAACAAAATTGCCTGACGAACCCGGAAGTCTGGTAAACTTCCTACAGGATTTTTATGATGCGAAGATCAATCTTACCAAAATAGAAAGCCGGCCGGCGAAGGAAGGGAAGAAATTCAAATATTTCTTTTATATCGATTTTGATGGACATATCGATGATGATAATGTAAAAATAGTAATGAATAAATATCATAAGAATACACAATGGCTTGGAAGTTATGTGAAGATGTGCTGAAAATGACCAGCAGATCTTAATCTGTATCCGTCACAACCTGTCCGTCATACCGCCATGAAACCTACTGGCCGTGAAGGGATTGGGATTACATGTGCCAGAATCCTGGATTTCACGATTTCCGATAGGTCGCAATTTCCCTTTGATCAATTTCAACCTGATCCGGGCTAATAAAGAATCCATGCATTATTTGACGGGTTTCTGGATAAGCCATTTACGGGAAGAAATGATCAGCTGAGTATGGGATGCCTTTTAAAAGGCCTGGAAGGATCGAATAAGTACCGATATGTCTTATGGGTTTTATATTTTTTAACGCCTACCTGTTCTGCAGTGTGGATCATTTTTGGATTAAAATCACCGATCCAGTTCATTTCAAAATCATCATACCGCTGATATTGATCCTGCAGGATCCTACGGGACGTCATTATAATAGCGCCTTCGACACCTTTGCCCTGATGTTCCGGTATGATCCCGAATACAATGCCGATCAGTTTACGATTTGTCCGTCGCCATTTATGATAAATAAATTTAAGCTTCCCCAGCCAGTCTAATTTACCATTAACATATTTAAAGATCTGGTTTACTTCAGGAATACAAATAAAGAAAGCAACGGGCTTATCTTCATAAAAACCAAAAAACATAGCCAGCGGGTCTATAATGGGTTTGAGTTGTTTCATGATAATACGTGCCTGCGCCATTGAAAGGCTGGGCACTCCCTTGTGGCTCGACCAGGCTTTGTTATAGATTTCCTGGAAATATTCCGTATACTGATCGAGTTTTTTCATGTCCAGCGTTTTAAACTGATATTTTGGGTTTTTCGCTATCCTGTCGGCTTTTTCCTGTAATTTGGGTGAAAGTGGGTCATTTACTTTACGGCCATAAGTAAATTGTTCGAAATACGTCTTAAACCCGTAATCCTCAAAAATCTTTTTATAGTAGGGCGGCTGGTAATTCATCTGGTAGTTTGGTTCCCGGTCAAATCCATCGACCAGAAGGCCCCACCATTCGTTTCTGTCACCGAAATTAACCGGTCCGTCCATGGCCTCCATTCCCCGTTCGGTAAGCCAGGCTTTACAGGTATCAAATAAAAGGAAAGCCGCTTCCTGATCGTTGATACATTCAAAAAAGCCCATCCCTCCGGTAGGCTGTTCATTATCTTTATGAGCGGTTTTCTTATTGATAAAGGCAGCTACCCGTCCGATGGTTTCTCCCATTTTATTTTTAAGAATCCATCGGTTGCATTCCCCATGCCGAAAATGTTTATTGGAATCCGGATGGAATACGTGTTCAATATCCTTGTTGAGCGGTCGTATCCAATTAGGATAATCTTTGTATATTTTCAGGGGAAAATTTAGGAAATCATGGATATGCTTTTTATCTTTTACTTCTATGATCTGCATCGCAATAAACAGTTTACTTCGAACGAAATTAATAGTTTTCTAAGGAAATTTGCCATTCTTGCCTTATTTTTATACGTAGAGAAACACAAAGTACAGCTAAATTTTAAATGAAATGACAGATAATAAAAGAAGAGATTTTATCAGAAAAGGAATTATGACCACCGCAGGTCTGGGTTTGTTTTCCACCGTTCCACAGATTCCGTCTTATGGAAGATCAGGGGGCGATATGTTTTTTAAGATCTCGCTGGCTGAGTGGTCATTACACAAGACACTCTTTGCCGGCGAGCTGAAGAATATGGACTTTCCTGCCAAAGCAAAAAACGATTTCGGCATTACGGCTGTCGAATATGTCAACCAGTTTTTCAAGGATAAAGCGGGGGATACAAGTTACCTGAGTGAGCTCCGGTCGCGATGCAGTGATCTTGGTGTTACCAGTGTTCTGATCATGGTCGATGGTGAAGGGGCATTAGCAGAACTTGATGACAAAAGGAGAAATGAAGCGGTCAAAAATCATTATAAGTGGGTTGACGCAGCAAAATTTCTGGGATGTCATTCGATAAGGGTCAATGCCGCCGGTCAGGGTGATTACAAGGATGTTCAGAAAGCTGCCATTGAAGGGCTGGGCAAATTAACGGAATACGGCGGGAAGGCGGGCATAAATATCATTGTCGAAAACCATGGCGGATATTCCTCCAATGCAGAATGGTTGTCGAAGGTGATGGAAAAAGTGGGGAGTGATTATTGTGGCGCCTTACCTGATTTCGGTAATTTCTGCATCAGGGCGACCTGGGAAAACGGGCAGCGAAATTGCCTTGAAGAGTTCGATCGTTATAAGGGGACTGAGATGCTTATGCCCTATGCCAAAGGGGTGAGCGCTAAGTCATATACCTTTGATGAGCAGGGCGATGAGCAAATGATGGACTATAGACGCCTGATGAAGATCGTTAAAGATGCAGGTTATACAGGACATGTAGGCATAGAGTTTGAAGGCAGTATGCCGGAGGATGAAGGGATCATGGCCACCAAAAAACTGCTGGAACGAATAGGAAAAGAATTATCCTGATCACCTTCCTTGTATCAGGTATAGGAGGAAGGGATAATTAGTGTTTTATTGATATGTGTTAAATTCATCACAATCATAAGGTGTAATCTGACTTTTTACCCTGTAAAATCACCGATTAATCAAGGGAGCCCTGGTATAGTTATCGTTTTCCGTGCCCCCGGCTTACGGTCAAAAATTATAGCGTAGACCAAGGCCAAACGATCTGCCGGGATTAATACTACTAAAGGGCTGATCTTCTGCCTGGAAGGATTTATAGAAACTTTCTATTCGATC
>CAZYDB010000290.1:0-6071 GCA_964645995.1 uncultured Roseivirgaceae bacterium
TCTATTGTCATTATGCCTTTCATGGGCTGGATCATTCATAAACTGGGGGATGGAAAGACGACGCTGGTGGCGGGCCTGATTTACTGTGCGGTCTCCACTTTCCCGATCCTCGCCCCCAATTACATCACCCTTCTGATGGCATTAACTCTTTTAGGGATCACTACCGGGGCTATGGATATTGCCATGAATGCTTCCGCGGCGGCGGTTGAAAAAAGGTATTCACAGGTGATCATGTCGGCCTGTCATGGTATGTGGAGTGTTGGAGGCATGATAGGCGCCGGCAGCACCAGCCTGCTGGCCGGACTTAATGTGCCGGCCATTCCACATATCCTGATCCTGGGCAGCCTGTTATTACTGGTTGTCCTGAGCCT
Organism: uncultured Roseivirgaceae bacterium; assembly: GCA_964645995.1. GTDB lineage: Bacteria > Bacteroidota > Bacteroidia > Cytophagales > Cyclobacteriaceae > JAGTVG01. Next base: position 372 of record CAZYDB010000290.1, read on the forward strand.
TATCCCTTCATTACTATCGATCCGTGAGGATACCGTCTCAGATGTTATCTTTTCCCTTCCCTCCGGTCCGCTGATCGGTATCGCCATCGTAGGTTTCTGTATCATGCTTGGCGAAGGAGCCATAGCCGACTGGAGTGCGGTATACCTCAAAAACACCTTACAGGCCGATGCTTTCTATTCCGGGCTGGGTTATGCCGGCTTCTCCCTTTCAATGGCTGTCGGCCGTTTCTATGGTGACAGGATCATCGAGGCCTGGGGTAGCCGCAAGCTGGTGATCGCCGGCTCGGCACTCGGTATCACAGGCATATCCACAGGCCTGCTCCTTCAGACGCCCCTCTCTGTCGTTGCCGGTTTCACCATAGCAGGGCTGGGGTTTTCATGCCTCGTCCCCGCCATCTATATTTCCGCAGCCAGGATGCCCGGCAGGATCTCAGGAGCCAGTATTGCCGCCGTAGCCGGCATGGGTTATTTCGGCATGCTCATAGGACCGCCACTGATAGGCCTGATAGCTGAAGCGTTCGGACTCACCGTCGGCCTGGGTACAGTGGTTATCCTGCTGGCAGTCGCTCTGCTGATGGCCACAAGGGTCCGTTTTAAATAGTTGCCCTGTTATGATTATTGCCCATCTTTTAACACCTGTTAACTTAAGTTAACAATACTTATTATTTATTTTATCGATTTTTACTCCTGTAAATAAAAAGAGCAGATCATGTTCCGGAACTATCTTGTTATTATCCTGCGAAATTTGATTAAACAGAAGTTATTTTCTTTTATTAACATCTTCGGCTTATCGCTGGCTATCGCCATAAGCATACTGGTGATCCTCTTCATCCGGAATGAATTATCCTACGACCGGTTCCACCAGCAGGCGGACAGGATATACCGTCCATATACCCATGCCAGCACCGGTGAGCGGGAAGCCACCAATGTCCATACCCCCTTTATCATGGGTAGGCAACTTAAAGATAACTACCCGGAAATAACGGCATATACCATGCTCACCGCGTTCAATGAGCGGGTTATGGTGATGGACCAGGCTTTTGAAGAGACCATTCATGTCGGTTCGGCCGATTTCTTCAGGATCTTCAGCTTCCCGTCGATCTATGGCCGCACCGAAAATGCGCTCAACGATCCTGACGGAATAATAATTACCCGAAAATTTGCAGAAAAATACTTTGGAAGGCTTAACGTGATCAACGAAAGGATGAGAATCCCGATAGGTGGTGAAGAAAAGGATTTTACTATCAGGGCCGTACTTGAAGATATGCCTTCCAATTCGAGCATCCGTTTCAACTTGCTGGTCGGAGATCATCACCTGAAAGACCTCTTCCCCGAACCAATGTTGACATCATGGCATATGATCACCGGTGAAACCTATATTTTACTTAATGAAGGAGTTGATCCGGATGCACTGGAACCGAAATTCGCCTCACTGGTCCGGCAGGTCATCCCTGAAGACCTGGATCGTATGGAATTCAATATACACCTGCAACCTCTTACGGACATCCACCTGAATAACCAGCTCCCCGCTGGCAATGCACCGGTCAGTGATCCGAAATATATGGTGATTCTCATTTCGATAGCACTCCTTATCCTGATCATTGCCAGTATTAACTTTATCATGCTTTCCCTGGGAAGGTCCTTCATGCGGGCAAAGGAAATCGGTATTCGAAAATCAACAGGCGCCACAAAAACCCAGATCATGATCCAGTTTCTTGGGGAGTCTTCCCTGCTCGCATTATTCGGTCTCATACTGGGTATCGTGCTGGTATTTCTATCCTTACCCTGGTTCAATGAATTTACCAACCAGCACCTGACCTTTACATTCACCCCGGTAAATATGGGGTTATACCTGGCACTAACATTACTGACCGGCCTCCTTGCCGGAAGCTACCCTGCCATGATCATGTCAGGTTTCAAGCCGGCCAATATATTGCGCGGTAAGCTAAAAGTGAATAAAGGGAATAATGTTCTGGGCTCCTTCCTGGTAACGGGCCAGTTCGTGCTGTTTATCATCCTGATCGGTTGTGCGCTGATCTTCCGGTCGCAGCTTCACTATATGCAAAATAAAAACCTGGGATATGATAAGGAGAATGTCATGTACATACCGATGAATACGGAAGAGGCCAAAGGAGTCAGAGAGGTTGTAACCAAAGGTTTTGCCAAAGCCCGAGTCTTTGAAGAAGCGGTTAAACAAATGCCGCAAGTGCTTTCAACAGGGATTTCATCTCATATATTTGAACAGGGAAGATGGACCCAAATCGGTTATGAAACAGATGGTAATGAAACCAGGGATTTCTATTATAATACCATCGACCCCGGGTATCTTCCGACACTCGATATTCAACTGTTAAAAGGGCGAAACTTCACTAACGAAAGCCCTTCGGATAAAAAACGATCCGTTATCGTCAACGAATCATTCGTTAAAGCATTCGACCTCAACGTTGGTATTGGAGAACGTATTCCCCATGAAGCCTTCGAGGATCATGAGATCATCGGTATTGTACAGGATTTTCATATTCACTCATTACATGCCGAGATACCTCCTCTTATGCTTGCCATGAATGCTGACCTGGCATTTTCAGGGGCTAATAATATCAATATCGGCAGCTCGGTGAGGCCAAAGTTGTTGATCCGGCTCAGAAATGAGGACCTTACTTCAGGCATCACAGCCATTGAATCCGCTTTTAAGAAAATATTCCCCGGGGAATCCTTTGATTACCAGTTTATCGACCAGAGTCTTAAAAGTCAGTATGAAAATGAACAGAACCTCGGGAAAGTTGTCACCAGCGCCTCACTGTTGTCCGTGATCATCGGCTGCCTGGGACTGTTCGGTTTATCCATCCTGGCCTTCAACAGCAGACTTAAGGAAATATCCATTCGAAAAGTACTTGGCGCTCCTTCCATTCATTTATTATTCATGCTTTCAAAGAAATTTATCATACTGCTGATACTGGCGCTGATCCTCAGCATACCGGTAACCAGTACGATCATGAGTAAATGGCTAAGTGAATTTGAATATAAGATAAGGATCAGTCCCGTATTCTTTATATTGGCAGGAATGATCAGTCTGTTGATCATACTGGTAACCTTAAGCTACCAGGGCACCATTGCCCTCCGTACCAATCCTGCTGAAACGTTAAGGAATGAATGAAAAAGACGGATCATCTCTTCTTACGGCCAGGCTTCATTTTCAGGGGATAGCCAAGCAGGTCTTCCAGGGGAAAAGAGAATCTGGCCGCTTTGCCAAACTCGAATGATTCCCTGACGGAAAACTTCTGGTAGTTGATAAGCCAGGCCATAAACACCAACGTAGCCCGTCCTGCAGTCCTGCAATGTAACAACACCTTCCCATCCGTCTGTCCAATACCTTTGGCAACAGCCGCCACTGCTTCATCCGTAAAACCGGCATCTCCTCCAACCGGGATATTCACATAACCCATATTCAAGCCTTCAACATATTCCTGCTCATTGAATAACTGGCTGTTATGAAACTCTATTTCCTCTTGGGTTCTGATATTGATCACCAAAGAAACGCCTTCCCGTGCCAGTTTATCAAGAGCTACCTTGTCGGGTTGACCGCTTAAATAAATATCGCCTGCTTCATACAGATAGACAGCAGAGTCGATGAGTACCGGCTTTTCGACAACGACTTTTTTGCCCTGGCCGCTGGCAGTATTTGGAAGATAGAGGCAAAGGATAAATGCCGTTATTAACGCGCTTTTCAGTAGTATCAGATTATTCTTGTAAGTTGTATTCATGTTTATACTAATCATATATATTGATATTAAGTCCCGATAATTTTTCCCGGGATTAATAAATAAAGGCCCATCGCAGTGGAATTTTATTGATCCCGGGATAAAAAAATGCTAAATTATAAAAGTATATGTAATGTCTTATGAAAAAGCTGCCGGTTTTTTTATAGTTTTTGTCTTACTCACCTTTCAATGCAGCCACCCGACCATCCGTTTCAATGCACTTTATCCGGCGGAGATCGATATACCGGCTGATATCAAGTCCATTGCGCTCATTGACCGGACTGCCCCGGAGAATAAAGTGCTGAATATCCTGGAAGGAGGCCTAACGGGAGAGGGTATCGGCCAGGATAAGATGGCCTCTCAGATCACCCTTAATGCCGTATACCGCACCCTCTCGAATGCAGACCGTTACCAGGCTATCCGCACCAATGAGGTACTGAAAGGATCCAGGAGCGGAAGTACCATGCCTGACCCCCTTCCCTGGGAAACAATAGAACAACTTTCCAAAAAATATGATGCTCATGTGATCTTGTCATTGGAGTCTTTTGATTCCGAACAGGGAACGGCTGGATAACCAGATGAGTAACTGATATACTGTTCATTTATATTTCTCGCAAACAATTGATTTACTAGAATTTGACTGATCGTTTCTGATTGATTTTAACCTGAAAAATTCACGAATTTTTCACCCTATCAGGCTGATGGAGCACCCCGATAAAAACGGGATGCCCATCAGGGTTAATTACTGGTTTCAGTTATAAAAGAAATTGCAAGGCACGATCCAATCTCCCCTGCTGGGTCAGGGGCCATGCCGGCAATCCGGCTTCACGCCATTATTACATCCACCCCTTCCTTTGTAAGAAGGCCCCGGTAATGAGGTTCCAGCCGGTGATCAGTGATCAGATGCTGTATCGCAGAGGCCTCACAGATCGTTGTTAAGCCGGTATGTCCAAATTTACTGGAGTCGGTCAGGATAAAATTCTCTTCGCATTTATCAATGATATGGGAGGATATCTCTGCCCGCAACAGATCTTTCGAGGTAAAACCGGTTTGTTCAGTATAACCGTCGATACCAATGAATGCTTTGGAAAAATGCAACTGGTCTATGCCCCTTCTGGCCAGCTTGCCCACCATGCTTTCGCTCACCGGCTGATATAACCCCCCGGTAAGAATGATAGGCGCCTCCCTGTTGTTCCTGAACTGCCTGGCGATATATACATTGCTGGTGATGAGCGTAATACGGCCTTTCCGCACCAGCTCTCTTGCCAACAGGGCATTGATAGATCCTGATTCGAGCAATACGGTCTCCCCCTGATGCACATAAGCTGCCGCTCTCCTTGCAATCTGTAATTTGATATCATACTGAACACTCATCCGGATGTCCATATCATCGGCATCCTTGAGAACAGCCCCCCCGTGGACCCTCTTCAGCAATCCCTGATTTTCAAGATAGGTAAGGTCCTGCCGGATCGTCACCCCGGATACATCCATGGCTTCTGAAAGCCCCTGCACACTTACCTCTGCTTGCTCAGCCAGAATATTCAGTATATTTTTCTGCCGCTCGTTCATAAGTTATTCAAGGGTCAATGAGGCAGCCCCGATCAGGCCGGCATCTGAAAATGTCTGTGAGAGACGGATCTCTATCGGATCGTAAAGCATGTCACGCGCATAACGGTAAAAGGTTTCCCGGATACGGGACAGGTATATATCGCCCCAGCTCATTAATCCGCCTCCCAGCAGAATTAATGGAGGGTTGAAAATCTGAAAAATATTATATATACCAATACCGATCATCCCGGCGCACTCAAGGATTATCTCTTCGCTGAGAGGGTCCCCCTCTTCGTATCGCTCTTTTAGCCATTTGCCATCTATCTGCTGATAATCAAAATCATCGCATAACACGGTCGTGGTCTTTCGCCCTTCCCTGATTTTCTTTTTGAAG
>CAZYDB010000291.1:0-6069 GCA_964645995.1 uncultured Roseivirgaceae bacterium
TACCGGGAAGGGTGCATCTTTATATGGGGAATATCTCCAGTTTTCTCTGGTATAGATGTATTCTATTTCACCTTTAAATTTTATTTCCTTATCATTTCGTAGGCCCGAATCAAAAACAATATCCTCGGGTTTTAATTCGATAAGTTGCTTTCCTACTTTGTCATTAAGTAAATTGGAGGGTTGATAATCTCTGCTTGAAGTTACCTTATACAACAAAAATCCTTCCTGGTCCAATTGATCATTGATCAGGGATTTGAAAAAATGTCGAACAGATCCAAGGTAAGTTTTTTTCCTGAAATATTCCCATTTTTCTATTTCGTTTACTGATTCGGGTTTTAACTCTTCGAACCGTGTAACACCATAAAACTGTAATTTATCATCGACGATACTGAAATGTTTTAAATCATAATACAATTGATATCCAGTATTCCGGTTAATGATTTCAATCGGTTCACTGGATGTTGCAATGAAATGATCTTCCTTTCTGTTTTCGGTAAAGTCAACCACCCATGGATTCTGTATTTCACAGGATGAAAAATTAATGGAATTCCCCAACACTTCTTTTTTGAATTTCCTGAACTGACGATTCCATTTTCTGTCTTTCTTTTCATTGATTTGGATCTCAGTTAGCACTTTTTTTTCAGGTTTTAAAAAAATATCAAAATGAAGAGTATCGGATTTATTCAGTGATATTCGTTTAATCTGTGATTGATATCCAACGCAGGAAAATACCAGATCAAATTCTCCAGAAGGAATATTGTCGATAAAAAAATACCCCTGTTTATTTGAATAGGTGCCTATTAGAGATTGGTTTATATATACATTCGCTAATTCAATCGGTTCCTTGCTACTGTTGTCGAATATATTGCCAGAAATAGATGTTGCCTGAGTATATGCATTTATATTAACAATTAAATTCAAGGCTATAACAAAAAAAATAATAATTTCTTTCATTTTTCTAAATTTATAGCAATATACGAATTGATATTTACTTTTTAATGAACTACTCCGGGGCAGAGCCCCGAAGTATCAAAAAAGGCTAAGTTTCCCACTATATATTTTTCTGTATTCTTGTTGTTTTCCCAGGGACTCGACATATTTTCCAATTACATCTTCACTGGCATACTGCCCTACCGTATTAGCATAATATCCACTTGTCCAAAAACTCCCTCCCCACAGTATTATCTTTATCTCTGGATGCATTTGAAATACTTTCTTGGCCGTTATACTCTTTATAGTTCTCACTATCACCGTTACGGAAGACTCTGGAACACTCTGAACTAAAAAATGAACATGATCTGACTCATATCCTATCTCGATAAAATTTATCTCGTATCTTTCTGTTATCCCCTTGCATATTTCTTTCAATGTCTCTCCTATTTCTTTTGTTATTACATTTTTTCTATATTTCAACGGGCAAACCAAATGATACATCAATAATGTCTTATTGTGCCTTTTATAAAAATGTTCGCTCATGGAACGAAATTACGCTTTTTCAAAGCGTCATGAAAACCTTTAGGTTTTCAAACTTTCCTCTGTACCCCGAGGCAGAGCCTCGAGGAATTCTTTAGATTAACATAATACAACGGATATTTTTTGATTAATAATTATTTAATTCATTAATCGCGGAAATATTGCCCGGCAAGAACAATAAGAATTGATTTTTTCCGAAACGTAATCTTAAAGTCAGACCCTATTTTATATTAAATTTTTAATTTTTAGAAAACATGAAAAAGTATTTTTCTGGTATCCTCCTTATTTTGACGATGATAATCTTCATTAAATGTAAAAACGAAGAAAATGTCATTGAACCTAACGAAATCTCAAACGATTTTTTTGTGTCGGAAACAACAGCTATTGACATAGCTGAATCAATCTCCATAAATATTGAAAGCCAATCTTCACGAACTGAACAACGGAAAGTTAAATCTATTAAATCCTATAAAGATAAAAATAATAATAACGCATTCTATGTAATTAATTATGGCGAAAATGATGGATGGATAATTTTATCAGCAGATAAAAGGATTGAACCTATTTTAGCTGAATATTATGAAGGCTCATTCCCAATTGATGGTATACTTCCTCCTGCATTAGAAGAAGTATGGATGTCAGATATTCTAATTGGGATAGAAAATATCAGATATGAAAATATGAAACCACAGGAATCGTATAATAGTATTTGGAATAGAATTGAAAATGGTTCTTCTCTGTCGGGAAGAACATTATCTGATCCTAATTGCCCATATGAAGGATATGAATACTGTGTCGCAGGACCTAGTTATGGACCTTTAATGGGGACTCAATGGAGACAATCCGGTGAAGACTTTTCTGGTTGTGAAGATTATGATTTTAATGGCTATATAAGCTCACAACAACCGTGTTATCGGGAGTATTCAGATGGTTCATATTATTATGATGAATATTCAGTCGGGTGTGGAGGGATTGCAGTTGGACAAGTGATGAATTATCATGAAAAGCCAAACGGATGGAATTATAACTACCATGATTATTATGCTTGTGATGAGGTAAAAGCCTTTCTCAAATTTGTTGCAGATGGAATTAACTCTAATTACAGCTGTTCCGGAACCTCTGCGAATTATTGGAATACAGTTTCTTTTCTTAAGAATCAATGTGGGTATGCGAGTAATACTTATTTTGACCCTGTTAACTATAGTATAATTGATACTGAAATAACCAGTAGTAGACCAGTGATAGTCACTGGATTAACTGGAGGTAATTGTATAAGTTTCAATGGTCACTGGGGGGTAATAGAAGGAAAACGAACTTTTGATTTCTATCGTTGTGAAATGAATCCATATACAGGTGAATTAGTATCTTCATTTTTCCAGTCATATAAGCATTATTTTATGAATTGGGGTTGGGGAAGATTTTCTGGGAATGGTTGGTATTCATTCAATAATTGGTACAATACCACAACTGGAGATGAATATAATGCCTGAAAACATATGTTGGTTGTAAGGCCATAATGTTTACATTTACATGTTCTGAACCAAGGTGTTGCGTACGGGGCATAATTTTCTTTTTTTGAATTTTGAAATTGAGGATATATTTATTATGAATAAAATTTTTAAACTGTCGATTGTAATATTATTCCTGGTGGGATGTAATTCAGAATCGCCTATTGAATCCATCAGCGGTGAATTCAGAATTTTTCTGATTAATCAGAGTAATGTCGATTTATTAAATCCAAATTCAAGTGTTTTTAAAAAGGAAAATATACGAGTTTTTTATTCATCAACTGATTATCAACAAAGATCAGAAACGTATTTAGATTCCTTAGGTCATGGATTCGCATTTGTAATTGGGACATCCTTTGGAAGAAAAGGATCCATTCAGCTTCCTGAAGGTAATTATGAGATAATTATTTATTGGGATTATCTATTGCCTAATATCTCTGACACTTTACGTTTTGATCTTATCCATAATTTTGAGGTTGCCGGTTTTTCTAATGTATCCTGTAGTAATGGAGAAATTGAACCGGTAAATCCTGAATTGGTATATATAAATATAACAAGAGATATTTAACCAGGAAATTTAACTCTCATTAATGATTAATCAAGTTATTCCTGATTTAGGTTTGAAAATAAATATGGTAGCCATGATTAGGCCATTTCTTTAAAATCTAACTTAATTTCATTTATTTTACTAGATTGAAGATAATCTCTGGATTCTACATTATTTCTATTCAGTATAAAATTCGCAGCAGCCTGTGCTTTAGCCGAAGCTTTAATAAAACAGGTCTGATCCTCTTCGAATTCTTTGATAAGTATTTTAAGCCAGCTATCGATATAAGCCGCACTGTTATCTATAACCGCATAATCTATTCCGGCTTCATTACAGAGGAAACAACCGGAAATCTCGGCAATGAGTTCTTCGAAGCTGTATAATTTGGATCCGAAGGCCTTGGATTCGATCAGACTTTTCCGGTTCAGTCTGGAGGGATGTCCGGTGGAATGGGAAAGTTCATGGAACAAGGTACTGTAATACTCTTCGCTGGAATGGAAGTTGGTCCTAACCGGCAGACAGATCCGGTCTTTCGACAACTGATAATACGCCTGATCGCCTTTATGGAGGATCTCCGGACGATTATTCATATCAGTTACGATCCGTTCGCAAGTTGCTATAGGATCATTGGATTTATATTGCCCGGGAAGGTCCGGAACAATACCTTCCACATCCTTGATATTAAAAACAGTATAATATCTGAGCAATGGAACCGTATTGATCTTTACCGGATCATGTTTCGAAAGATCTTCGGTTTTGATCTTTTTACCGGATTCCGAATAATGCAGGATCTTCCAGTAGATCACCGGGATGCCGGTCGAACCTTTCTTAATGAATCCGCCGATCTGTTTAGCTTGGTTAAAGGTCAGATACAGCGGATATTCATAATGAAGCGAGTTCAGAATGATTGAGTTAAATCCTCTGTATGGTTTTTTGGAGATGTAATTTCTGGGCGGTCCGTAGGATGTCCAGGTCTGACGCCAGGGTATGGTGCCTTGCTGTAGTTTTTCCAGGATCAGGTCATTTACGATCTGATAGACATTCTTTTTTGATTTTGTTCACATGACTCATTTCGTTATATGTAAAATATTTTTCATGCTCACATAAAAGGCCTGGGCTGGTCATATAAAAACCAAAAGCAGGCTAGAAAATACAACCGTTTACTGTGTGAAGGTGAAGGCTCAAGGATTGGCTAACGGTGGAGATTTTCTAAAGCTTTTGGTTGGTGTTGGGGCCTATATTTGAGCTGAAAAAAATGGGGAACGGAAATGAGGGATGAGAAACGATGATAAATTAATAAGACATTCAATTCAAGATTGTTGTAAATATCCCTTATCTATTTTATGTCATACAAAGCAAACAACAGAATAGTCGGTTAATGGGTCTTCATTACAGCTATTCACAGGTGCAGTCCGCATTCTGTTTTTACGGTCTGTGCCCAACGGCCTTTTCTTTTTTTACCTTTTAGCGTACAGTGTCTGCAGCCAACCGATTCATAGCCAAGGGGTTTTAAAGGATGTTCTGGAAGTTGATGCTCAGCAATATACGCCAATACTTCCTGCTCAGTAACATCCAGGATCGGGTAAAACTTAATGATGCCTTTGCGTTTTTCAAAGATATCCAGGGTTTCCCTGTGATTGCTTTGCCAGTTCATCAATCCTGAAATCCATAGATCATATCCTTCTTTTACCTTTTCAAAAGGCTCAACCTTATTGATCCTACAGCATTGATCCGGGATGAGCTTCCAGAGTTCGGATTCGTGGGACAGCCGGTTCCATTTGGGATTTGGATTTATACCGATCACTTTCAGGTTGAACATGCCGGTAAGTTTTTCCTTGTATTTAAGCGTTTCTTCAAAATGAAAGGTAGTATTTATAAAATGGACCGGTTGATCAATCTGTTGTTTATAAAACAAATGAAGCTGATAAACCGCAGTGGTTCCGAAAGATGAGGTGAGCAGGATATTGTCAAAATCATTATAAACCTCTATAATGCGTTCCTCCGGGGTCAGTGACCGGTATTTTTCATTAAGTTTTTCCAGGTCTTTCTCACTAAGTTGGCTGATCACAGCCTGATTTTTATTAGTTCTGGTGTATTTTTCCATATTTGGGATCATCTAAAAGTGAACGTGTAAACTCATTAAGAACTTTAACTTTTTTCTGAAAATCACCTTTTATCCTGTCCCGGTATTGGTGTAAATTGTTTATCAGTACATTAATATCATCAGGAATAATTGCCTCCAGAAACTGCCTCGTTCGTTTTGAAACGGTAGGAGACTTTCCGTTGGTTGAGATCCCTATTTTCATATTTCCTTTCTGAATGATCGAACCCAGGTAAAAATCACATAATTCCGGGGAATCTGCCACATTGGTCAGCAACTGGCGTTTTCTGGTGACCTGGATAATATTTTTATGTAATTCATAATCATCGGTTGCCAGGAAAACCAAGTCTTTTTTATCGAGGTCCTCATAAGAAAATCTCCTTTGCGCCAGCCTGACATTCCAATGCTGCACGGCAAGCCTGGAAACCTCCGGCGATATC
>CAZYDB010000292.1:0-6044 GCA_964645995.1 uncultured Roseivirgaceae bacterium
ATGACCATCCTGACCGGCCTTTTGCCACCGATCATCGTCGTAATCGGTATACCCAACAGCATTTATCTTCTCAATAAATATCATCAGGAGATCAAAAAATACGGAAGCAAGGGAAGGGCCCTGAGTGTGATGATACGCAAGATCGGCATTGTCACTTTCATCACCAACCTGACCACCGCCATTGGCTTCGGCGTGCTCCTCTCCACTGATATCCTCATCCTTCGTGAATTCGGAATTGTAGCCAGCATCCTGATCATGTGTACCTTCGTGGTCAGCATGATTTTCATCCCTGCCGTATTCTCCTACCTTCCCACTCCCAGGGGAAAACGGCTCAAGCATCTTAATTTCATTTTAATTCAGAAATTCCTGAGCAGTATCGACCTGTTGGTACACCGTCATAAGTATGCAATCTTTTCAGTGATCGTGACGATTATCGTACTTGCAGTGATCGGTATCTTCCGGGTACATTCGGTATCCTTCATGGTGGATGATATCCCTGATGACAGCCAAATTAAAAAAGACCTTTCTTTTTTTGAAGAGAATTTCACGGGAGTAATGCCTCTGGAGATCGTAGTCGATACAGGGCAAAAGCGCGGCGTGATCAATCTGCGGAACCTCCGGAAAATTGACGAACTGGAACAATTTCTTCAGGAACAGGAACATATCTCGAGGCCAATCTCCATAGTCAGCTTTGTGAAAGCCTCACGTCAGGCCTTCTATAATAATAATCCGGCCTATTATGATCTTCCCGACCGGCGTGATCAGAACTTCATCCTTCGCTACCTCCGGGGTGAATCGACCGATCATCCGCTGGTACGGGCCTTTGTTGATTCCACCGGACAGATCATGCGTGTTTCCCTTAAGATCAACGACATCGGCTCTATAGAAATGCAGCACTTGATCGACGATGTGATCAATCCAAAACTTGATATCCTCCTGCAAGGTACCGAAATGAAAGCCAATACGATCGGCACCAGCCTGCTCTTTCAGAAAGGACATAATTACCTGATCGAGAACCTGCGATTCAGCCTGTTGATCGCCTTCCTGCTTATCTCCGCCATCATGGCCATACTCTTCAGGAACTGGAAGATGATCATCCTTTCACTTATTCCCAATATGATACCTATCCTGATCACCGCAGGATTGATGGGATTCTTCGGAATACCTTTCAAACCCAGCACGGCCATTACTTTCAGTATCGCCTTCGGCATCTCGGTCGATTTCTCCATCCACTTTCTGGCAAAATACAGACAGGAACTTTTTGCCAATAATTTCTTTGTGCCCCTGGCCGTCAGTAAGAGCATCCGCGAAATAGGAGCCAGTATGGTCTATACCTCCCTCGTCCTCTTTGCCGGTTTCATCATTTTTGCATGGTCCACTTTCGGAGGCACTATCGCCCTGGGTAAGCTTACCTCCATCACCCTGCTGATCGCGATGTTCACCAACCTGATCCTCCTCCCGGCACTGTTGCTTGCTTTCGACAGCGGGAAACGAGCGAAAGATACACATCCTATCATTGAGAATTATGATGATTTTTACCAGGAAGATGAAGATGAGGAAATCAACCTGAATTTATTATCTGTGGAAAATAACGAAGCTGAAACCAAAGAAGTAAAAAACTCTTCTTGACATGATGAGCGATCAACCAACATACCGTGAATATAAAGATCTTCATTTCCCGGAGATCAGTGATGATATCCTTGAATTCTGGAACAAGAACAGGATCTTTGAAAAGTCTGTTGAGCACAGGCCCGATAACAAACCGTTTATTTTTTATGAAGGGCCTCCTTCCGCCAATGGCACACCCGGCATCCACCATGTGATGGCAAGGACGGTAAAGGATATCTTCTGCCGCTATAAAACGATGAGCGGCTATCGGGTAAACCGTAAGGGAGGCTGGGACACCCATGGCCTGCCGGTAGAACTGCAGGTAGAAAAAGAACTAGGCATTACCAAGGAAGATATCGGCAGTAAAATAACCGTTGAACAATACAACCGTAAGTGCCGTGATACGGTCATGCGCTTCAAGGACGAATGGGATGACCTCACCCGTAAAATGGGCTACTGGATCGATCTAGACGACCCGTACATCACCTTTGATCGTGATTATATGGAAACGGTATGGTGGCTCTTGAAACAATTATACGAGAAGGGCCTCCTGTATAAAGGATATACCATCCAGCCTTATTCACCGGCTGCCGGAACAGGCCTCAGTTCGCATGAACTAAACATGCCTGGAACCTACAGGGATGTTAAAGACACATCGATCACGGCACAGTTCAGGATCAAAGGAACGGAAAATGATTACCTGCTGGCCTGGACGACAACGCCATGGACGCTGCCGGCCAACTCGGCCCTGGCCGTTAACGAATATATTGACTATGTGAAGGTAAAAACCTTCAATGCCTATACGTTCAAACCCATCAATGTGATCCTGGCCAAAGACCGGCTAACGGCCCATTTCTCCGAAAAAGCATCAGACCTCCGCCTCGGGGACTACAAGCCGGGTGACAAACTCATCCCTTACGAAGTAGTGGGGGAGATGAAAGGGGCTGAGCTGACAGGCCTGTCCTATGAGCAGTTGATGCCTTATATCCCCCTGCCGGCACCGGCCTTCACCGTTATTTCCGCCGATTTTGTGACTACAGATGACGGTACAGGAATCGTACATCTGGCCCAGGCGTTTGGTGCGGACGACTTTAAGGTAACCCGTGAAATGGGTATACCCGGCATCTATGTGAAGGATGAGAATGGAGAGGAAGCGCCCATCGTCGACAAGCAGGGAAGGTTCGTGAAAGAGATCACCGACTTTGCCGGCATGCATGTAAAGAATTATACCGAACAGGATGAGAATGATCCGGCATACAAGTCAACCGATGTGCTCATCGCGATTAAACTGAAAGAAGAGAACAAAGCTTTCCGCGTGGAAAGCTATTTCCACAGCTATCCCCACTGCTGGCGTACGGATAAGCCTGTCTTATACTATCCACTGACAACCTGGTTTATAAGGACCACCGCATTGAAGGACCGGCTGGTAGCCCTCAATAATACGATCAACTGGAAACCGGCTTCTACCGGTACCGGACGTTTTGGCAACTGGCTCGAAAACCTGGTAGACTGGAACCTGAGCCGGTCGAGATACTGGGGCACACCACTGCCTATCTGGGTTACGAAGGACAGAAAAGAGGAAAAATGTATCGGCTCGTTAAATGAATTGCGTGAAGAAGTAGATAAAGCGATCAGGGCAGGGATAAAACAGGCCCCTATTGGTGATGACTTCGATCTTCATCGCCCATATGTTGATGAGATCATTCTGATCAGCAACGGTGGCAGGGAGATGTACCGCGAACAGGACATCATCGACGTATGGTTTGATTCCGGCGCCATGCCCTATGCCCAGGTCCATTATCCTTTTAAGATAAAAGATACATTCAAAAAATACTATCCTGCCGATTTTATTGCCGAGGGCGTAGACCAGACCAGGGGCTGGTTCTTCACCCTTCATGCAATTGCCGGATTATTATTTGACAGCGTCGCCTTTAAGAATGTGGTTTCCAACGGTCTCGTACTTGATAAAGAAGGCAACAAAATGTCCAAAAGGCTTGGGAACGCGGTCGACCCCTTTGAAACCATCAAAAACCATGGAGCTGATCCTCTCCGGTGGTATATGGTAGAAAATGCCAACCCATGGGATAACCTGAAATTTAATATTGAAGGAGTGAAGGAAGTAAAAAGGCGTTTTTTTGGCACCCTGACCAATACCTACAGCTTCTTCGCACTTTATGCCAACCTTGATGGATTCAGGTACCAGGAAGAGAACGCACCCCTGAGCCAAAGAACAGAAAGTGATCGCTGGATTCTGTCTAAACTAAACACGCTCATCTCTTCGGTAAAGCAAGCCTACGAAAAATATGAGCCGACAAAGGCAGCCCGCCTGGTACAGGATTTCGTAATTGACAACCTGAGCAACTGGTATGTGCGCCTGAATAGAAAACGGTTCTGGAAAGGAGAATATAATGAAGATAAGATCGCCGCCTATCAAACATTATATACTGCCCTGAAGGAAGTGGCCAAGTTGATGGCTCCCATCGCCCCTTTCTATTCGGAACTTTTATTCAGGGACCTGAACAACACCTCCGGCAAGGATCAATCAGCTTCGGTTCACCTGGTCGATTTCCCGGAAACCGATCCGGAATTTATTGATAAAGACCTTGAAGAAAAAATGTTCCTTGCCCAGGTGATCTCTTCCCTGGTCCATTCTCTCAGGAAGAAACACAAGATCAAGGTAAGGCAGCCGCTTTCCAGGATAATGGTCCCCGTACTGAACCGGCATACAAAAGAACAGATCTCGGCGGTGCAGGAAATCATCAAATCAGAAGTTAATGTTAAATTCGTGGAGTATATTGATGACACCTCCGGCATCCTGGTAAAAAAGATCAAACCCAACTTTAAAAAGCTGGGCAAGGAATACGGCAAGCTGATGAAGGAGATCAACCAGGCAGTTACCGCCCTTGGCCAGGAGGATATTGCTACAATCGAACAGGAGAACCGGTATGACCTGTCACTACCTTCCGGCAACCATATTACCCTGACGCTTGAAGATGTTGAAATTTCTTCGGAAGATATTCCCGGTTGGTCGGTGGCCACGGAAAATGGCGTGACCGTGGCACTCGATATCACTATCGATGAAGCGCTGAGGAAAGAAGGTGTCGCAAGAGATATAGTTAACAGGGTACAGAACCTGAGAAAAGAAATGGGTCTCGATGTACAGGATAAGATACGGATCTATGTGGAAAACAAAGATAAATTAGTCAATGAGGCGCTAATAACAAATCAGGATTATATTTGTACGGAAACACAGGCACTGGAATTGGGGTTAAAGGATAAGATAACCGGTGGTAAGACGTTTGAAGTAGATGAACATGTCATTATCCTTAAAATAGAAAAGTGATCAACCAACGAAATAAATAAACGTGAAATATTCCAGATTTTATATATTAAGCCTTTCGATCATCATCATTGATCAGATTGTTAAGATGCTGGTCCATTTTAACATGGATCCCGGCATCGTAGGACAGATCAAGGTCTTTGATGACTGGTTCAAGCTTCATTATACGCTGAATCCGGGCATGGCTTTCGGCATGCAGATAGGCTATAAGAATGGCAAACTCATCCTCACCCTTTTCCGCCTGCTGGCTGTAGTTGGTATTGCTTATTATCTTTATTACCTGATTAAAACGAATGTTCATAAAGGGCTTGTATGGTGTATCGCCCTTATTTTGGGAGGGGCCATCGGAAACCTCATCGACAGCATCTTTTATGGGGTGTTACTGGATAATGCCCCTTATAATGCTTCAACGCCTTGGTTCCATGGGCAGGTAATTGATATGTTCTATGTTGACATCTGGGAAGGCCGTGTTGTAGACTGGATACCCTTTTTCGGCGGTGATTATATGGCCTTATGGCCCATCTTTAATGTCGCCGATGCATCTATTTTTATCGGGGTGAGTATCATTTTACTGAGACAAAAGGCCTTTTTTAAAGAAAAAGAAGAGAAAAAAGAAACCAATGCGAAAACCGCCGGGATACCCGAAATAAATACGGGTTCCGAAATTAATCCTGAGAGACCAGAACTTTAAGTTTTTCTTTTAATATAGCCATAATCCTGTCCATCATCCCGCCCAGTTCCTCCGGGTAATCACCCCCCGCAGCAGGAATGGCATCCCGGGTAAATTCTTCCCGGATATCATCAAGCCGGTTGCGTAATACACCTATCTTCAACAGCTTAATACTGGACTGCATGCTGTGACGGATACGTCTGAACTCATCGAAATTCTCTTCTTTAAGAGCTCTCATTAACAAATCTCTGTTCTCCTGATATTCTTCAATAAGCATTTTCAAATATTCGGAATACTGTTCAGGCACTTCTCCATATAAATAATCAACATCATGAAAATCAAGCAAAGGGCTCTCCGGATCATGATCATCATCAGCAATTGTCACCGATTCCTGTATCGACCGCTGGGCCGCAGGTTCATCCCGGA
>CAZYDB010000293.1:0-2743 GCA_964645995.1 uncultured Roseivirgaceae bacterium
ACCATGGCCTCCTCATCCCCTCTTTTCCCTAGTTCCAGTTGCTCTTCAAAACGCTGTCTCTGATCGATGGGGTCATTCAATTCTGAAAAAGCATTACAGATCTCCTTGCCATTTACGATCGCTTCAAAGCGCTCAACAAGCCCGGGTTTTGTCCGGTGTTTTTTGGCCAGCGGCGACATTTCGATGGGATAATCCATTATAAAGGCAGGCTGGATCAGGTCCGGTTCACACTTCTCCCCAAATATCTCATCAATGATCTTTCCCTTGCCCATCGTATCGTCAATCTCAACATGCAACTCCTTGGCAATTTCTATTAACTCCCTTTCATCCATCGAAGAAATATCAAAACCGGTATATTGCTCAATTGCCTCATACATGGTATATCTCTTCCAGGGTCTCTGAAAATCAATGGTATGTTCCCCTACTTTCACCTGTGTCGTGCCATAAAGGTCGAGGGCTACTTTTTCAATCATCTCTTCCACCAGGTCCATCATCCAGTAATAATCCTTATAGGCAACGTACAATTCAACCTGGGTGAATTCGGGATTATGGAACCTCGACATGCCTTCATTACGAAAATCTTTCGCAAACTCATACACACCATCAAATCCGCCGACGATCAACCTTTTCAGGTATAATTCATTGGCAATCCTCAGGTAAAGTTTCATGTCAAGCTTATTATGGTGGGTGGTAAAAGGTTTTGCTGCAGCACCCCCATAAACAGGTTGCAGGACCGGGGTCTCTACCTCCAGGTAACCATGATCGTTCAGAAAGTTTCTGATCGAACCGATCATCTTGGAACGTTTAACAAACGTATTCCGCACGTCCGGATTTACGATCAGGTCAACATATCGCTGCCGGTAACGCTGTTCATGATCGGTAAAGGCATCATAGGTGATGATATTACCCTGTTCATCCTCTCGTTCCTTAACGATGGGCAAAGGCCTCAATGATTTCGATAACAAATAAAATTCCTTAACATGAATAGTAATTTCCCCGGTCTGCGTGGTAAACACAAAGCCTTTTATTCCAATAATATCCCCGATGCCTAGTAGTTTCTTGAATACTGTATTATATAATGTCTTATCCTCCTCCGGGCAAATATCATCCCGCCGGATATAGATCTGTATCCGTCCGGTAGCCTCCTGTATCTCAGCAAAAGAAGCTGACCCCATAATACGTCGTGACATCAATCTTCCTGCGATGGATATATCTTTATAATCCATCTTTCTTTTTTCATAGTTCTGATGAATATCAGCAACAGAAACATTGACTTTAAAAGTATCGGGCGGATAGGGGTCAATATTAAGTTTAAGAAGTTCTTCCCGGTCTTTTCTTCTCTGTATTTCCTGTTCACTTAGATACATGCCTGAAAATTTTGTCTGCAAAAATAGCTATAAATGATGGTTATAGGAAATATTTAGAGGGTACAAGTATTTTTCAGATATTTTTTTAGTAGGTACTGGGGATAATTGATCTAGTGGTTCAGGATGACCGGGTGCCCTTTAATGATACGGACCATAAAGACAGGGGACTGGCGGTTGCCATATTTGTCAAATTGAATGGATCCGGTGGCCCCACCCGCAAAACGCATCTCCTTCAGGGAATCACGGATAGCTTCACGATCAGGACCGGCTTCGCGTATAGCCTGTATTATGACTTTTACCCCATCAAAGGCATAGGAGGCCGCGGGGTCCGGTATATGGCCGTAGGATTCTTGAAACGCCTTTTTAAATTCCTGTCCGGGTGTTGTAAAGCAAAATTTCGAGGATACAAAAATACCCCCTTCGCATCCGGAAGATACCTCCCTGCCCACCTGACCATCCAGTGTGATGGCCAAGGAACCATAAACAGCCAGATCAGCCCGCTTCTCCCTGACCCTGTCCATTATTTTCCTGGCATCCCGGAAAAGCCCGAAAAAAACCAATGCCTCTACCTCGTCATTAACTTCTGTAATTGAGGCATCTTTCAATGGGTCTGCTGAAGAATAGACATGTGTTGTCCTGATATGAATGTCCCTGTCAAAAGCCTTCTTTTTAAAAGTCTGGGCTGCCATCCGTTGATCGTAATCATCAGCATGCATAAGGGCTATCTTACTGATTCGGTTACGGCTGAGCTCCTGCAATATCTTTTCAGCTTGTTGCCTGTCATCCGGAACGATACGGAAGAACCAGGGTACAAAGGCCTGTGATAGCGTTTCATCGGTGGCCCTTGTGGCGATCTGAACAACATGTGATTTAGTAGCTACCTGCTCGGCAAGATGAGCATTTCTTCCATCCAGGGCAGTGATGATCGCGCTGACTTCGTCCTCATAAACAAATTTTACCGCCTCTTTCGAGCCTGCTCCCCAAAGTCCGTCAGCAGTGCGGACGATCAGCCGGAAAGGTTTTCCCTGGAATCCACCTTCCTCATTCGCCATCTTTATCGCAAGTTCGGCACCCTGCCATGCAGACCGGGCCAGGGGCTCATTTTCAGGTGGTGCCGGTATTAAAAGACCAAGCCTTACCTCTGCTGGTTGTTTTGCAGGATTGAACTTGATATCTCCAATTCCACTTAACCAGGAAAGATCGCTGAAAGAATTTTCAAAAACCGGTAGATTTTCCTGTTGGATAGGAATAACAGAACCCACCCTTAAAAATATGATCAATCCCAGTATCCAAAAATACATTCTCTTTTGATTAAATCAGATCATTGATGATTCCATGGTGATCATATGCCTGCCCATTGCCTTTGCCAGCACTTT
>CAZYDB010000293.1:2753-6018 GCA_964645995.1 uncultured Roseivirgaceae bacterium
TTAAGGTCCTTCATGAGGCGGTTGAACTCATCGATGGTGAGGGATTGCGGCCCGTCGCATAACGCATGATGTGGATCGTAATGCACTTCGATCAATAAACCATCGGCGCCGACCGCAAGAGCCGCCTTCGCCAGATCGGGCACCATCCAGGCATGCCCCGTTCCATGGCTCGGGTCAACGATCACAGGCAGGTGTGTCAGCTTTTTAAGCATGGGTATCGCATTGAGATCCAGGGTATTACGATAAGAGGTTTCAAAAGACCGTATACCTCTTTCACATAGAATGACCTTTTCATTCCCACCTTCAAGGATATATTCAGATGCCAGCAGATACTCATCGATCGTTGCATTCATCCCTCTTTTTAACATCACCGGTATGTGGCAATGCCCTACTTCCTTCAATAACGGAAAATTCTGCATATTGCGTGATCCTACCTGAAGTATGTCCGCATATTCACATACCATCTCCACCTGCCTGGTGTCCATTACTTCGGTAATTACCGGCATCCCCGTATGCTTACTGGCCTTTCGCAGCAGCTCCAGTCCTTCTCGCTCCAGTCCCTGGAAACTGTAAGGTGATGATCTGGGCTTAAAGGCGCCGCCCCTGAGGATATTGCCTCCATTGTCGTGAACGGCCTGAGCCGTTGTCATCAGCTGTTCTTCACTCTCAATGGCACAGGGGCCTGCCATCATCACAAAACCTTCACCTCCGATCTTAATTCCCTTTACATCGATAAAGGATCCTCCCGGATAATTATGACGTCCTGCTTTCGGATAGGAGCTTGTGTCCATTGTGGTTGTATTGATATTACAGGCAACAGTATTCATCATTCACTCATTTTCCTTTTACTCCGCCGGCATTGCTTTGCGCTTTACCGGATTTCCATTCAGGTCTTGGAAACCATTTAAATTCACCGTCTTCGATCTTGACCATCCAGATCTCTCCAATATCATTCCAGGAAGGATCCATGATCATTTTTCCGGTAGCTCCTTCGTACCCCTGATAAGTTTTCAGGTCCAGTAACAGGTCCCTGATCTTGGCCCGGTTAAGCCCTCCTTTTTCTATAGATTTTATGATCAAGTTCATTCCATCAAAAGCATGGGCTGCAAAAACATCGGGTTCCATGTCGAACCTTGCAACATAGCTATCATAAAAACGCTTGTAGGCCGGATTGCTCATTTCAGGATTATACTGACAGGTAGTAACGATATCTTCAGCGTTCTCTTTACCGGCGACTTCGACAAATACCGGATTCACACTCCTGTCGCAGGCAAAAACCGGATGATCCATGCCCATTTCGCGCATCTGGCGAACTATGAGTCCTAATTCATTCGGGTTACCCCATAATAATATGGCATCGGCAGTCGATTTTTTAATTTTTCCCAACTGGTCCGAAAAGTCCGACTCTCCCTCAGCAAAGCGAAGTTCAAATAAAACCGGTCTGCCAATCCGCTCAGACACATCTTTAAATTCTCCGGTCCCCACACGGCCATACCTGCTGTTGGTACGAAGTACTGCTACTCTTTTAAAATCATTCTCCTGATACAAATAAGTTGCCAGAGCGTAGCTGCTTTGCCGGTCGTCGCTGATGGCGCGTAAAACCCAGGGTATGTTTGTTTCTGTTAGGGTGGGATCGGGATCGCCGGTATTCACCACTGGAATTTCCAGTTTAAGCGCAACCCGGATAGCCACATGGGTATTGATATCATCGATAGTGCCCAGAATCGCCCAGACACCTTCATCATCCATTTTCACGACTTCATTTGCGGCAGCGCCCCATAAACCGACATCATTATGCGGCATGACCTTATAAGGGATCCCCTTATATCCCCCTTTGGCATTTGCCTGTTCGACTGCCAGACTGGCGCCCTGAAGCATCTGGATGCCATATGCAACAATAGGGGATCCTTCCAGCGGGGCGAGTACGCCTATTCTTACCTCATCGACATCCCTGGGAACCGGCTTATCCCGGTTTGGCCCGAGGTAAGGCTGGGGCGGATAGGTGAAAAAACGAATATAAGGATCCTGGAAACGGCCAAAAGGAAGAAATTCTGCTGGCGTTTTCCCATAATTTTCTTCATTCTGACTTATGGCACCCGTATTGACAAGTGCCAACAGGATAATCGCAAGTAAAGGATAAACAGTAAATTTCAGTCGCATAAGAAATTAATTTGATTTGCTGATAGCAATAGCTTCTATTTCTACTAATAAAGTCTCCCAACACAACCTGGCCTGTATCCCCGTACTGGCAGGCAACGGATCCAATTGTAACCATTGGAAAAAAGAAGTGCGTATTTTATTGAATTCATGATAATCCCTTTCAATATCCCGCAGATAATTTGTGGTTCTGACAATATCATGCCAGGTCATCCCTTCCGCTTTAAGCAGGTTGGTAATATTTCTGTAGGTACGCCATGTCTGCGCTTTGAAATCACCGATATGCTCAGGCTTACCTTCTTCATTCACACTGGCTGTGCCTGAGATCAGCAGCACTTTATATTCACCGAAATTCAACCGGAGGGCCCTTGAAAAACTGGAGGGCTTTTGGTAATCATACGCCTCATTAATCACCTGGGGTGCATGCACGGCAAATTTCTCGATAGGGGGCCGCTCATAATGAACTTCAGGATATTTATATTGCTTTAGGCTATTATCACCGTTTAAGATTCCCAACTTCTGCATTTCTTCCTTCTCTCCCGCTGTCAGCGTTTTCAAATCAATCAATAATTGTTGTGTCTCTATCATCTTTGCTTTCTTTATAAATTTAAAATTTCTTATTGAGTGGCTCTGGCCATTAATCTCCCGGAAGATTCACCCCGGCTTAATCCTTTGGCAGTGGCCATCCAAACCAGGTCTTTTTCATTATCGACGTCCATACCCCAGACGAAATTATTTGACATGGCTGAATTTGTTATTAAAGTTCTTTTATTATCTCCTTCCGTTATGATCACCTCTCCCTTATTGCTCTCCGGAACCGGGCGATACGTTACCCATGTCTCACCATTAAAATTACTCACTCCGTTATCGGTACATAGCCATACGGCCTTCCCCTGAGCCTTGGTGAAATTAATGAAGTTGCTGGCCAGGCCACTGTCATGGTCAAAATAGCCCTTCCACCGAACGCCATCATATTTGCTCATCCCAAAATAGGTTCCGATCCAGAGAATGCCTTCACCATAAGAAGACCCCGTTGTTATATCATGGACCACACCATCATCGGGGAAAAGATCGATCTCCATTTCATGATCGGGATCTACATAATCCC
>CAZYDB010000294.1:0-5981 GCA_964645995.1 uncultured Roseivirgaceae bacterium
TTCTCTACTGCCCTGGTAAGGCCTAATCCCGACATCGTTTCGTTTTACGGTGGCAATCGGCTCATAACTTTTTCCAATAAACAAGCTATTGCCGGCAACAAGGCCCTGTCCCGCCTGAAGCTGGTAATCACCCAGGGTGAGCGCTTTTATCCGGCGACCAGGCCTGTAGTGAAGATATCCGGCATAATGATCGAAACCAAAGGCTCCCCCTGCCGGATTAAAATAAAATATCTCTCCCGGGTCCTTTTCCATTGTGAGCCCGGCTTTTAACCGGCTTCCCGATTGAATGGAGAGCCTCCCATAATATTGATCCGGAGAGCCCAGATAATACTGCCCGGCAACCAGCTTATCAGGCATTCGCTTGTTGAGGTACCCCGCCCTCTCCTGTATCACCCGTGCATACCGGCAGATAAACGACCCCTTACTATTATGTAGGAGTTCACGGATATTGGCCGGCGGGTCCGGATCATTATCCGCAGGGCCTATTCTTATAAAAGGTTTGATCAGGTTAATAGTTGTCGTGTCAATTCCATCCAACAGGTATAACTCATAAAGGGAAAAAAAGGGTCCGTAACTGTTTCTGTAATCCAGGATGAGGTCAATCTCTGATGCTGTAAGCAGGTAGAGCGATTGCAGGTCTTCCCTGGTCGCACGGTTTAATACAATAGGGTGGTCCAGGAGCTGCAGGTAGATCCTGTAAAGATCGTCAGTGGGTTCATCCTCCTCCCTGAAAGCGAAAATCGATTCCATGATTTCGCTGAAGTGTTCCTCCTCAATAACTTGCTGTGATGACTGAGCAACAAGCCAAACAGGAACCATGAAAATGGCTGGCAATAAGCGTGCTGTCCTGTTCATCTTATAAAATGTTGAAAGCCAAAGAAAACTGGTAGGATAATCCCAGCGCCGGATGTATCGATAAAGCCTGATCGATGGTTAACTTATAAATGGGAATACCGAGGCCCAGATAAAAGGCCTCAGGATCATAAGAAACGCCCGTCCGAAGAAATATTTTCCCACGAAGATCATATTCCATCCCCAGACTGTTGGTTGAAGGGCCTGCAGTCATCCACCGGATCTCCCAGAGTAAGGTAACCGTTTTTACCGGTATATAGGAAATTCCGGCCTTCAGATGTACCGGTACCTGATGATGACTTTGTTCTCCTGTCTTGGAGCGGTTTAAATTAAAAATGTAAGCTGCCAGATTGAGTGAAGGCGAGAGCTCCACTAAGCCGCCGAATTCCAATACACAAGCCCCGGAAGTCCTTAAAAGATCCGCCTTATATTGCAGAAAATTGATCCTTATTCCCAGGCTGACAAACCGGATCTTATGGCTATAGCCCACACCGGCCTTATGCTCATTGAACCAATGGTCGCCAAACCTGAAAACCCCCGCCATAAAAGCTCCCTTGCGGTAAGGAAAGGTGGCTCCCGCAGCGATCCTGTTCAGCCCTGCAACGCCAAACAGGTTATGAAAAGCAAAAACAAACGAGGTTTTACCAGAGCCGGCGGCTCCGGCCATATTCCCAAAAGGTGCATACGCATCACGGGTTAAAACGCCGGTAAGCCCCATGCCCATAGCACGGGCACTCATAAAATATTCTCCATGCTGGCCGCTGGCGGCATGGGAGAAAAGGAAAATAATTAGTATTACTTTTTTCATAACATAGCTGGTAAAGAAAAAAAGGCATTCTGCTGATCGAAATTTTATAAGAAGCAAAATAAAAAATAAAACTGAATTATCAAAAGATGGATCAGGTTAGCCCGGGTTATTCGCCATAATGCTCATAGTTCAAACCGGGTTACTGGTAACTGCATGATATTTAACCTTAAAAATTTCGTGAATTTTTAAGGTTAAATCCCTGTCATTCGGCAGGGACCGGGGATATCGGCTGCATTGACTTAGCCTGAAAAGTTCAGGTTGGCTAATGATCAGGTGAAGGGTTACCCGGAAAGTTCATCAGCCTTCAGTTGTTTTTCATAAAGTTCCTTATAAACGCCACCGGAGGCCATCAGGATTTCATGATTACCCATCTCAACAATCTCGCCGTCATCAAGGACCAGAATATGATCGGCAAGTTTCGCAGAAGAAACACGGTGGGAAATAATAATACTGGTCCTTGCTTCCATGATCTTTTTAAGATTAGCAAGGATCGTATTTTCGGTATTGGTATCAACCGCTGACAGACAATCATCAAGGAGGAGGATGGTAGGATTCCTTATCAGGGCCCTGGCAATTGAAAGCCGCTGCTTCTGCCCACCCGACAAAGTGATTCCCCGCTCACCAAGGATTGTTTCAAATCCAAGAGGAAGATCCCCAATATTGCTGTGGAGATCAGCATCGATAGCAGCCCGGACGATCCTTTGCTGGTCAACACTGTCGCTGCCAAAAGAAATATTATTGTCAATACTGTCAGAAAAAAGGAAAACATCCTGGGGCACATATCCGATATGATCCCGTAAATACCGGATATCGTATTGCCTGATATCTCTCTCGTCAACCAGAATCTGCCCACTGCTTACATCAAATAGACGGGCCAGCAGATTGGCTATGGTGCTTTTACCCGATCCGGTGGATCCTATGATAGCGAGTGTCTCGCCGGGTTTTACTTCGAAGGAAACATTTTGCAATGCCCTGATACCCGTGTCCGGATAAATGAAGGAAACATCCTTAAATACAATTTTACCGTCGATCTTTTCTTTCAACCGCTTCCCGGGAATTAAATGATCCTTTTCACTTAAGAATTCATTAATTCTTTTCTGGGAAGCCGCAGCCCGCTGGACAATACTGGTAATCCATCCGAGGGAAGTAACCGGCCAGGTAAGCATATTGATATAAATAATAAATTCGGCAATATTCCCGAAGCTTAAAGTTCCGTAAATTACCTCGGCGCCTCCAATAAAAACGGTGAGGATGATGCTCATCCCAATGAGAAAAAGGATCAGGGGGAAAAACAAGGCATTCACCCGGGTAAGCCTTAACGACTTATCTTTATACTCTTCGCTGGCCACTGAAAAATCCTCGATACTTTCCTTTTCCTTGGCAAAAGATTTGATCACCCGGATGCCTGAAAAAGCCTCCTGAACGAAAGTGGATAACCCTGATAAACTACGCTGGATCTCTTCCGACCTTTTGTTGATCAGGCTGTGGACAAAGTAAATACTGAAAGAAAGGAAAGGTAAGGGGATGAGTGCATATAGCGTAAGCCTTACATTGATAGAGAACATGATGGGAATAAGCATCAGAAAAAGGGTGAGAAGATTCAGCCCATACATAACAGCCGGGCCGATATACATCCTTACCTTGCTTACATCCTCAGAAATACGCGCCAGAAGATCGCCTGTATTGTTCCTGCGGTAGAAACTTAAGGGCAATGACTGATAATGTTCATAGATCTCGTTTTTCAGGTCATATTCAATATGTCGTGACATGACGATGATGGTCTGCCTGACAAGAAATAGAAAGAAACCCCTTAACAGGGCCATCCCCAGTATGATAAGGCCATAGATCACCACGCTATTCTTTATGACTGAATGATAGGTATCCTGCACCCCGGCTCCTTCAAAAACACGATACACCTTGAGGTTATCAATGACCAGGTCAAGGGCATACCGGACAAACTGGGCCGGAAGGATCTGAAAGATATTAGAAATGACTATAAACAATAACCCAAGCATCAGATGATACTTGTATTTCAGAAAATACTTATTCAGATAAGATAGCTCTTTCACAGTCTGTTGAACAGATAATCAGGAATAAAGTTTGATTTCACTAATACAATTGAATAACAAACGAAAATAAATTACTTTTGTGGTACCTTGTTATAGGATTTTTTAATGTTCCAAAAATATTAAACATTTAACCCAAAAATAAATGATAGACTTAAAACAAGAGGAAAAGGTGGGCAATGTATCAATTTTTCAAGAAGCATCACGTTTTGCTCACGAACAGATCGTGTTCTGTAATGATAAAGATACAGGCTTAAAAGCCATTATTGGAATACATAATACAGTGCTTGGTCCGGCTCTTGGCGGCACAAGAATGTGGGACTATTCTTCCGAAAGGGAAGCAGTTATTGACGTGCTCCGTTTATCCAGGGGGATGACTTTTAAAGCTGCCATATCCGGATTAAATCTCGGGGGAGGTAAAGCGGTCATCATCGGAGACGCTCAAAAATTAAAATCAGAACCACTTCTTCGCCGTTTTGGCCGTTTTGTCGAAAGCCTTCACGGAAAATATATTACCGCCGAGGATGTTAATATGTCACCCGATGACATGGAATATATCTCGATGGAGACAAAATACGTAACCGGCCTTTCTGAAAAAATGGGGGGATCAGGTGACCCGTCACCCTTCACGGCCTATGGAGTTTATATGGGCATGAAAGCCTGCGCCAAGGAAGCCTATGGCTCGGATAGCCTGAAAGGCAGAAGAGTAGGCATACAGGGTGTCGGCCATGTTGGCTATTTCCTTACAAAACACCTGGTTGAAGAAGGTGCAGAAGTACTGGTTTCCGATATCTATAATGATAAAATAAAACATGTTACAAAAAATTTTAAAGTTAAGGTTATTGAAGGGGACGGTATCTATGATTCCAATATGGATATCTATGCCCCCTGCGCCCTGGGAGCAACCGTCAATGACGATACCCTGTCAAGGATGAATTGTGACATCATCGCAGGTGCAGCCAATAACCAATTGGAAGATGAACAGAAACATGGTCAGATGGTAATGAAAAAAAGCATTATTTATGCTCCTGACTTTATGATCAATGCAGGCGGCCTCATCAATGTGGGGTTGGATTATCTTGGCAACTACAGCAGGGAAAGGGTCTTTAAGAAAGTAGAGAAAATCTATAATACGGTACTCGATATCATTCATAAAACCAGAGAGGATAAAATTCCATCACAGGAAGCCGCAATACAATTGGCAATGAAAAGGATTGAAGATATCGGTAAAATTAATATAAATCTTTAATGGTCACCGGGAGAAAAAACATATGTTGAACAGGCGGATTTTAAGGGCTAAAGTAATGCAGGGATTATATGCCTATTATAAAAGCCGGGAGGCTAATTATAACCTTGCCCTGGACGCTATACAAGAAAAATATACGCCTGATCTGAATGCGATGGAGCCCGGGGACAGAACTGAATTGAATATAAAAAAACAATTCAGTATTAAGGTCTTTCAACAGCATTTCAAACATGATTCATTTGCGGAAATGAGTGCCTCGGAAAAACCG
The DNA here is from genome assembly GCA_964645995.1 of uncultured Roseivirgaceae bacterium. Taxonomy (GTDB): domain Bacteria; phylum Bacteroidota; class Bacteroidia; order Cytophagales; family Cyclobacteriaceae; genus JAGTVG01. Next base: position 5,241 of record CAZYDB010000294.1, read on the forward strand.
GAGGAAGTTACGGCCAGGGATGCCTATGAAAATTATAATGATCAATCCCGGAAGGATTTTAGTCATTACAGGAAAACACTGATCGGGGACCTTGAAAAAATATATGACCGGTATTTATGGCTGTTAACATTATTAAATGAATTTGCACATTTTGAAACAAACGACCCCAAAACCCAAAACCTGAATGGGGGACTTAAAAAGAATATTGTCGTTGATCTGCTAAAGAATGATGTATCTTTACAACAGCTAATAAAAGATAAAAATCTTTCGTGGCAGAAGGACAGGGAAACTGTATATAACTGGTATAAGAATATTCTAAAAAAGGACGAGGGATATATCGATTATCTCGATAATGACAAGCAATCCTTTGAAAAGGACAGGAAATTTTGTATCTATTTCTACAAAAATATATTGTTTAAGGACGAACAGTTCAACAATTTTCTGGAAGCTGAAGATATTAACTGGTCGGAAGACAGGAACATTTTAAAAAGTATGATCGTAAAAACATTTAAAAACTTTGAGGAACAAGATCATACAGTTTCACTGGCATTGTTAAGTAATAATTGGGAAGAAGACCGTGCTTTTTTTGTGAATTTATTTGATATTACTGTTAAAAATGATAAAGAATATGAAAATTTAATTGCTGAAAAGTCAAAAAACTGGGATATTGAAAGAATGGCGATTATCGATAAGATAATTTTAAAGATGGCTATCAGTGAAATGATTAATTTCGCGAGTATT
>CAZYDB010000295.1:0-5968 GCA_964645995.1 uncultured Roseivirgaceae bacterium
GGCTGTCCCCCAAATATCCTACACCACAGATCCGGGCGAGAAATTTCATAAAGATTTTTTTTCCCGATTCGGGCCGGCAAAGTATCTTCAGCAAACAACAGCTACTCATGATTTCAACTTACTGATTAACATTGCGAAAGGGATATGGTTTGTAAAAAATAAATTCAAATCAGAATTTCAAAAAGTAAAACATATATTGAATCTTCCCCAGTACTTCACCTACCGGCTGACAAAAAAAATCACTGCTGACCCTACCTATACCGGCTGTCATACTTATTTATGGGATTTTTCCCAGAACAATTGGTCTGAGATAGTTGACAAATTAAACATCAGGAAATTATTGCCGGAAAAAATCAATAAACCCTGGGAGGTGGCTGGTGCAATTACCGGTGACATTGCCAATATTACGGCGCTTTCACCAGAAACAATAGTTACCGTTGGGATCCATGACTCCAATGCCTCACTTCTGCCACACCTGATCACTTCAAATCAGGAATTCGTGCTGAATTCAACCGGTACCTGGTGCGTAATCATGCATCAACAGGACGAGGTTCACTTTAATGAAGATGAACTGGGCAAGGTGGTGTTTTTCAACATAAGTCCATTTTCCAAACCCGTTAAAACCAGCATTTTTATGGGAGGCCTTGAATTCGAGACTTATGATCAATTATTTAAGGAAATTCACCCGGATTTTAATTTCAATACTGTAGAAAAAGCTGTTTATGAGAAGATTATTACGGAAAGAAGGCTTTTCCTTCTTCCGGGTGTAGCCACGGGTACCGGTCAATTCCCCGAATCAGAACCGCGCATAATAGAAGCAGAAAAAAATTTTCGCCTGGAAGACATAAAATCCGGGAATAAAACACCTGATTTCTTCAAAAATCCTGAGATTGCCTACGCAGTCCTGAATCTCTCGTTAGCAATACAAACAAAAATATCACTTGACCGCGCTGATATGAGAGATGGATTACCCCTGTTTACAGAAGGCGGATTCAGCAAAAACAAGGATTACAATATGCTTATATCTGCTTTTTACCCGGATTCAAAAGTGTATCTCACAAGCCTGAATGAAGCTACTGCTTATGGCGCGGCCATCCTTGCAAAAGCGGCGTTGGAGAAGAAAAGGCCGGATACCTTCGGAAACTTGATTCACATTAAGAAAACGCAGGTTAAAAAAAGTTCGTTGTTTCAACTGGAAGATTATGCTGAGAAATTTTTATTCCTTGTTGAAAGAAATGCTTAGAAAAACAAAATTCTTTACGTGATTTGTTTTTTTTACAACTATAGATTCAGGGATGATGATCTAAAAAATACCAATGGAAAGAAGAATATTTTTAAACCTGGCAGGCAGTTTATTAGTCTATTCACCTTTTATAAAAGCCAGTTGGATCAAGGGAGGAGGCAAGAATATCCCTTTATTTATTGATGCTGATACAGCCAATGAGATTGATGATCTGTATGCGATCACAAGGGCTTTACTTGAGCCCGATTTTAATATCCTTGGATTGTCCTCCGCACAATGGTTTCACCACATTTCTCCCCGTGAAACCGCCCAGGAAAGTCAACGACTCAATGAAGATATCCTTCGTCTTTTAAAGAGACAGGATATTCCACACCCAAAAGGATCGGAAATGATAATAGGCAAGCCCTGGGGGGGAATTGAACCAAGGGATTCCCCGGCAGCCCAATTGATGATTAAAAAAGCCCTCGAAATTCCCTCCGGAGAAAGATTGACGATTGCCAATCTGGGAGCAGTGACAAATGTGGCATCGGCAATACAAATTGCACCAGATATCATCCCAAAAATTGCTGTTTATTGTCTTTCCGGTAAATATTTCCCTGAAAGCAATATTTGGGATAAAGATGAATTTAACGCACGAAGGGATCTCAATGCACTCAACCTGTTATTTAATACAAAAGAGCTTGAATTTCATGTTATGCCGGTAAATATATTATATGATTTCCGGTTTAAGCAGCAGGTAATACTTGAAAAATTTTCCGGAAAAGGGGGAATCTGGGACTTTCTTGCTGCCCGGTGGCTTACTCACGCTGCACAGAACAAAGAAAGGATCATGTGGGATCTGGCCCTGATAGAAGCTTTAGCACATCCGGATATGGCCAGGCAGAAGGAAGTATCTACCCCTCCTGAAAATGTACAGCGAAAAATTCATGTGTACACCAGCATTGATATTAGCAGGATGATGGCGGACTGGTGGAAGGTTATTGATAAAAATTTTTAATGTATTGTTCTGTTCGTTGATGCCTTGGTTAGGGTCAGGGATATTCACTTTTGAATAAATAGCTTGCATCGAATTACTGCTATTTATAAATTGCATTACATAACATTTTAGCCAGCTATATAAATATCAACAGCTATGATAGAACCAGGCAGCATTTACCATGTCTTCAATCAGACCAATGGTGGCGAGTTACTTTTCCGGGAGTATAGAAACTATGTTTTCTTCCTTGAAAAATTTCAACGATTCATCACGCCAATAGCACAAACGTATGCTTTTTGCCTGATGCCTAACCATTTTCATTTTATGATCAGAATCAGGGATGAAGAGTACATTCGTCATACGCTTCCATTATCATATAATTATCTATTTGATCGGTTTATCAGCAAGCAATTCAGCAATTTTTTCAGTTGCTATGCCCAGTCCTACAACAAAGTATATTCTCGGAAAGGAAGTTTATTCCGGCCGAATTTCAAGAAAAAACAGATAAAAAAAGATGATTATTTCACTGCCCTTTTGTTGTATATTCACAACAATCCGGTCAAACATAAATTCACTGAAAACGCATGGGAATGGCCATATAGTTCATTGCATTCCTATATTGATGCTCCGGACCTTTCCAAAAGTTTTAAACTTTTGGAAAGGTCCGTTATGGAAGAAGTCCTTAATTGGTTTGGAGGTCAATTGAATTTTTTAAAAGCGCATCAATTCACAGATAGTGGAAGTCAAGAATACATTCTTGAATAAAAAAAATTTATATCTCCAACTGGACTTATAGCCAGTTTATTGAGTTAGTTTACTAATGATCGTTTCCCGGAAACTTCGACCAATAGGAATTACTTTATCTGATATCTCTACGAAATCTGGCGAAAAAGCCCTTACACGGAATACCGGTATTATGAATGATTTATGGCATCGAAGAAATCCATACCGGCCTAATTTTTCCATAAGACCAGACATTGTCTCCTTGACAATAAGCATTATTCCCGAATCCAGGAAGACCTTAACATAATCCTTCAACCCTTCAATATATAATATGGAATGAATGGCAATCTTATAAATTTTCCGGTCGGCTTTTAGCTGAATTTCCGTATACTGCCCTATAAATTTATTCGCATTTAAATTTCTAAATTTATTTACAGCCTTCAGGAACCGGGAAAATGAAACAGGCTTAACAAGATAATCCACTGTATCAAGGTCAAATGCATCTGCCGCATATTCGCGATAAGCGGTTACTATTATGACAGATGGAGGATCATTAAGAGACTTAATCAACTCAAGGCCTGTTAATTCTGGCATTTCTATGTCAATGAATACCAAATCTACTGGTCTGGTCTTCAATAATTCGATTGCTTCATAAGGATAACTTGTACTTGCTTCGTAAGTGAGGAAAGGCACCCTCTCAATGTACGATCTCAACAGGCGGATTGCCAGCTCCTCATCATCAATTATAAGGCACCTGCTATTCATGACCCTGCTTTATTGCCAATAAAATCTGAAAGATACCATCCTCAACGTTTGTATTTAACTCGAATTGATCATTATAATATAAATTTAACCTGGATTTAAGATTTTCAAGGCCAATGCCCCCTTTATTTACTTCATTACTCTTCTCAGGCACACTATTGATCAAATCAATTATGATCCATTCCGGTTTTTTATTGATTTTTAAATGAATAAATGATTTAGATGCAGTTGTTTTTACACCGTGTTTAAAACTATTTTCTATGAGCGGAAGAAGCGTTAAGGGCATAATCTCTATGGCCATCAAATCCTCATTAACTTCAATATGCAATTCTACCCGATCCCCATATCGCAGCTTTTCCAAAGCAATATAATTCAGGATTTGATCATATTCTTTTTTCAATGGCACCCGGTCCTGTTTACTCTCATAAAGAATATAAGACAAAAGATCAGACAGTTGCAAAACCACATTGCCAGCCTTATCTGATTTTTCAAGTATGAGGGAATACAGATTATTAAGCGTATTAAAAAGAAAATGAGGATGAATCTGGGATTTTAATAATTTCAGCTCCTCTTCAGTTTTCTGTTGAAGCAGACGAAGATTTCTTTCCTCCGACTGCTGCCAGGTCCGGTAGAGTTTTATGGCAATGCCAACTACAACAGGAATGTACGTTCCGGCTACAAGAAAAATGCCATCAAAATTAGCCGCATTGATATTCAATTCAGCTCCATATATAAAAATAATAACCAGCATAATTAACTCCAGATATACGGAGCCGATAATTGTATAAACAGCATAAAGACCGAAACTGAAAAGTTTCCGCTTAACAAGATATCTGGGGATTAAAAACTTAGTGAAAAAGTATGTTGTGAGAATTACGATTGGTGCCAGACTTAAAATAAACCATACGGTTAATCTGATGCCGATCGTTTTATATCCAAGAAAAAAAATCAGGAAAGTTAGTGAAACAATCCAATACAATACATGCCACATCCACCGGTGTTCTCCCAGTGACTTTAATTTCATGGTTCCTCTGTTCAAAACTTAAAAACTTTTAACGATCAAATTAATAATAATTTGTCAATATTGATCTTTGATTCGACGAACTGCTCATATTTGTCGACTTTCAGCAAAATTTAAGTAATTAACTTTATTAACCGTTTATTATAGATTGAAAAAATTAACTGATATAACAGTTGTCTACTTAACAGAGCCGTTTGTCGAATAAATGTTTTTACCTTAATTCATAATTGTAATTTAGTTCCCAGATGTTAAACTAAACTTTTATCATTATGAAAATTATAGAGTTTCACTACATGGGTGGCCCCCTTTTCATGTCAATCTTGAGCTTTCTGTTTCTTATCATAGTTGTTATTTCAGGAATCAAGATATATCATTTATTTATTCAGGTTCCTCCTTCCGATAAGCTCAAAAAGAGAGGCATTCCTGAAATTCTGCAGGTAGGTACTTTTGCTCTTTTTACAGGTATTCTAGGTCAGGTAATTGGTCTATTTGATGCTTTTAAAGCTATGGAAGGCATGGACAGCATCGCATTACCACTACTTGCCGGAGGCTTGAAGGTGTCAACCATAACCACCTTGTGGGGCAGTATCATCTTTGCTGTGTCGGGTTTTATATGGTTCCTGCTGAATCAGAGGTACCAGTCACTTGTGAATAGCAAAGCTGATCAATAGCACCTTCAAAGAGGAAAAATTTGTGGTTTTTTCTGATTAAATCATTTCCGGTGTCTGAGCCATTTCAGGAATATCACCAGTGAGCGTATTCAGAAAACCATAATGCCGGCCACCTCCTCGGCTATCAGATCCCTTCTAAGATTAACTTTTGAAATGATTTTGACTGTTTTCTCAAGTGAGGTTATACTTCCGTCATGGAAATAGGGATGGGTTTTAATTACATTTCGAAGAGCAACAACCTTAAACATGGATGTTACTCGATCACCAATCTCCTGCTCCAATTTGTTGCTTTCGGCCATTTCCTGTGCCTGTCTTTTTCTTTCCTTTTCTTGTTCTGATTCTTCACAAAAATAGAAAACCAATGAAAGTGAAAGAATAATAAATATGATGGATGGATTTTTCATTGTAATCATATTTTAGAAAAATGTATAATCGTAAAAAAATAACAGGCCACAAAATAAGTTTATCGACATATCAATAGCGCATCAAACTAATATCAATAAAATATTATGCGTTTTTAACCTACCTATTCATAAATTTTTGTTGTTCGGCGTAATTTTAAGATATATAGG
>CAZYDB010000296.1:0-5918 GCA_964645995.1 uncultured Roseivirgaceae bacterium
TAGCTCCAGAAAAAATCCCAAAACCGGCAAATTGACTGTATTTTCCATTAGATGAAATAACATTACAGGTCACCGGTACAGTCAGTGATAACCGATCACCTGTTATCAAAAACTGTTCACTGATATGAAATTCACCCTCCGGCTTGCTGTCTTCAGTATAACCCCGGAATTAGGATTTCCGACCCCCAACTACCTGATATCCAACCTTCTTTTTCTGACCACTGATTTCCGACCTCTTACTTCTGACCTCTTTCCTCCATTCCCGTTTCCAGCGGGATCTCCGTCCTGAGGCCTACGACTTCTATCTTCTATCCTCCATTCTCTATCCTCCCTCCACTATCCTCCATTCTCCATCCTCTATCTTTCCACTACCGGATCAGATACCTAAGACCCATATAAACATTCCGCCCAAAAATCGGTCCCCAGACCAGCGAACTGTCGAAATAGGGTGAGAACGGATCGTCTGAGGACAGGATCGGATCTTCCTGGATGAAATTCAGCAGGTTTTCAGCCCCTACATATACATCAAGCTTTTCCCTCCAAATTTTGCTTACCTGCAGGTTCATGAGGAAAAAGTCTGGTGAATATTCCGTTAGCTGATAAGGCTCCGGATTCCTGAATGTGTCGGGTATCCTCTTTCTTCCCATCCAGTTGAAAGTATAATCGATCTTCCAGTATTTCCTTGATTCGTAACCCAGGTTAACGAAGAACCGGTGTTGTGATAATAAAGGTTTTTGCCGGAGAATCCCATCATATGTTGTTTTCACATCAAACCAGCGATAAGCAATCCTGAGATCAACTCTTTTCAGGACCTCATAATCTACCTGGGTCTGAAAACTATTGCTGTAGGATTTTCCTTCCAGGTTATAAAAAACAATAGTCTGGGGATTACGATCATAATCCACCACAATCTGATTCGTGAAATCCGTTCGGTAAAAATCAAAACTGAAATAACCATCACGGTAATCCAGGGTGAACTCTCTTATGAAATTGATCCCATAATTCCAGGCTATCTCCGCGTTGAGTCCATATGGAAGAGAGGGATCCAGGCTTTCAATGACCACTTCTCTTGAACTTGCCAGGATACCGTTGTTTTCAGATAGGATACTGGCTGTCCTGAATCCCCTGCCACCTGATACCCGCAGGACGGAAAGAGGTGAAACCGCGTATCGAAGATGTAATCTGGGAGTAAGATACATGCCATAAAGGTTGTGTTGATCGGCTCTCATGCCGGCAACGGCCGTGAACTTTTCCAGATAATTATAAGTATACTCCACAAAGGCTCCGGGTACGATCTCTTCCCTTTCAAAGGGTCTTTCATTCAGTACTTCATGATATTGATCAAACTGCAGACTTAAACCAGTGAGCACTTTGTGATTGGTGCTTAAAATGATACTCTGGAACAACAAATTCGCGTAGAAGGATTCCTGTTTACCTTCATAATAGGTGTTCCCAAAATGTGATTCCTGCAAATGTGAAGAGCCTGATAATTGTAAGCCGGCACTTTGCCATGGTTTTTGTATATTGACCTTTCCCAGCTTGGACCACCCTTCAATCCGCCGCATCCGGTTGGACATGCCCCATATTCTTAAACTTCCGGAATCGAAATCAGGATCAAAGTCCGTTTCCCCTCCGGTTTTGTCGATGAGGGTGCCCTTTATACCGGCCTCTAAATGGACCCCCTGATCATTTTCGTAATCCCAGCGATTAAGAACAATGGCATTGTTTCCCAGCGTCATATCCAGAAACCCATCTTCATTACGGTCGTGCTTCACCGGGTTTTTGCTGCCATGCAACAAAACGGCAGTGCCAAGATCTTCATTAATATCAAATCTCATTGCGGCATTACCTTCCATGCGGCCCCCTTCATTAATATAGGTATTCAGGTAGACACGATCCATCTTTTTCGGCCGAAGAAGGTTCACGTTGATCTGCCCTGCAATACTTTCATAACCATTTACCACTGAGCCTGCACCCTTCACAACCTGTATCCCGTCGATCCAGGTACCCGGGATGTAGGTAAGACCATAAATCGCAGAAAGCCCCCTGATGTCAGGCATATTTTCTCTCATGATCTGAATATTGGGCCCGGCAAGACCCAGCATCATGATCTGCCTGGTTCCAGTTACAGCATCCTGAAAAGAGACATCCACAGATGGATTGGTTTCAAAACTTTCACTCAGATTACAGCAGGCAGCCTTCATAAGTTCCTTGCTGGTCATGTTCTCGACCTTCCTGGAATCCAGATAATCAATTTGTGTTGATTTCTGACGGTAAACGATCTCGACATTTTCCATTTCAATTGCTCCTTTAAGCAATATGTTGATGCTACCATCTCCAGAGGCATCAACCGTATCCGGAAGATACCCGACATAGGTGATCACCAATTGAATCTTCCCTTTAAGTTTTGATAGCTTAAAGTAGCCTGCGTCATCCGTTGTGGTCCCGGTAGTGCTATTCAACCAGAAAACGCTTGCCCCGGGAAGGGGCTGCTTCTGCCCTTTTTCATCGGTGTCCCAAACATAACCCTCGACGTAGTCCTGATCCTGCGCAATGCTGATGTATGAAGTGATCAATAAAGCCAGTATCAGAATAAGAAATGTCGAATATTTAATGCTTTTGTACTCCATCATTGTACTTGCAGCAATTTGGCAGTTTATCATATGCTTCCTGTTTGGCCTTAACCTTCTCCGTACTGTGACCGACCTCGGCAACAGCCTTGTGAATACCATCCAGGGTAACTTTTCCGGGTTTATAAATGACTTTTAAAAGCTGGGTTTCCTTGTCCCATTCAGCCATTTTTACCCCCTTTATCAATGCACCGTTCTCAATGCGGTCCTTACACATACCACATACCCCAAAAACCTTGAATTCGGCGGATTTTTCACCCTTGTCCTTCTGTATCGCCACTGAAGGCTCCAATGCAAATAATAACCCTATAAAGAAAATTGATTTTATTAATGTCTTTTTCATCCGTTTATAATTTTTAAAAAGGTCAGATAGAACTGACCATGATATATTATTCATGCCCCTACGTGTTAAAAACATGATTATTATAACATGGACGTTTCATGTTAAATAGATTTTAAGATGATCTTGTAGAAAGCTAATTGAGAGTCGGATCGAAAAGCTGATCCGGGAACATCACAAAACTATCCGTAAAAAGTAAAATTGACGTTTTTCAACCAGAGGGGAATACTTTCTGCCGGTGGATTTTCAAAAAACTTAAAAAGAGGGTCTTCTTCAGCGATAAAGTCATGAACATCAAGCGTATAATGTCCCGGTCCCGTGAACTCCTGGCAATTCAACTCAAAATATTTTCCTGCGACCAACTGTTCCTTTACCTCGAATTGAAGCAGTAAGCGGTCGTTCATGCAACAGTTACCGGAATCTTCCATTGTATCGCAGCAGCAATTGTCCGCTTTTTCAAAAATAGAAATATCCATCAGATTACCCATGCAATAGTGGATATTGACAGGCAATCCAGCGATCAGAAGGCTGTAAAATATTGAAAATAATATGGATGTTAATTTCAACATATAATTCTAATCATAAAGGTATTAAAACCTTAATAAAATAAAAACAAGTCCATTGAATAAACGAATTATAGTGCCAAATTGTTACTTACAATGAAAAATTTACACATGAAGTCAGAAAGCGGTTTCCTGATCACTTTTTTACAGCATCCTGTCAAAATATGAATTCCTGCATGATATTCCGGCCTGAGCTATTTGACGGTATAAGATCACTTTTATTCCCGTTTTTATATATTTTTGCAGAATGAGAAAAGTGGCATTCTATACGTTGGGTTGCAAGCTAAATTTTTCCGAAACGTCCACGCTGGGAAGGATGTTCGAGAAACAGGGTTACCAAAAGGCCAGGTTCGAGGATGGAGCCGACATCTATGTTATTAACACCTGCAGTGTTACTGAAAATGCTGATAAAAAATGCCGGAAAGTGGTTCAGGAGGCCATAAAACACGGAAACAACCCCTATATTGTTGTATTGGGCTGTTATGCTCAACTCAAACCAAAAGAAATTGCTGAGATCCCCGGGGTTGACGCCGTTCTCGGAGCAGCCGAGAAATTCAGGCTTTTTGAATATCTCGATGAATTTGAAAAATCCAGACAGAAAAAGGTATTTGCCACCCCTGTTGAACAAATCCGGGAATATAATAATGCTTATTCGGTCAATGACAGGACGCGTACCTTTCTTAAGGTGCAGGATGGATGCGACTATTCCTGCTCCTTCTGTACCATACCCCTGGCCCGTGGTAAAAGCCGCAGCGACACCATCCCAAATGTTGTTGCCAATGCCGGCAAAATCGCTTCCGAAGGCGTTAAGGAAATTGTATTAACCGGCGTGAATACCGGAGATTTCGGAACCCGGAACGGCATTCGTGAAGATCGACTCATTGATCTCATCAAGGAACTTGATAAAGTAGCCGGTATTGAACGTTTCAGGATATCTTCCATCGAGCCCAACCTTCTTACGGATGAGATCATTACATTTGTTGCCGGGTCAAACAAGTTCATGCCTCATTTTCATATACCCCTTCAATCCGGATCCGACAAGCTGCTCAGGAAGATGCGGCGGCGTTACCTGAGTCATTTATTTGAGGAGCGCGTTTTAAAGATCAAGTCAGCCATGCCAGATGCCTGCATTGGCGTCGATGTAATCGTGGGTTTCCCGGGTGAAACGGAAAAGGACTTCCTGGACACCTATGAATTTCTTAACCGGTTAAACATCTCCTATCTGCATGTATTTACTTATTCAGAAAGGGCTAATACCCTGGCAGCTGAAATGAATGAAGTAGTGCCCATGAAAACAAGGCAGGTCAGGTCCAGAATGCTTCGGAATTTATCAGTGAAAAAAAGAAGAAAGTTTTATGAAGACAACCTTGATAGTAATGAAGTAGTACTCTTTGAAAACGATATTGAAAACGGGAAGATGCATGGTTTCACACGGAATTATATTAGGGTGGCAGCCAATTATGATCCTGCCTGTATAAACGAAACAATACCGGTAATCCTGATTAATATTAATGAAGACGGACTGGTAGTGGTGGAAGAGGCAGACACCAGGGTGACTGTATAAATTATTTCTTTATAAATTTTTCCATTCTGTTCTCGATTACCAGATAGTACAGGCCGGGACTCAGATCTTCAACCGATATTTCTTTTTCCTTACCTTTAACAAGGAGGTTCCCATGCACATCCAGTACTTCATAATCCGTTTCTCTGGAAAGAGTGATCTTGCTGGAAACCCTTTCCGGATAAAAAGAGACGGGGGCCTCTCCCGAATGATAGTTCATAATGCCTGAGTATACATACTCATTCCCGGAAATTATGCCTTTAATACGATATTGGTTAACACCTGATGAATGGGCCAGTTTTACATGATATTGGTTCATATTACCTGCATCACCGGCTTCGGCTGAGCTTACGATGATCCAGTTATCATTGATCCGTTTTTCAATGAAATAACGGATAATCTCCTCTTCACCTTCTGTAACCCAATGGATGCCTGCACTATCAGGCAAAATATCGACAAACCGGAAGGGACTCTTTTGCCTGATCACCTGAGGATTGATAACTTTGGGAACGCAGGTGGCTTCGTGAAGGATCCTGATCACAATTGGCTCATTTAGTTCTGATTTGGAAAGATCAATTTCAAATGCCGTGGTCGATGGCTTTGAAATTACCAGCTCATCATTCAGGTATACCGCGATCGTGCAGAAGGACAAGCCATTGGATAGCGGAGGATTTTGAAGATAGAGATTTTTTCCCTGGTACACTCCGGTTATGGTCATTTCCTGCCCATACACCTGCAAAACAGATGTTATCAGGAAAAGGTAAGCGACAGATATTATTTTTACAAGCCCTTTTACCATACCTGGGCGTCATATGGCATATACT
>CAZYDB010000297.1:0-5007 GCA_964645995.1 uncultured Roseivirgaceae bacterium
TCCGAGTCGGATATCAGCCTGCTGGCTACCCTCAGCAACAGTATGAGTGTTGCCCTTGAAAACGCACGCCTTTTCAACGAAACCCAGCAACGGGCAGCCGAAATGGCCACAGTAACCAAGGTGACCAATGCCCTGGCCTCACAACTCGATCTCGACACCCTGATCCATATGGTCGGAGAGCAAATGAGGGACCTTTTCAAGGCCAGTATCGTTTTTGTAGCGCTTAAAGACGATCAGACCAACATGATCAATTTCCCCTATCAATACGGTGATGATATCGCCCCCATTCAATTAGGTGAAGGACTTACCTCCAGGATCATTATCACCGGAGAATCTTATCTTATTAATCAGGATGTGAGGGGTCATTATGATGAATTGGGAATTGCAAGAAAGGGTAAGGAGGCGGCATCTTTCCTGGGAGTTCCGATCAGGACTGGAAAGGAGATCATCGGGGTAGTGAGTGTGCAGAGCACAGAGGAGGAAAACCGTTTTAATGAAGATGATAAACGGTTATTATCGACAATTGCCACAAATGTAGGCGTTGCCATTCATAATGCCAAACTGTTTGACGCAACCCTCAAGGCTCAGACAGAGGCTGAGGAAGCCAGGAAGACAGCCGAAGAGGCCAATGAGGCCAAAAGTGCTTTTCTGTCGACCGTCAGCCATGAATTGCGAACACCCCTGACCTCAGTCATTGGATTTGCCAAGATCATCAGGAAAAGGCTGAATGAAAAGATATTCCCCCTGCTTAAAGGGGAAGATGATCCGGCGAAAAAGACCATGGAGCAGATTTCCCGGAACCTGGATGTAGTGGTATCGGAAGGAGAACGTTTAACTTCCCTGATCAACGATGTGCTGGATCTTGCCAAGATCGAGGCCGGAAAGATGGAATGGCATATGGACACTATCGAGGTGAATGCCGTCATTGACCAGGCGCTGGCGGCAACAGCGTCTGTTTTTGAGACGAAAAACCTTTCCTTGAAGCCAGCAATCAATAAAAAACTACCACCCCTGAAGGGCGACCGTGATAAGCTGATACAAGTACTCATCAACCTGCTTTCCAATGCGGCCAAATTTACCGATAAGGGATCGGTCACCTGTTCCGCAAAACTTGACGGGGATGAAGTGGTCGTGAGTGTTACCGATACCGGGATGGGCATTTCCGCTGAGGACCAGAAGATCGTGTTTGAAAAATTCAAACAGGTCGGCGATACCCTGACCGACAAACCAAAGGGTACCGGACTTGGACTCCCGATCTGTAAGGAGATCATCGAATACCATGGCGGCAGGATCTGGGTGGATAGTCAGCCTGGAAAAGGAAGCACTTTTTCTTTTTCGCTTCCCCTCGCGAAAGGGGAAGATAAGGCGATCAATTTCGATGATCTGATCAAAAAACTGAAAAGCCAGGTACTCGATACGGCGCCGATCTCCAAAGAAAAGGCACATACCATCCTGGTGGCCGATGACGAAGAACATATCCGGAACCTGCTGCACCAGGAACTGGCTGAAAGCGGTTACAAGGTGATCGAGGCGGTAAATGGAAAAGAAGCTATTGAAAAGGTGCGGAATGAGCACCCGGACTTGCTGATACTGGATGTGATGATGCCGGGAATGAATGGCTTTGATGTGGCCGCTGTACTCAAGAATGACCCGCAGACGATGGATATTCCCATTCTGATCCTGTCGATCGTCCGGGATGAAGAAAGGGGCTATAGACTGGGTGTTGACCGTTACCTTACCAAACCGATCGATACGGATAGTCTTTTCAGGGAAGTAGGGAGCCTGCTCGAACAGGGCGCTTCCAAAAGAAAAGTCATGATCGTGGATGAAAACGAATCCACCATCAGAACCCTTGCCGAAGTGCTGCAAACACGGGGTTATTTTGTGGTTGAATCAAATGGTATGGAGCTTATCAAAAATGCCATCGATAATAAACCCGACATAATTATCCTTAATTCTGTTCTTTCCAAGGACCAGGATACGATCCGTACCCTCAGATTTGAGAAAGGCCTCGAAAATGTATTGTTTTTAATGTATCAATAGACATAAACACCCGATCAATGAGTCAGAAAATACTAATAGTTGATGATGAAGATCATCTGAGAATGCTGATTGAGCAGGCGCTCGAAGAACTTGAAGATGATGGCGTAGAACTGATCACGGCATCCAATGGTGAAGAAGCTTTAAAACTGATCATCAGTGAAAGGCCCAGGGTGGTCTTTCTCGATGTGATGATGCCCAAAATGAACGGGATCGAAGTGTGCCGCCAGATCAAGCAGGAATACAAAATGGAGGATGTATACATCATTATTCTTACAGCCAAAGGACAGGAACTCGATAAAAAAAGAGGCGAGGAAGTCGGCGCAGACCTGTACATGACCAAACCTTTCGATCCTGACAAATTGCTTGAAAAAGCCAGGATTGTATTGGAAGAAAACTAATATCCGAAATACCGCCAGGGAAAAAACAGTATGCCAGGGATAAGCTTGCGACGTCTTATTGGAAAGCACAAGGAAACCAGGGAATTGTTTGAAAACATACTCCATCTGGCCTCTGACCGTATCGGGATCGTTGATGAGGAGGGAAATCTCCTTTATGGAGTAAACATTTCCGAACCCGCGTTCAGGATCCCTGTAAATGTCAATGACGAGATATTAGGGTGGGTAAGCGGTGGTGAGCAGGCAAAGATCCTGGCCGGCATCATCCGGCATTTTGCCATGAAGGAAAGCGAAAGAAAAACGCTGGGACAGGAAGTGCTTACCATGTACCGGGAGATCAATGTGATCTATGATTTTTCGGAAAAACTGGCCCAGGCCATCGAACCGGAAGCCATTGCAGGGCTGGCCCTCGAGGAAGCCGGTCACCTCATTGAGTCTAGCGGGAATTGTGTTTTACTGAAAATGAGAGATGATAATTCTCAGCCCTTGCTGATCACACGATCGGATCTTCAATACGACCTTTTTAAAACATTGAAAGGAACTGATTCTCCGTTTGGCACACTCGAATCCATTGAAGGGGCGGAAATTGTCAATGATCTTCGGAACGACGTACGCTTTGCCCGGTTCAGCAGGGAGATCGTTTCTATGATCTATGCTCCCCTGAAGGTAAAACAAAGGGTACTGGGTCTGATGTTGCTGGTCAGTGATACCCAGGTTTCCTATACGGCGGCCGATCTGAAGATCCTGACCACACTCGGACTGATGGCGGCTTCCGCGATCGAAAGTTCCCTTCTCTATACCAAAGTGCTGGAGGAGGCAAAATCACGTGAAGAGACCCTGAAAAAGATCGATAAACTGAAGGATGAATTCCTTGCCAATACGTCTCATGAACTGAGGACACCCCTCAACGGGATCATCGGCTTGTCGGAAAGCCTGTATGACCGTATCGGCAACAGGGATCAGAAGGAAGATCTGGGGATGATCATTGCTTCGGGGAAACGATTGGCCAACCTCGTCAACGACATCCTTGATTTTTCAAGGCTGAAAAATTATGATATCACCATCCAGCGAAAACCGGTCGATCTGCATTCCCTGGTAAATGTGGTTCTGCGGATCAACGGCCCCTTATTGAACGGGAAGGACATTCAACTGAAAAACCTGATACCCGCCGATTTTATACATGCCGACGGAGATGAAAACAGGCTGCAGCAGATCATGAACAACCTGATCGGCAATGCGATCAAATTCACGGAGTCCGGCTACGTCAACGTGACTGCAGGCCTGAAAGGCAAAACCATCACCCTAAAAGTTTCCGATTCAGGTATCGGGATCCCGGACACCAAGAAGGCACTGATCTTCGAGGAATTCCAGCAGGCGGATGGGTCTATCGGGCGTTCCTACAGCGGAACAGGCCTTGGTCTCAGCATCAGCCGACACCTGGTGGAATTGCATGGAGGCAGGATATGGGTCGAGTCAAATGACGGAGGAGGGTCCGTTTTTAATTTAACCTTAAAAGCCTCAAATAAAAAGGCCGGGAAGACTCAAAACAGCCTGGCTCTTTCCAGAGTGGCAGGCTTCAGTATTTCTGATGAAAAGGAGACCGGGGATCTACCGGAAAATACTGAACCAGGGATCGAAAAATATCAGGATCATACGATCAATATCCTGATTGTCGACGATGAACCGATCAACCATCGGGTATTAAAAAACCATTTATCCTCTGCCAGTTACCGGATAACCAGGGCGATGAACGGAGATGAAGCGCTGAAAGCCCTCAACAACGGGACAAGATATAACCTGGTGCTCCTGGATGTGATGATGCCTCGAATGACAGGCTATGAAGTATGCCAGAAGATCCGGGAAAAATATATGCCGTCCGAACTTCCGGTGATCATGGTAACCGCCAGGAACCAGGTGCAGGATCTGGTCCAGGGATTCCATCTTGGCGCCAATGATTACCTGGCCAAACCTTTTACCAAGCAGGAATTCCTGGCCCGGATCAACACCCAACTGGACTTGAACCGGATATTCGATGTTACAGGCCGTTTTGTTCCCAATGAGTTTATACGGTCACTGGGTAAGGACCGTATCACGGAGGTGATGCTCGGTGATCAGGCCCACCGGGAAGTTTCTGTTCTTTTTACCGATATCAGGGAATATACTTCCCTTTCGGAAGGCATGACCCCGGAAGAGAACTTCAGCTTCATCAATTCCTTCAATCAGAGGCTGGGGCCCGCTATTCAGGAAAATCATGGCTTCATTAACCAGTATCTCGGAGATGCCATCATGGCCCTGTTCACCCGGTCATCGCAGGATGGATTGAATGCGGCGATTGCTATACAAAAGATCATTCAGCGCTACAACCGGTCGCGACAGGAAAAAGAACGGAGGCCGATAAAGGTCGGCATTGGGCTGCATACCGGGCCCCTTATCATGGGGATCACCGGCGATTCCAAAAGGATGGATGCCGCCATTATTTCGGATACGGTCAATACCGCCTCCCGCATCGAAAGCCTTTCGAAGTATTATCAGGCCAATATCCTTTTAAGCGAAGCCACCTTGCAGGGAC
>CAZYDB010000297.1:5017-5890 GCA_964645995.1 uncultured Roseivirgaceae bacterium
TGCAGGGACTTGATAACAGTTCCGTATTCAACTTCCGGTTCCTCGGCAAGGTCAAGGTCAAGGGGAAAAATATAGCGCTGAAAATGTATGAGTGTTTCGACGGAGATGAACCGGAGATGTTCCGCTATAAACTCGATACCAATCCCATTTTCGACCAGGGTATGCATGCCTTCATCAATAAACAATTTGAAGAGGCTGCGAAGGCATTTTCTGAAGTCAACCGGCATAATTTCCCCGATCCGGTTGCCGGCCTTTTTTATGAAAAATCTTTGAATTATAAGAAACAGGGTGTTTCAGATGACTGGGAGGGAATTGAAGTGATGTTATTTAAATAAGGGGGCCGGTATAGGGAACAACCGTCGCAATTGATCATATATCACAGAAAATGAAATTTTCTTTATTTCGATCGGTTGCACGGGTACTGTCCGCACCGATACTCCTTCTGTTTGGGTGCTTGTAATCAAGATGATCCGGAACCGGAACCACTGCCGGAATTTTATGTTTCCTATGATCAGTAGTTTTCAAGCACCACAAACCGGATCCGGTTCCTGATCCAGTTTGCCGGCAGGGAGGTGCATGAATAAATACAAAGACTCCTCAGATTTTTCGGAGCATTGGTGAATTCGTGAAAAAATTCATCAACATACTGCCTCAAAAGCGTAAAAATCTGATCAAAAAATCCGACATAGCCGGTTTTTTCTTCTTCCTGCTCATAGGATTAGCCCGGATGCTTTTCACCTGCCTGATCGTGACCTGAAGATTGTTGATTAATTGCCTTCGAAGAAGAATGTCATTCCCTCATCTGGGCTATTCGCCATAAACGAATCGAACATCATAACCCGGTAACGAAATATCCTGCATCACCGATGAGAA
>CAZYDB010000298.1:0-477 GCA_964645995.1 uncultured Roseivirgaceae bacterium
GCGTAACTACTTGATAATAAATATTTTAAATAGTCAAGACGGTTTATTTTGAGAATAGTTTATGAATAATCGGGGTTAACATGACCTGCCAAACTGCAAGCCCTAATAGAGTATTGAATACCAGTTTGAACTTTCCAGCTACACGCATGCTTCTTACGTGATAGCCAACTTCCGGTTCCCACCTTTCACTTCAATTATGGGGCATTTCGATGAAAACCGGCACAAGCGTTTTGCCATTAGCTTTTCCTGTAAAACGGATCTTTTCAGGATCCCATCGGATATTTTGTCTTTCAATGATAAAATCACTCATTAGCTGTTCCAGCCTTTCATCAACACGGCCCTGTTTTGACTTCATTTCCTTGATCAATGAATTGATGGCGATCTCTTCCTTAGAATAAAGAATCACCAGGAAATTTTTTCCCGGTTCACCCGTGATCCGTATATGGTGATACTCGCTTGGTAAGGCTACCGTACCCT
>CAZYDB010000298.1:487-5882 GCA_964645995.1 uncultured Roseivirgaceae bacterium
ACCCTGTTTATAGTTTAATACCGGGCTGATATGCTCGTCATGGGGGAATAGCCTGAAAAATTCGTTGGTCAGATCAGTACCGAAAACATAGACATAAGCTGTTTCATTGTTTGTAATATATATCCTGAAATCAGTACCTGTTTCAAAAGGAATTTTTGTCTGATAATAGCCCTTGTCGTTGGTAAGATCCATTGGTACGATCCTTCCATCCTTTAAAACGATCTTGATTTCCCCTGAGAAATTAATCGATGTGTCCTGGTCTATGATGAAAAGCTCGAAAGCACTCTGAGTGAATTCAATAAAATCGTTATAGCGGATCCAGATGAAGCCATCATTGCCCCAGTTACTTCCCCAACTGTTCAGCACTTCGAAAGCTCCGCCATATTTGTCATCATCGAAGCCCACAACCGTTAAAGCATGGCCTTCAAAATGCTCGTCAACTTTTTCCCTGGGTTGCCAGAAATCTTTCGCGATCTGGAAAGAAGGGGGGCATAACATGCCGATTACAACGGGCATATCTTCAGCAAGCGCTTTTTTCACCGATTCAAGTTTTACATCAGGTGTGTCATCGGAATCAAATAAACGCACAAAATCGGTGATCCTGTTTTCCCGGGCAAGATTATATATTTCTTCAGGAACATTTTTCGGGCAGAATTCCAGAAAATCCACATAGCGGGGACTGCCAAAATTTTTAAGTGCGTCGAGTACCTTGATCAGGCTGGTCGCTTCCTGGCAGTTTTTATTATCCAACCGGGTTCCGATAGCATAATTGAAAACAGGGGACAGGGCATTTTTTGAGATCGTATTGATGTCAGTCCAACCATTGGCTTTAGCCTGAATTATGGATATTGCACCATAAGTAACTGCCCAGTTGGTTGACGTTTCCATCTGAAGTTGGTTGCCTGGTTTCGGACAGTATTGCTTTATGGAGGCTTTGGAAGGGATTACATCATAATCCCCTCGGGTGAGGTTAGCCCGGACAGGTACTTTTTCGTATTCTTCTTTATCAAAAACATATCCTCTGGCATAATCGATCTGACCATAAACGTGGAACGTGATCAGAAGGAATAGCCCCGGGAAAAAATATCTCATGTATTATTGTGCTACAAATACAAAATCGGATCCTGGTTCGTTATCTCCAAATTCTCCAAATTTTGGTTCAGGGCTGATGGTTTCAATATATGAGATCAATTCCATGGTGGTAAGGATCTTATCCCTGCCCCCATAATTACGCAAAGCTTCCAGGAATTTCCTGGCGAAGGGGGAATGATGTCCCGGTCTACCGTCAGGAACGTATTGCTTGCCTCCCGAAGTCAGGTATCTTCTCGTTTTGAAACGGAGTTTCCGCTTGATCAGTTCTTCTGCGGGGAGGTCGGCATAGAGATCTTCGCCACGGCTGCCGGCTCGGGCGATCGACTGATCAAACGTACCGCCAAAACATACATCCATTACGATAAAAGTGTGATTGCTGGGGATGTTATTAACATAGGTACGCATGGTAGAGTGGGAGATATAAGTCTCTTTAGCCTCATCATTCTTTTTGGAATCCTTGCATACCAGGTATCCTTCCGTAAAAATATCGTCAAACTGGCCATGGCCGGCAAAGAAAATCAGCAATTGATCATCAGGCATATAACTTTTCTTGGCATAATCACGGATCTTATTCAGGATCTCACGCTTAGTAGGATTCAATATCAATTCAGTTTCAAATCCATAAAACTCCCTTAATTCAGATTCAATTGTTTTGGCATCAAAGACCGGATTGGTCAGGTCACTCCATTCTTCATAATCATCCGTTGCAATGATCAGGGCCCGGTCTGTCCTGGCGGCAACCGCTTTTTCTTCCATCTTGACCTCCACATTTCGCGTAAACACCTTTTCGGTGTCGTTGATATCCCTGGCAATGATCTTCACCTGGTTGAGGCCCTCCGCAAGGCTGATCTCTTTTTCTATATATTTATCAAAATCCTCGCTGCCATCGGAGTCGACTACCGCAAAACCGCGGTCAGGAGAAACAAGCGTCCCGTTAATGAATAACTGGACATCCTTAAGTTCCTCTCCGCTATTGAGCCCAGCTTTTATCGTAACGCTGTTTTTATTTACAATTACCGTGGGATTATCAGGATAAACCCAGGAAATGGTAATTCCTGTGGTGCTGGCAATGGCGGATTCCGCCTTTATATCGAGGAAAAGAGCATTACTCCTTCCTGATACCGTCTGTGCGTATGACATGCTTACAGTCAGGCACGCAATTGCTGTGGCGATTAAGAATCTGAGGGTTTTCATGGTCCTGTAATATTTCCTTTTTGTATTGATAACACTACTATCCTATTGGTAACCAGTAATATACAATTAATTATTGATTTTTTACAACTTTTTTATAGAAACTATATTGATTATTTTTCATATCCTTTATTTCAATCCGGATCAGGTAAGTTCCCCGGCTTACTTCCAGTTGGCTGCCATCATTGCCATCCCAAATGATTTCATGGTTTCCTTTCTGGTAGATGCCTTCATTTAATAAGCGTACTTCTTTCCCTGTAAGGTTTAGAATTGACACTGAAACCCTGCTTTGATTCATGGTCTCGGTTATCCGGAAGGGTATATGCAGCTTGTTTTTAAAAGGATTGGGATAAGGCGGGCCCTCCGTCTCAAAAGTGAGTAATCCGGGATCCGCCGCATATAATATACGGAATGCCTTCTCAGGAGTGGACAGGAATTCATACCTGGTTTCTTGTTTCATGTCAACCCTTATTCCTTTTTCCGTATCAATAAGGATCAAAGCACCGCGATCATTCTTAAAGCCTGAATTATCCCAGTTCAGGTTGATCCATTCTCTTTCAAGATTGGTATTTATGTTAAATTGCCATTCATGCTGATCGGCAACGGGGACTATGCTCCGGGTTACCGGGCTGCCAAAAAAGGTTTCTCCCACATGGTTCAGGTCGAGGTATTTGATGAAAGGGGGAAGGGTGAAATCATCCAGATAGTCAGTTCCGGGAAGTCCTTCTTCATGCATACCTATACCCCCGAATCCATTCTGGAGGGATCCGGATTGAAGTGTGAGGTTTACCAGCCAGTTCTTTTCATCGATCGACCGATCAAATGTATCGGTGATGTTTGTCCGGGCAATTCTTGCGTTAGCCTTTTGAACCGGGATAGTGATTTGATCAGAGGTTGCGGAAGATACAAAAGCCCCACGGTAAACCGGAAGGGTAGAAGCATCGGAATAGCCGCTCCCATTCCATATTTTAAGTGTTCCTAATTCCTTGTCGGGATTTGCGGCAAGAACATCAACCCAGGAAATCTCAAAAGGATAAGGATTGCCGATCAGGTTCCAGCCGGCACGTAAATTCATAATGAACGGGTTCTCCGGGTTATTGCCGGGAGCCGTAGCCTCAGGCAGTGTTACTGTGTTGGTTTCAGTATTGATAAACCAGTACCCGCTACCCCGCTGGATGGCCGATGTGCTGCTCAGGTCGTTGTAATCTGAGCCGTTATAGCCTACCAGTCTCCATACGGATCTATCGGTAGTACTGCCCTCGAAATCGTCATAAAAAATACCTGAAACCGAGTTCGGAGAGAGTAAATAGGGAATGGAGATGATCTGATAGGCATTGAGTGTATTGCCTGTCCTCAGGCCGGTAATACTGGCTTCATCACCAGGACTGAAATAACTAAAGAAAATTTCCGTGGAATCGCCATTGTCATAGATATCGCGGGCCACAAGGAAAAACATCAGCCCCATTTCATCGTAATACGATTCATCAATCTCGATTTCATAATCCGGATCATTAAAATCCATTGTTTCGGCGACCCAT
This sequence comes from uncultured Roseivirgaceae bacterium, assembly GCA_964645995.1. Classification (GTDB taxonomy): domain Bacteria; phylum Bacteroidota; class Bacteroidia; order Cytophagales; family Cyclobacteriaceae; genus JAGTVG01. Next base: position 4,309 of record CAZYDB010000298.1, read on the forward strand.
CTGCTTTCATCCTCAAGTATTCTCTTATAGACAAAATCCACTTCCTGAATGCCAGAATCATCACTGGCCGATCCGATAATGGTCACCCCTCCGGAACCATCAAGGTATATCGAAGGATAATCCAGGACGCTTACCTGTGGCTTATTGGATTCTGCGTTTATGATTTGAATGGCCAGGGTATCAACATTGTTCGCTTCATTGGTTTCTGATGATGCATTAAGATCATCTGCACGGACGAAAAGGAAGAAGTCACCGTCTTCAAAACCGGAAGGAACACTCAGGGAAGTGAAGGATAGGGAAGCCACCGAATCGATCCTGATCTCATCGATCACCATGGTGCCCAGCTCAGGATCGGTACTGGTATCGTCGAGCACATCATCGGTGGAGAGCCGAAGGGATACCACGGTATTGACCGTATCATCGGCATTGCCTCGGTTGGCAACATCCACATTTACAGTAAAGGTGGATGTGGAAAGTACCGGGTCCGGGGTAAAGGAGAATCCTTCGATCACATAGTCCGGGAATTCCAGCACACTACCATCGATAATATGGAATGGCCGGCTGATCAGGGTCAGGCCGGTGACCACCGTATTGGTGATATAGCAATAATAGTCACCGAATTCAGTTTCATCGATCACATCCGTATAGGTTGAGGAGGTGGCTCCATCGATCGGTGTACCGTTGAAATACCATTGATATTGGTTGCTGTCTCCCGCCACATTTACCGCGATGACCAGGGTGGAACCGACAGCCACCGTATCGAATTTTTCAGTTCCCACGGAATCCTGGGGCGCATAGGTAAATCCGGGAACATTGATATTGGGCTCAAGATCCCCAAAGGTGAATTCGTTGTTTTCAACCCGGAATTCAGTCAATTTGGCTAGTCCCGAAAGATCCGGCAAGCCTGACAGCTGGTTGTCATAAATATTGAAAAGTGACAGGCTGTCAAGTCCCGCTATTTCGACCGGCACTGCGCCGGAAAACCGGTTGCCTCCCAGGAAGACGGTTTCCAGTTTGGTCAGGTTCCCCAAAGATACCGGGATCTCTCCTTCGAAATCATTAAAATCGATTGTCAGGTTAACGAGATTAGATAGGTTGCCTATTTCATCCGGCAGAGTATCCGTCAGGTTATTAAGGGCCAGGTCAAGCAATTGCAAGTTGGATAGATTTCCTGCCGCAGAAGGAACAGAGCCCGAAAGGATGGTGTTTCGGATCACCAGTGTAGTCAGGCTCTCCATGGACCAGATCACGGAGGGGATCGACCCGGTCAGGGTATCATCTCTGATCTCAAGCGTCTGAAGCCCGGTCAGGTCCTTGATCGCAGGAGGGATTTCCCCCCTGAGGTTATTATCCGGCAGGTTGATGGTGATAACACGGTTGTTATTTAGGGATACACCGTACCAGGTGTCCAGGGTCCCCGTCAGCCAGTTGGTGTTGTTGGTCCAGTTGGGACCGTTCAGCGAATCGTAGAAGGTCACCAGGGTAAGTGAGTCAGAGAGAATCGTGTTCACTTCATCAGCTCCGATAGAAGGTTGTGTATCACTTCGTGGATCGAGATCGATGTCGTTGGTTAC
>CAZYDB010000299.1:0-2969 GCA_964645995.1 uncultured Roseivirgaceae bacterium
GATGGCTATTACCGGTTGGAAACCACAGGTGCGGTCGATAGCCTGATCGTTACTTTTATGGGCTACCGGAAAAGTAGTCATCCCGTACAAGCCGCCACCGACCAGAGCATCGATATCAGGCTCATCCCTGCGGTGGTGAACCTCGAAGAGCTTGTTTTTGTTGCAGGAGAAAATCCTGCTTATCCGATCATGAGAAACATTTTGATCAATAAAGCAAACCATGACAAACGGCAATTGCAATACTTCGAATATGAAAGCTACAACAGGATAGAGATCGCTGTTAACAATCTTTCGGAAAAATGGAAGGAAAATAACCTGGTCGCCGATATTATGTCAAGGCTGGATAGCATCCGAGTGATTCGCGATGAAAAAGGAAGCAGGATCATCCCGGTATTCATATCTGAAAGCCTATCTGAATATTATGTAAAAAATAATCCTGAATTCAGAAAAGAGGTGGTTAAAAAGACCCGGATCTCCGGAGTTGGAATGGAAGACGGAAGTTTCCTGGCTCAGCTGGTCGGCTCCTCCTTCCAGGAATATAATTTCTACAGGAACTGGATGAAAATCGTGGAAAAAGAGTTTATATCACCCCTGGCTGACGGGTGGAAAATATATTATGATTACGACCTGGTCGACAGTATGGAAGTTGACGGTCATGAATGCTATCTTTTGAAGATATACCCCAGGAACCCTGAAGATCTGGCATTCAGCGGAAGCATGTGGATCACCAGGAAAGATTTTGCTTTGAAGCAGATCGATGTCACCGTCCAGGAATCATCCAACCTGAATTTCATTGAAGCTATCCGGATACAACAGGTCCTTGACAAAACGGAAAAAGGTCCCTGGCTGCCCGTAAAAACCCGTGTCCTGATCGATGTTGCGGAAGTCTCGAACACTACGGCCGGGATGTTGTTCAAATTTTATAATTCAACTGAGAACTGGAAGATTGACCGTGAGCATGAGGTGAAATTTTACAACGACCCCATCATGGTTGAAGAAGATTATCTGGAGATGGATCCCCTGTACTGGGATACTTTTAGGCATGATTCACTAAGTGCAGACGACAAGATGCTTTTTAATATGGTGGACACCCTGAAGGAGGTTCCTGCCATTAAAGCCTTTGCCGATATCGTCAAGACTGCTTCAACCGGTTATTACAGAAGAGGGAAAATAGATCTTGGCCCCCTTTTATACACCTATTCATTTAATGATGCCGAGGGCCACCGGATACGCCTCGGCCTGCGTACTAATGAGTACCTCAGCGAAAAAATCACCCTCAGGGGTTATGGTGCGTATGGATTTAAAGACAAAAAGTTTAAATACAGCCTGATTGCCGGATATATTATCAACAGGAAACGGTGGAATGAGATTATCTATGCCCGGCGGCATGATATTGACCAGGTAGGATTGCCCTGGGATGCGCTTACGAAAAACTATTTTTTCCTGGCATTCACCCGTTTCGGAACACTCCGCCAGCCTTATATCAGTGATGTTCATGCAATTCGGCTGACAACAGACCTGGGAGCAGGATTTTCACAAAAAGCTACTGTCTGGCGAGAAGAGTTTTCTCCGTTGTTCAATTTTGCATACTACGAAAACCTGGATCCGGCAGGCGTTGTCAGCTATACTGGTTTTACCAATACCATGTTGTCGTATGAACTAAGATATGCCCGCGATGAGACTTTTGTAATCAATGGTAATCAGAGGATGAGCATGGGTACGAGACGCGCTCCGGCCATTACGGCCAGATACTCCTACGGTGTGAAAGGTCTGCTGGGCGGTGATTTCGAATATCATAAAATGGATCTTCAATTTGAGCACCGATTTAAAGTAGGATTGATGGGTATATCCAGGTATGCTTTGGAAGGCGGTCGTGTTTTTAATCCATTACCCTATCCATTGCTATATGTGCATATTGGCAATGAAACCCTGTTTTATACCACTGCCGCCTACAACCTCATGGATTTTTTTGAATTCGTAAGCGATTCCTATATAAGCCTTAAATACCAGCACAATTTCGAAGGATTTATAATCAATAGGGTACCCCTTCTGCGAAAGTTAAAATGGCGGCTGGTGGGTAATGCAAATTTTCTTTATGGTAACTCGGGGCCGGAGAACCAGGCAATCATTCCAACCACTGACCAGCAGGGAAACCCTGTCCGGCAATATCAGTCCCTTGATGATAGGCCCTATATCGAGTTGGGGTATGGAATAGAAAATATTTTCAAGATTGCCAGAGTGGATTTTTTTCACAGGCTTACTTATCTGGATGAAGAGGGAGCGAGATCTTTCGGTGTTAAAATTAGTTTCCAGATCATATTATAAACCATTAAGCCTGCAATTCTGACTACTTACCCTTAATTTTGCCAGATGATGAAAAGTTGGTCTCTTATACTGCTATCCATTATTCTGTTTTCCTGTTCAGGCAGCAACCAGGAGGCCATGAAATTACCGGTTACGGATCATAAAATAGCGGGGGAGGAGATCAGGATACGCCTGCTGGAGGAAGAACTGGAAGAGGATCCCTTAAACCCGGAGCTTCTTTTCAGGATAGCTTTATTTAACTTCAATCAGGGGTCATGGGAAAAAGCTGAGAAGTCCGTGAGGCAATTACTTGAACTGCAACCGGATGCTGATCACGGCCGGTTATTAATGGCATGGATAGATTATAACCGGGGAAAAGTCGGTCAGGCCCTCAGGCAGGCTGAATCCTTATACCGGGAAGGCTATGATCCGTTGGAACTCAATGAATTGCTATACCAGGTGTATGCAGAAAAAAAAGATCACCTGAAAGCCCTGGATCAGATCAATATAGCGATTAACAAAAACCCTGCGCGGGAAGAATTTTACTTTTTCCGCGGGCTGAACTATCTTCATCTGAACGATACCACCAACGGGCTCAGAAATTTCACCAATGCTTTTGCGTATGGTTTTTCAAGTCCGGACTTCATGAATCGGTATATCAGTCT
>CAZYDB010000299.1:2979-5869 GCA_964645995.1 uncultured Roseivirgaceae bacterium
TGATCTGGGTCAACTTGAGCAGGCGTCACAACTGCTTCAAAAAGCTTTGAAAGATCATCCGGAAGATACAAGCCTGGTCTATGCCCATGCTGAAATGCTTTACCGGGAGGGTAGAAATCAGGAAGCTAAGAGGCTATTGTATCATTTGATCAATGATAATGAACGGTTTATTAAAGCCTATGCCCTGTTGGCTGAATTATATTTGAAAGAATATCATTATGATTCGGTGTTAAACCTAACGGACCGGATCCAGTCTGTCGACCCCGGCTATCTGCCCTCTTATTATGTTAAAGCAAAAACCTACCGGATCATTGGTCGTAATTATTCTGCACTCGATATCTATAAAAAAATACTTGAAATTAACCCTAATGATCCAATTGCCATGGTGGAGATCGAAAAACTTAGAAATTATTTGGCATATTTGCAGAGCATAAAGGAAGAATATGAAAACAGGCCTCAGGTGCCGGAAATAAAAAGCAAAAGCATTGAAAATTAATGAGTAAGCTTATCAATATAACGTTGCCCGACGGGTCGGTAAAAAAATTTCCGGCGGGAGTAACAGGGCTGGATATCGCGAGGAGCATCAGTGAAGGGCTGGCGCGCAATGTCCTGTCCCTTAAGGTAAATGGTGAAATCCGGGATCTTGACAGAAGGATCGAAGAGAATGCCACCGTTAAACTACTGACGTGGAACGATCCTGAAGGGAAATCTACTTTCTGGCATAGTTCTGCGCATCTCCTTGCCGAAGCTCTTGAAACGCTGTATCCGGGAGTGAAATTCGGAATTGGCCCACCCATAGATAATGGGTTTTATTATGATGTTGACTTCGGAGACAAAGAATTCGACTCGGCCGAACTGGAAAAAGTAGAAGAAAAAATGATGGATATCGCACGCAAAAAAAATGAATATAGGCGTGAAAAGATATCCAAGCAGGAAGCGCTTGATTATTATAACCGCAAAGGGGATGAATATAAGATAGAACTGATCAATGACCTCGAGGATGGACAGATCACCTTTTATCATTCCGGTAATTTTATTGATCTATGCCGTGGACCCCATTTGCCGGATACCAGTCCGATCAAGGCGGTAAAACTGCTTAATGTTGCCGGTGCTTACTGGCGGGGCGATGAAAACCGCAAGCAGCTCACCAGGATCTACGGCATCACTTTTCCCAAGCAGAAGGAGTTAAAAGAATATTTGGAACTCCTTGAGGAAGCGAAAAAAAGAGATCACCGGAAGTTAGGTAAGGAGTTGGAACTGTTCGCCTTTTCTGAAAGGGTTGGTATGGGGCTGCCCTTATGGTTGCCGAAAGGTACCATTCTGCGGGAAAGGCTTGAGAATTTCCTCCGCAAGGCCCAGGTGAAGGCCGGTTATCAGTCGGTTGTTTCTCCACATATAGGACATAAACAGCTATACATGATTTCCGGGCATTATGATAAATACGGACAGGATTCCTTTCAGCCGATCAAAACCCCGAGGGAAGAAGAGGAGTTTCTTCTGAAGCCAATGAATTGCCCGCATCATTGTGAAATCTATTCCGTAAGGCCCAGAAGTTATAAGGAACTACCCTTGCGTCTTGCCGAGTTTGGTACCGTTTACCGGTATGAGCAAAGTGGAGAATTACATGGACTGACAAGGGTAAGGGGATTTACGCAGGATGATGCTCATATTTTCTGCCGTCCGGACCAGGTAAAAGATGAATTCAAGAATGTGATCGATCTGGTACTGTATGTCTTTGGCGCTCTTGGTTTCGGGGAATTTACTTCACAAATCTCCTTACGTGATCATGAAAATAAAGAAAAATATATCGGAAGCGATGAGGCATGGGAACAGGCTGAACAGGACATTATTGAAGCTTGTGAGGAGAAAGGGCTCAAGACAGTAACCGTTCGCGGTGAAGCAGCTTTTTATGGCCCCAAGCTTGACTTCATGGTAAAGGATGCACTGCAAAGAAGCTGGCAACTGGGCACAATTCAGGTTGATTATAACTTGCCGAACCGATTCCAGCTTGAATATATCGGCGCTGATAATCAACGCCATCAGCCGGTAATGATACACCGGGCGCCTTTTGGATCAATGGAAAGGTTTGTTGCCCTCCTGATCGAACATTGTGGCGGTAATTTTCCCTTGTGGCTGGCGCCTGAACAGGTTGCCGTGCTGCCCATATCAGAAAAATTTAACGCCTATGCACAGAAGGTGTTCAGGGAACTTGAATTAAACGGCATTACAGGATTCGTAGACCAGCGGGATGAAAAAGTAGGGCGTAAAATACGAGATGCCGAAGTAAATAAGATCCCTCTCATGCTTATCGTAGGGGAAGCAGAAGAAATTGCCGGTGAAGTATCCATGAGAAAGCATGGAGAAGGAGACAAAGGTTCATTCAGTATATCCGGATTTATTGATCTCTTCAATAAAGAAGTGGAAAAAAGCATTACGGAAAATTGAAAAATATACACATTATAATCTTTTAATATATTCTTTTGTTAGTTCAATTTATTAGCGATATTTGCATTTTGTTAAAAAAAAGGAGGATAAACTATTAAACCAAGACCAAACACAAGATATCCGCGGCGAGGCCGGGTACAGGAACCATATCGCGTTAACCGGTTGATCAACGCATCTGAAGTAAGGGTAGTCGGTGAAAATGTGGAAATGGGCGTATATCCCGTGGAGGAAGCCCTTCGAATGGCACAGGATCAGGGACTTGACCTTGTTGAGATATCACCGAAAGCCAAACCGCCTGTTTGTAAGATCATCGATTATTCGAAGTTCAAATACGAACAGAAGAAAAAACAGAAGGAAATAAAGGCAAAGACTCAGAAAACTGTAATCAAAGAAATCAGATTTGGGCCGAATACGGATGATCATGATTTCAATTTTAAGACTAAGC
>CAZYDB010000300.1:0-5864 GCA_964645995.1 uncultured Roseivirgaceae bacterium
CGAAGGTGAGGACCTGTACCTCAAATCAAGAGACCTGGGATTAAAATATGAGAATCTGTTTTTCATCCAGAGTGCCAAAAGAGACACCCATATTGAAAGTGATTTTATTACTTACACGCTTGCCGGCGAGCCTTATTCCAACCATATTGCATGCGCCAGTGACGCACCCTATGGCCGCCAGACATGGAATTATGGCGGCTACCGGCTGATGTTCGCCAGCCTTGTCAATGCTGAAACTCATCCGGATCCAAGGGTCAGCGAGAACCCTGAGATCTTTAATACCGACATGGTAAAAAATTATATGGGAAGGAATTTTGCCGAACTGGTCATCAATGGTTATGCAAAGATGCTGACATGAAATGAGAACCCTTTACTTGCTTACAAGCTGGAAACTGATTAACTTGTATGGGTATTTTTTTGCTGCTGGTCACCCAGGATCACCTAAACTTGATTTTACATATATTTTTTATAATTAAACAACAATATTATGGCCCCTGAAAAAGACATGAACCGTCGTAAATTCATCGGTTCAGCCGCTGCTACGGCAGCCACAATATCCATTGTTCCACGACATGTCCTTGGAGGACCCGGAAATGTGCCTCCATCCGATAAAATTACCGTGGCTAATATCGGCTGTGGTACCCAGGGCTTACGCGAAATGCCGGGCCTTCTTGAAAACCCGGATATCCAGGTGGTATCGGTCTGCGATCCCAACAAATTGACGGATAACTATCTTGACTGGTCGCCCCACGGCATCAGGAACAGTATCAGGCAGACCCTTGATGATCCCGACTGGGGTTCCTCATACCAGGGTATCCCGGGCGGAAGAGATATCGGAAAGGAGTATGTTGAAAAATACTATGCCAAAAACAAACCCTCGGGAAACTACAAGGGCATCAGTTCCTATGAAGACTATCGTGAATTGCTGGACAAGGAAAAGGATATAGACGCTGTCAAGATCATGACACCGGATCATCATCATGCCGCGTTGGCGATCCTTGCCATGAAAAAAGGTATGCATGTGATCACCCATAAGCCCATCGCCAACCGTATGTCTGAAGGGAGGCTGGCCATTGAAACCGCTAAAAAGGCCGGGGTGATGACCCATCTCCTGGCCTGGAGTGAAAAACCTGAACATGAATTGATCCTCCAATGGATCAATGACGGGGTAATAGGTAACCTCAAAGAAATCCATAACTGGTCATACCGCCCCGTGTGGGAACAATGGCCTATGAGGCCCTCCGATACCCCACCCGTCCCCGCTGGATTCAACTGGGACCTATGGCTGGGACCTGTGCAGCATATCCCCTATCACCCCCATTATACCCACAACGTATTCAGAGGGTGGTATGATTTCGGAGGTGGCAGCATAGCCGACATGGGCCATTACAGCCTTTTCCCGCTCTTCAGAAATTTCGGTATTGATAACCCGCCCGTCAGCGCCAAAGCCTATGGCACTACGCATCGTTTTGTGGATGGAAATACATATAAATGGGTAGAAAACGATGTATCTTTCCCACTTTCTTCCATGGTGAGACTTCAATTTCCGAAACAGAAAAATCTTCCCGCCTTTGATCTCTACTGGTATGATGGCGGCATGAAACCTTTCGCGCCGGAAGAACTTATGGAAGATGACCGTGATATACCAATGGAAGGTATGATGTTCGTCGGAGATAAAGGAAAGATCCTGGCCGGTTTTCTTGGGCAGAATCCTGAGATCATACCCGCCGGTAAAATGAAAGCCTATGCAGGTAAAAAAGAACGTCCTGAAAGGGAAAGAGAACGTCGTTCCAATACATGGGCCAAAGCGATCAAGGATCAAAAGGAATCTCCAGGAAGCTTTATCTATGCAGGCCCGGTCACGGAAGCCATCAACCTGGCAGCGGTAGCACTCCGGGCAAAGATAAAAGTTGACTACGACAGCAAACAAATGAAAATAACCAATGATGAATCGGCTAATAAATACCTGACAAGAGAATACCGGAGGGGCTGGGAATTATAACCGATCATTTATAAATATTAAAATAATGTAAATATGTATTCAAGAAGAGAATTTATTGAAAAAACAGCCATGATTGGCGCTGCCGGATTGGTAGTGCCGGCCTTATCAAAAAACAATGCAGCTTTAGCCACCCCACGGATGACCTATGATGATATTTCCCTGGCCGAATGGGCCCTCGTCAATGAGATCAGGGAAGGGAAATGGAAAAATCTGGATTTCCCGAGGATCGCCAGAGAGGACTTTGGATTGAACGGTATTGAATTTGTCAATACGCTCTTTGAAGTACCTACTGCCAATTACCTTAACCAGTTAAAGAAAAATGCTGAGGACCAAGGTGTTTCAATGATATTGATCATGGTCGATGCAGAGGGGGATGGTTGCGAGCCAACAAAGGAATTAAGAAAACAATTCGCAGTTAACCACCATAAATGGATAGACATCGCCCATTACCTGGGCTGTCATGCGATCCGTACCAACTGTCGCGGGCCCAGGGATGCTGATAAAGAAGAAGCGCTCAAATGGGCGGCTGATTCTTATCATATGCTTCTCGAATATGCCACTCAGGCTAATATCAGTGTTCTAATAGAAAACCATGGCGGCCTTAGCAATGATCCCGGTTGGATGATGAATCTATTCAAGGCTGTTGATAACCTCTATTTTGGCAGCTATCCTGACTGGCGCAGACCCAGTGATGATTTTGACAATATTGATTATCTGGAAAAAATGCTGCCCTGGGCGGGAGGTATGTCATACCGCAACCAACCAACGGAAGAATTGACAGCAAAAATGATCAATATGTGCCGGGATGCGGGATATAAGGGGTGGTATGGTATCGAATCCGGCGGCCGGGAGGAGATCAAACAGGGGGTTGGGTTGTTGAAAAAATACCTGGATATCTAACTTGGACTATTCATAAACTTTCATTATACGACATAATTTTAAGATATAAATAGTTGATATTCAATTAAATACGTCGCCAGGTTAGCCCCGATGAGCGCCCCGATAAAATCGGGGTGCTTCATCGGCCCGTCAGGGTGAAAAATTCGTGAATTTTTCAGGCTAGAAACTGTTCCGCACCCATAAGCTGAAAGATTCATATATTCTTTCCTGTGGCAGGAAAGATGAGGAGAAAGATCTTTTGTACTTTCCGGGTTTGACACTGTTTTGAAGCACATAAATTCAACCTTATAACGGTAGTTTTCTTTGAAAAGAAAACTTTATATTGAATAATCCGGGGAAAGGTTTCAATCAGGAGTGGATGAATAAATACGAAAGAAATAAGCGGTCAGAAGGTCCGTTCTTTGGATTTCTTATCACCTGTTCTGTGCTCTATTACCTTCCCTCGCGGTTCTTCAATAATAACCTTCTGGTGAACACCTTTCCTTCATCCGTATAAATCCGGAGAAAATATACTCCCTCGGCAACCTTCAGGGAATAGACCGCGTCTTCGGCGTAATCGAATGACTTGATAATTTTCCCGAAGACATCCAATACTGTCATGCCCTGTATTTGATAATCCTTTATTGATTCTGTCAACACTACCTGAAAGCTTCCATGGCCCGGATTGGGGAAAACCCTTATCAAATCATTAGCATCATCCAATAATCCAAGCGGCCGGCTTGAGGGTCTTGTGTCGAGGATCACATACATGGCCGACTGAGGCAGCCAAAGCGACAGACCATCCGCTGTCTCAGAAACGATTGTTTCACGGTCTTCATAACCGGCACTGGTCAATACCCGGGCTGACTTGATGTTAGGATTTCTGATGTCAACCCTGACCAGGGTACTGGCTGCCTTCCATGGCATCTGGCCCAGGCTCTCTATCCGGTATCCTGCCACTTCATCGGCACCTTCGCTGGGAGCGTAAGTTGTTTCTGTCTCCTGCCAGCCGGCAGGCCTGTATACCGTGCCTGCCTGGATCAGTATCTTTTCGGATTTTCCTAAGAGTTTGTCGTCCATGGAGACCACATTTACGACCACATAGTCATTCAGGGAAGTGATAGTAACATCGCTCATTTCATAAGCCTCTTCTTCAGGAAATCCACAGATGCCCTGCACTTTGGGTGCATCGAGGATAACCAGACCCTGATCATAATCCCAGGACAGTTCCCCGCTGATACTCGTTACCGTCTTATTGCTGATGTTCACAAGATTGCCCAGATCCGGCGCCACCTGGTTTTCAGAGGGATTCCCTTCATATTTCACATTAACGGGGCCCGCCAGGTAAGTAAGCGGCGAATAAGGGGTTTCACCTTCGGACGGGCTTGGATTAAAGATATCGCGGTTAGGGTCAAAACTGTTATCCTCGCTGATCAGAGGAGTCTCTCTCGCAATCAATGACTCAAAGGTGCGCTCTTCATGAAGCACGGTGCTGCCTTGTCCGATATATCCTTTTCTGAATGCCAGGGCATTGGCCGGAAACATAGCTAACTGGCCCGGAATACTTATTGTCCACCGGTACATGGGTTCTTCCCCATTGATCAGCCCGAAATATGGCCAGTATGGATCATCTTCATAATTGATCGACGATGGGGAAAACCAGTAAAAAGCATCCACCCCGGTAAGTGACATATAGGCAGAAATAAGAAAGGGTCCTTCAGCCTGGTATTTATGCGGCAGGTTCCACCCGCTCTCCGTCACAAGAAAAGGCCTGCCCACCGGTTGTTTGATGTTCACAGGAAGTTTCTCCGGTTGTTTCAATACTGAACGACCCTGGTAGCGGTGACCTCTTTCAATACGCCATCCGCTGTTCTCTCCAATATGTCCGGGATCATAATACCGGTTAACTGCCAATACTTCGCCGACCATATTGGTCCACCGCTCCAGGTCATACAAACTGACCGCGCTGGCCGTTTTCCAATTGGTTGTATTGATCAGTTGCTTGCAGCCTATCGACCGGTAATGATCATATATATCCTGATAGGCGTTACGTTGAACCCCGGCAAAGAAATACATCTGATCAGTAAGCCTTGCTGAAAAACCACTCGTAGGATCCGGCACGTTAGGATCGTCGGTAGCATACCATATATTAATAATTTCAAAAAGGCCCTGGTTAAGATCATCAGAAGGCAATGTGGTGTTATTCCAGGCATTCAGAACACTCTCCGCTGTGCCATACTTCGTGACTGCCCAGGTAAAGAACTGTTCTTGCATGATCCTGTTCAGCGAAGGCTGAACCCCACCTATGGTCCAGAAAAAAACCCCATCCTCGTTCAGGATCTGAATAATGCCTACGGCAGGGTCGTCTTTAAGTGCAATACCCGTATGTGGATTTATTTCAGTATATAGGTACGCTACCCAGCTTTTGTATGCATCCCTGAATCGTTGGTCAAAATAAAATAAACCCCAGGGGTCAATCTCACCGACATAATCACCTAAGTCCCAGCTCGTGGGGATCCTTTCGATATGAGCCGGCCAGAAAGGGCTGATGGTTGTATAGATCCCTTCTTCCTTCATGGCGGCAACCACCCGCCAGATATAATCGGCCTCTTCCCTGTTGGGCTCGTTGATGTCCTGGGTCGTAGAGAACATTTCACCGTGGTACCTGATCATATTAACACCCATCTTGGCCAGAAAACGGGCATAAATTGCCAGATCGGCATCGGTAAGTTCCGGATCATGCCCCCGGACAAGCCCCCCGCCGCCAATTGCCCAGAAACGGATGGTTCCCCGGTCATTGATGAAATGAGTGCTGTCAGCCGATAACCTGATAAACCCATTCTCCCCGGCATAGGATTCGTTTAAAAAGCGAAGGTCTAACAGTGCATCGTCATTGAAATCATCACCATCATAGGTAAAGCCCCACCCATCCTGTGGTGACTGGGCCAGTAACAGATTAAAGAAAAACAGGATTAACCCGGAA
>CAZYDB010000301.1:0-5863 GCA_964645995.1 uncultured Roseivirgaceae bacterium
ATTCAATAAGATACTTCGCCAGGTTAACCCTGATGGGCATCCCGATTATCATCGGAGTGCTCCATCAGCCTGAGAGGGTGAAAAATTCGTGAATTTTTCAGGTTAAACTAACTACCCAAAGGCTTGAATATTATGAGGAATAAAATGAAAAATGTTTGCAATATTTAATAATTTAAGTTTGCATAAAAATTTGCATAATAAAATAATTATGCCTAATTTTCGACTTCTCTCATTCTAATACCTATCTATTGCACTAACGGTTTGGCTACTCATCCCGGTAATTCCTCACCGGGATGATTTTTTTTATGCGGTTTGAGATGTCAGGATTTTAATCAAAAAAATTTTATGAAATTTTTATTGCCGCCAGGAGGAAGTTGATCAGTTCAACAGTTCAATAATTGTCTTGTTCTAAAAAAAATTTTACAGGTTAATTGATAAATATTTAAATCCTGGTATTAATTTATGTTGATTATTTAATCCCGAAATAGGTTCACTCTGCAGTTGTCCGGTTAATAGGACCTGTAATAATTCCTGATCGTATTGGTCAACTGGCCATAGATCGGCTTAGTGAATTCAACAAAGAGTTCCTGGGGAGGAGGAGGTTCCACAGGCCTTCTACTTGTCAGATCCAGTTCTTCCTTAGTCAATGCTCTTTCATCACCATTAAAAGAGGCCCATCGTGATATCCAGACAAATTCCCCGGGAAATTTTTCATGCATGATGATCCTTTTAGTATTACCGTCAATAATTTTCATGCTTAAAAGGCCTTTAGAAATAATTTCACGGCGGTGTTCTGTGAATTTGGCTTTTACGGTTCCCAACACATCCTTTTCTTTTCCATCGTCCAATTTTACCTTGCCAACAACCACGCTGTCTTTTGACACTTCTTTGGTGTTCTTAAAATTATTGGTATTGCCTACGGAAAAGTCATCAAACTGCAGTATCATGATCTGGTCCGGATTTTTGAGCCAGGTATCATTCGGAGAGAAAAATCTCACAAATTCATTATCCGTATAATGAAACAGATACTGGTCGACCTGATCCTGAAAAAACTCAACACTGATCCTGAAATTGACAGTAGGAACGGGTATCTGGTCAACAACAACTTTCAAAGTAGCAATATCCAATGCTTCTTCCATTCTTTTTCTTACATCTTTATATCCTGGAGAAAACTCTTCGGCTCTGATAAAAAATACGTAAGCATCCTTAGCCTTTTGCCGGCTTCCATGATTCAGCGCTTCCATGCCGGCCTGATATTGTTCTTCTGCTGCAATCCTTGATAAGGCCTGGATCTCATCATAAAATTTTCTTGGGTTGGGGATCACTTCCATGGCACCGGGGCTCCGCATGATCTGTTCATAGAGATAGTTGAGGCGTTCGTATTCATTAATTATCCTTCCGTTCTTAAATGGATCATTAATATTTTTGAGATTCAGTATACGGTCATTATGATATTTTACAGCCAGCGGGTAGGATTTAGACAAGACCGCTCTTGATTTCTTATGATTTGGGTTTTTTCTTAGCCTCTCGATAGCCTGGATGGTAGACTGATCATAGTTGCCCGACTTCAAGGCTTTTTTGCCTGATGTACAGCCCAGGTTTAAAACAATTACGATAATAAATAAAAAAATAGGGTAAATCTGCTTCATAAAAATTTATTTAGTCATAAATATAAATTAAGAATATTTAATTTATAATTTTCCTTCCGTCAATTTTAATAAAGTGTTTGGATTTGAACCTATTATTTCATTTTATTGTTTAAGCAATATCTATACCAAGTAATTTTTCAATTATGATTATAAGAACGGTCATTTTTTTATCGGTAGTCCTGTTATTCTGGTCATGTGAAGGATCCAGGAACCAGGGAGAAAAGGGAGGAGACCAGGCTAGTAAGCAGCAAGATGTATCCGGTGAGGATGAGCGGCAGCATTCCTGGATCGATGAATCTGAAATGAATAGTTTATCAAATAACTGGGTTGATGAACGGGACCGGGGGCAGTTGAGTTCGACATGGACGGAAGATGCCTATGCTGATGAGTTGGAATCATCTACAGGCCTTGCCAATTCATGGGTCGATGAATCCGGAGAGACTATTTACAGGAAATCTGATGTGCCACCTGAATTTGTTGGAGGCCATGAAGCATTGTTTGAGTATTTTATGAATAATCTTCGATATCCTGATGATGTGGAGGATGGTGTTGTATATGTAGCTTTTGTTGTTGGTTCGGATGGATCTATCAGGGACGCCAGGGTATTTAAGGGTGTTAAGGAAAGTATGGATCGTGAGGCGCTTCGCATGATCAATAATATGCCAGACTGGGATCCCGGGATTATGAATGGTGAACCGGTAGCATCAGTTTACGGATTACCTATTATCTTCAGGCCTTAGCTGTCCCAACCGGTAATTACTGTTGTTTTTACTATTCTTTTTTTCGCTTATCCCTGGTTCGTTTATCTTTTTCCTTTTCTTCTTTTTTATCGGATTCATATTCTTCAATCGCTTTTTCATGTTCCGAATCACCTGATGATCCTTTTCTCCGCTGATCGAGGCGTTTTAATTTTTTTGATTTTCCATACAGTAGAAGTGTATCCCCCGTCTCTACTTCAGTATTCCCGGTAGGTACGCAAAGATAGGTATTATCCGACCGGATGATAGAGAGAACGTTGATCCCTTCATGCCGGAGGTTTAGTTCAGCAAATGTTTGGTTGACCAGCCAGTCATCTTCCTCAACTTTCAACTCATAGATGCTGTATTCTCCCGTAAGCCTTAACAGCCGGGCATAACCCCTGACATTGAGATCTGTATATTTGCCAAGTAAACGATTGATGATCTTTGAGAGCCCCCGGTCAACGGCCTTGCTGCGGGCTATCAGCAGGAGGAGCAACATTGCAACGAATAGGATGCCCAGTCTGATCCATTCATTGATCTCTCCTTCTTCAACATTAATAAAAGTGAGCATCAGGGAGGCAATAGCTGTAATGACCCCTGCATTACCTACCAGCATCAGCGCCATGATGATCCGGCGGCGGACGGGATGGTTTATGACTTTTTCTGCTTCTTTTGTGGTGAAACCAACACCCGTAAGAGCTGACCTGGCCTGGAAGCGGGAAGACTGTCTGGAAAGTCCGGTATGAGTAAGTGAAACAGAGGCTATCTTTGTGATAAGCATGGATACAGTAATGATCACGATCAGGGATATCAATGAAGCCATATTGTTAATTGATGCTTTTGCATAATATACATGAATTAATTAATATTTCTAAGACACTAATACTACTAATCAGGATAGATTTAGACAAGAATAGGAGGTTTCTTTAAGGATCGGAGACCGATGACCGATAAGCGTATAGCCATTTAATCGCAAGATGGGGAAGGTGGAAGGTGGAAGATGGAAGGTGGAAGGTGGAAGGTGGAGGATGGAGGAAGGAAGATGGAAGATGGAGGATGGAGGAAGGAAGATGGAAGATGGAAGATGGAAGATGGAGGGTGAGAGCCAGAGGTTGGAAATCCCGTTGGAAGCGGGAATGGAGGAATGAGGGTAGAGGGTAGAGGGTAGAGGGGGGTAGTCTGTGCTTCACTTAAGTTTTTGGTTGTTCCATAGTTTATAACCCCTTTCTAATAGCTGATCGACATAGGCTTTTGAAAAATGAAAGTTATACGCAAGTTCTTTGATAAGTGACAATTCCTGTTCATGGACATCTCCATCGATAACTGCCATGAGAATGGCATCGGCCAGTTGTTCCTCACGGTCTTTTTGGTTACCATTGACGTTCATTGAATCGTTTTCGGGATCATTGAGTATGTTTTCAACCTCCTCTCTGCTATAACCCAGAAGATACGCTTTTTCCAGCAGGAATTCTTTCTCCAGCTGGTCTAAGCGGCCATCGGCTTTGGCGATCATCACCAGGTTACGCAGATGATGTCTTTTAATCGATTCCGTCATTTTCACAGTTTTGCTTCTTATTATTTATTCTTTTTAGGCTGAAAGGTAACCATTGAAAGGCAATTATTTAACCAGTATTATCAAGGCTGTCATGAGGCATGGCGGTCTTTGAACCCATCCCGGAACTGCACAAAACGTTGATTGATAACTTTTGCTGAATTTAGCCCGGATTGTTCATAAACTTTCATTATATGATATAATTTTAATCCTAATAATTCAGAAATATTTTCAGTCTGGCAGGCGCCCCGGGACGGAATACATGTATACCTGTCAGGGGGTTATTGAAGGAAAATGATTATTTATCTAATATAGTAATTCATCGAAAGTCAGTGACAGGTAATAAATCGCACCCATTTCCGGTCCTCCGTAATTCATTACATATTGTGCATTAAAGAGGTTATCTGCGCCAAATTTAAGGATGGTATTCATGGATGAGATCTTATAACTGACCTGCGCGTCGAGGGTTTGAACCCGGTTTACCTGACCTATCGCAAAAAGGGACTCCCAACGGAAGGCGTTTTGCCAGCGATACATTATATTAAAACCGATATTTTCCAATATTTGGCGATTGCTGATATGAATATTGACTTTATGGGCGGGTGTATTGAAAGCAAAAAGAAAATCAGGGTTTTCGTCTCTGGTTTTCTGATCAAGTTTGTTCCAATTCCAGTTTCCGCCTAAGATATAGCCCCGATTCAGGTTATAATTCAAGCCGATGGCAGCACCATACCCTGCTATCTGCCTGGTAAAGTTATTAGCCAGGTCAAAGGTATTGTCGGCATTCCCGGTAAAAAGAGAAGCGCGGGCGCCTATTCTGGCATCTGGATCAGGATTATCAATATTACCATTGGCTTTTCTGACCCGGTAGGCACCAATAAAATCATTGTAAATATTATAATAAAACACACCGTCGAAAAGGATCCTGTTCGCCATAAGACTTTTATAGCCCAGTTCGAAGGATTGGATCCTCTCAGGACCTACTGGTTGGTAAGGCGCGGAGGCGACGAGTATGTCCCGGAGGTCTTCATCGAGGATTGCTTCCTGGGTGGCGCCCGCATCCAATACTGCCCTTGTATAAGCTTCCACGGAAGAGATAGTGTAGGAGTTGATGTCTACCTGGTATTTATCAGCATATTGCGGTAAGCCACCTAATAATCTGCTGCTGATCACATTAAGGTCGATATGTTGATTTTGTGTGGTAGGGTTGCGAAATCCGGTTTGAAAGGATAATCGCAGGTTATGATTGTTTGCTATTTCATAGACCGCAGATACCCGGGGACTGAACAAGCCTTTAAAGTTTTCATTTTTATCGAATCGGACAGAACCCATCAGTTTTAGTTTTTCACGGAGGGCCCTTTTACCTGCCTGTATAAAGGCACCATATTCTTTTATTGACAAGCCTCCCATGTCATCAAAAATAGTTCCGTTGGAGTTGAGATTAAACTGGCGATACATGATACCTGCCTGAAGGTCCAGCCAGGAGATCTCATTCTTGAAGTCATAAAATCCATCGAACTGGATCAGGCTTGACTTATCGGCAAAGGTTGCTCCCCTCGGAATTGTGCCTTTAAGACCTTCTTTTTTAGCCTCCTCAAAGGCCGGGGTACCAGGGAGGTACCTCCCAGTGTCGGAAGTTTCACGGGCAAACTGATGAGCTTCTTTCTGAATGGTTATTCGATCCTTGCCAGTTTTCTCAATAAGTTCTGTATCTGTCAGGTTATTAATATCACCCGGTTCAAGACCCGTCTGGTAAAGATATCGGAGGTAATCAACGCCATACCCTCCCAGCCAGAAGGAGACATCCCTGATACCATATTTTTCGCCTATCCAGCTTTCATTGATCTGCAGGGCAAGGAATTCCGCAATATATGAATTCCCCGAGTTTTCAAGGGTAGTGTATCCGCGCAGAAGGAAATTGT
>CAZYDB010000302.1:0-5846 GCA_964645995.1 uncultured Roseivirgaceae bacterium
GGCGCTCCATCAGCCTGATAGGGTGAAAAATTCGTGAATTTTTCAGGTTAAAAACTAAAAGTTAAAAATTTGAGAGGATGGAGGAGATCGGATCTCTCCAAAAGTTTGCATGGGCTTGTGCGAGGGAAGACTTTTGGAGAGATAATAGCTGAATCCGGGAAGGTCCCGGAATTGCATCCGGGATGTGGTCGGAGGCAAGCAAATGGATTGCAGCAGGTTGTAAGTGGTAGGCGTTATGCAATAGGCGGTAAGAGGTGAAGGTCGGAAGTTGTCCTCCTCCTCTGAAGTGTAGCAGGTTCAGATGCCAATTAAATCGCAAAGCGGAAATCATAAGTGATATGCGTACGGTGTTTGTCAGAAAAGGGTTGAATGGTGAATTTGACAATGGATGTGAACACCCACACTGTGTCAGCCCGTTTATATGCCTTGAACGCCTGAATTATTGGACCCCAAAATCGCGTGATTAATTGAGGTTGAAAAATTAATGAGTTAAGTTTGTTTGATTTTGACTTTATAATCAGTCTTATATTGGATCAAAAACCAGAAATTCTATTTGTTTGTCATGAAAGTTCACGTACGGGTGCGCCCATATACCTTATTTCATTTATCAAATGGATTAAAAAGCATACGGATCAACCGTTTAGGATTTTAATTGACAAAGGGGGGGTATTGGAAAAGGAATTTTTGGAACTGGGCCCGTGCATTGTTCTGCGGCCTCAAAAGATAAGTATTTTCAGAAAACTCTGGATAAAGATCAATTTCAGATCCTATATTAATCTACTACTGGGTGCAATCGATCTTTCCACAACCGGGATCATCTATGTCAATACCTTTACGACCGGTAAAATAACCGCACAACTGAAAGAAAAATTAAAGGTGCCAGTAATAACACATGTTCATGAGTTGGAGGTGTCAATTCGTTCAACCGGTAGAGAAAATATCGTAAAGTTGTTACATAATACTGATCATTTCATTGCAGCTTCCCGGGCTGTTAAAGACAACCTGGTCAGAAACCATGGGATAAAACAGGGGATAATAGATGTTCAATATTCCAGTATAAATACCATTATGAATAAAAATTATCAGGTTCCTTCATTGCCGGAAAAAATCCTGGATGAACCGGGTTACCTGGTGGGCAATGCAGGCATGGCCGATAATTTAAAGGGGTATGAAGAATTTTTAAGAACCGCTGATCAGGTAGTCAATATTCACAAAATCTACCAAATTAGATTTTTATGGGTCGGGGCATACGGAAGAGGCAAACAAAAAATTATCGAAAAGTATATCCAGGATAAGAAGCTGCAGGATCATGTTTTTTTTATCGGAGAGGTGAGCTATCCGTTTTCTGTTTACCGTCTCTTTAATTTATTTTATCTGACGTCCCACGCAGATTCGTTTCCATTGGTGATGCTTGAGAATGCATACCTGGGAAATCCGGTTATTGGATTTAAAGGCACTGGTGGGATTGATGAATTCTTATCTGATCATCCTGAATTACTGATCCCGGATCTTGATATAAAAAAGGCCGCTGGTAAGATTATTGAATTAAGTGAAAACAGGAGAAAATGCAGTAGAATCGGTAAAGAACTAAAGGAAAAGGTTATTAAGCATCATATGATTGAAAGTTGCGGCCGCAGTAATTATGAGTTGATATTGAAATGTATGGCAGAGCATTAATGCAACGATCTGAGATTTCTTAATCCCGATTATTCATGAACTATCCTCAAAACAAACCCTCTTCACCATTTAAAATATTTATTATCAGGGAGTTAAATAACGGGGTTAACCCCTGATAAGCGCCCCGATAAAATCGGGACGCTTAATCGGCCCTTCGGGCGAAAAATTTATGGATTTTCCGGGTTCACTATTTTAACATTTCTTTTCCATCGATTATGAAACCAAAGCCAGTTAGAAGGGTTTTCACGAATGACCTTTTCAGTTACCTGAACATATCGGTCAAGTATTTCCTGATCCGGTATTTTTCCCGGATTTGGCATAAGCTCTTTGAAGTCCGGTATGTAATATCCTCTTTTTGTTCTTTGCATGATCGAAAAAGGCAAGGGTCATCTAAAACTTTTGCTTAATCTTGCCATACCGGTATATAATACAGTTCGACGGTTTAAAATTTCAGTAATATAAACATTCTGATCATGAAGAGGAGGAGACGGATCAGCTATCAGTGCTGGGGGATGTTCCTTTTTTTTATACCTTATATTACAATTAATATGTACCTTTGATTAGTATGGGTGAACAAAAATCATATAGATATTCATGTAAAGAAAAAGAACAGATATTTGAGGATGAATTTCTGCCTCACATTCATTCCATATATAATTTTGCTTATCACATTACTTTTAATGAAGATGACGCTAAAGATCTTGTACAGGAGACTTATTTAAAAGCCTTCCGTTTTATTGATTCTTTTAAAAAAGGAACTAACGCAAAGGCTTGGTTGTTCAGGATTTTAAAGAACAGTTTTATTAACGAGTTCAGAAAGAGGAGCAAGGAACCACCAAAAGTAGATTATCAGGAAGTGGAAACCTATTATAATTCTGAAGAGATCAATCAACCGATCACTTCAGACCTTCGGGTTGATGCGATGAAGGAAAAAATTGGTGATGAAGTATCAGTCGCATTAAATTCGCTTGATATTGATTTCAGAACGGTAATAATTCTTTGTGATCTTGAAGGGTTCACCTATGAGGAAATGGCTAAAATTCTTGATATTCCTATTGGTACGGTTCGCTCAAGGTTACATCGTGCCAGAAATATGCTGCGGGATAAATTAAAAGTATATGCTGATTCAATGGGATACAAGTAGATAGATGAAAATTGAAAAAGACAAGAAAATGGATGAAAAGCCTTGTGTTGACCACGAGTACTGTATTAAAGTATTGAATCTGATCATCGACGGGGAAGCCAATGAAGAGGAAACGGATTTCTTTAATACTCATATAAAAGATTGCCTTCAGTGTTCAGAATATTATTCTATCGAACAGGTCATACGGGAAGCCATCAGAAATAAGATGAAGAGTAAGGAGGTTCCCGAAGAATTCATTAATGAGATCAGGCATAAAGTAAAATCCTCAACCCGGCCCTGATCTATGAATTCCAGGAAAGCAATCATCATATCTGCACCTTCCGGTTCAGGGAAAACGACTATAGTTAAAAGCCTTTTGCATTCATTACCTGATTTGAAGTTCTCTATATCAGCTACTTCCAGAGATCCCAGGCCTGGTGAGCAAAACGGGAAAGACTATTATTTTTTATCCAGGAAAGCCTTTGTAAAACAAATTGAGGATAACAGATTCATAGAATGGGAAGAGGTTTATGGCGGATCCTATTACGGCACGCTGAAATCAGACGTGGAAAGAATATGGGCTAATGGTGATCATGTGATCTTCGATGTTGATGTAAAAGGAGGGATCAAGCTGAAGAAATATTTCGGTAATTCAGGCTTGTCTATATTTATAACCGTAAAAAGCATTGAGGAACTTGAAAAACGTCTAAAGCGCAGAAGAACAGAAAATGAGGATACAATTAATATTCGGTTGGAAAAAGCAGCTTATGAACTACAATTCAGGGATCACTTCGATGTAATCATCTTAAATGAAGAGCTGAAGGAAGCTGTTTCTGAAACAACGGCGATCGTACGATCTTTTTTAAAAGAATAATTTATTTTGAAAGCTGGTTTATTTTTCGGTTCGTTTAATCCAATCCATATCGGGCACCTGATCATTGCTAATACCATTTATGAATATACCGACCTTAATGAGGTATGGTTTGTCGTTTCACCCCAGAATCCACATAAACGGAATAGCAAGTCACTCATCCATGAGTTCGACAGGATCGATATGGTAGAGCTGGCAATAGAAGATCATCCGGCTTTTAAAGCGATCGACATTGAATTCCATATGCCTAAACCCAGCTATACGATCCATACCCTCGCTTATCTTCAGGAAAAGCATCCCCAATATGATTTTAATTTGATCCTGGGGGAAGATAACCTGTCCAGTTTCCCGAGATGGAAAAATCATGAAAGGATTCTGGAGGACTATGGTTTGATTGTTTATCCCAGGCCGAATGCAAGGCCATCAGCTATAAAAAACAGACCTAATGTAAGCATGGTGGACGCGCCACAACTTGATATCAGTGCTTCCTTTATCAGAAAATGTATTAAAGAACATAAATCGGTAAAATACCTTGTTCCGGATAAGGTGTACCAGTTTATTATTGACAGGAAGCTTTATCGCTGATCATACAGTCATGATGTCTTTTTCTTTTTTCTCAAGGATTTCCTCGATATGAGCGATGTGCTGATCAGTAAGCTTCTGGACCTCATCTTCTGCTCTTTTAACATCATCTTCCGAAACATGCTCTTTTAAGAGTTTTCTGAGATGGTCATTGGTGTCTTTTCTGATATTTCTTACGCTGACCCTCCCAACTTCCGCTTCATGTTTAGCCTGTTTGACAAGCTGTTCACGTCTTTCTTCAGAAAGGGGGGGCACATTCAATCGGATAATTTCACCATCATTCTGTGGGTTAAGACCGATATCACTGTTGATTATGGCTTTCTCCACATCCGGAATAATATTCTTTTCCCAGGGTTTGATCACAATAGACCGTGCATCAGGGGTGTTGACAGAGGCAACCTGGTTTAATGGCGTGGGATTGCCGTAATATATAACCATAATTCCGTCAAGCATTCCGGGTGTCGCTTTCCCGGCCCTGATCTTACTGAACGAGAAATTAACATGATGGACCGCTTTTCCCATCAGTTCTTTTGCTTCTTCAAGATATAATTCAATTTCTTCCATGATCCGTAATTCTTTTTTATTAAAAAATTAATGAACAAGTGTTCCAACTTCACCACCGGTTACAATTTTTTTCAGATTGCCCGGTTTATTCATATCAAATATAATGATTGGCAGATTATTTTCCTGACATAAAGTAAAGGCTGTCATATCCATTACCTGGTATCCGTTTTTAAATACTTCCTGAAAAGAAATTGTTGTGAACCTTTTGGCCGAGGGATCTTTTTCAGGGTCTGCTGTGTAAAGGCCATCGACGCGGGTACCCTTTAACACAACATCGGCTTCTATTTCAATGGCCCTTAAACTAGCTGTGGTATCGGTAGTAAAATATGGGTTTCCGATGCCGGCACCAAAAATAACGATCCTGCCTTTTTCCAGATGTCTTACAGCCCGCCTTCGTATAAACTGCTCACAGACCTGTTCGACCTTTATCCCGGACATCAACCGGGTATACATACCCGCCTTTTCCAGGGCGCTCTGCAATGCCATTCCGTTGATGACCGTAGCAAGCATGCCCATATAATCGCCCTGAACCCTGTCTATACCAATGATCTCAGCAGATTCGCCTCTGAAAATATTTCCCCCACCTATCACAATGGCAATTTCCAGGCCGAGGTCTCTGGCCTTTTTAATTTCGGCGACATACTGCTCCAGACGATTGGGGTCGATTCCATATTTCTGCTGACCCATCAATGCTTCGCCACTGAGTTTTAACAGGATTCGTTTGTATTTCATAGAAGGCATTTAAATTACAATATCTTTTCCAGATTCAAAGATTAAAAATGATGGACAATATTATGAAAATATAATCAGAAAAGAATCAATACCCAGCTCTTTTATCCCGGTTCAAGAAACGGGCCGTTCAGCAGAATAGTCAGTGAACTTGATGAAACCGAACGATTGCTGCCGGAATGAATATTGAATATACTGTTTTTTTTAGCCTGGACAATTCATAAACTTTCCTTATACGACATAATTTTAAGATATATATAGTTGATATATAATAAAATACATCACCAGGTTAACCCCGAT
>CAZYDB010000303.1:0-3845 GCA_964645995.1 uncultured Roseivirgaceae bacterium
GTTCAACATGGACTCATCGCTGGGCCTTGCAGGCCGCTCAGAGTCCTATTTATTAACACCAGTATTTCTTCTGTTGTCAATATAGCCAGTTATTTAACCACGAAATATATTTATAGTCAAGTAAATTTGTCCAGATGCAAAATACTATAAATGCAACAACAGCAATTAAGCTATAATAGAATGTCCCACCTTGAATTTTTTTCTGTTCATCATAAGAAGTTGCTGACTGTTTTTCTGCACTTGATAGCCAACCAATAGGAGCTATTACGGTGAAAAAACCAGTAATATAATAAAGCCAATTATGTGATACTGTCGGTGAATCCATATAAAATTGAATTGTAAATGCGCAATAAGCAGCCCATAAAGTCCAAAAATAGGCTTGTCCCACACCAGCGATAATCATAAAAGGAATTGATATGACTGTCAAAAGTCCGTTGTTTATTTTTTCAGCTAAAAGTCCAATAGGTGCAAGTGGCAATAAAAGAGCAAACACAAAAAATGAAAAAAACAATATTGAAATAAAGTCGGAGATAATAAATCTTAAAAGCATACGCCAATATGACTTTTTAGGTGAGTTTTTCTCGGAAAGAATTTTCTTGTTTATTTCATCCTGATTGTCGTGTAGGAATGCGTAAAATGATTTCTGCATATCATTCACCTTTTTATCTATTTCCATTGCGTTGGAATAGTCACCTTTCTCACTGAAGTCAATCATAGTTCTGAAGCTGCCAACAAATGTGTCTCTATACATTGATTTTAGTTCAGGGTGCAAAAAGTCAAGAAACTCGTCCGATACCTTTTCGCTTTCCTTTATTCCTTCTTTGTATTTAGTCAGCATATTATGAAAGTTTGTTGCTGCAAAATTTGGGTCATTCGAGATTTTTTCTCTATTGTCCTCTATAAATTTTGTAGCATCTTCATTAGCTTTTCCGAATGTCTCCAAGGATTTAATAAACGCATCTTTGTCCGCAGCATATTTTGTTTTGCTGTCGTTTTGCTTGTCGGTACAGGCAACAAAAGTTATTGAAAAAAGAAGTGACAGAATGATTAGTTGTCGTGTCATTGTCTTAATTAATATTGGTGCTAACTATAAGAGTTTTATTCACCGTTTTTCCACAGCAAGGTAGTAAAAATCAGTCAGGTATGTCAACGGAGTAAAGTAATCTTGAAGGTTTGAGAAAAACGGTAAATAACACTAAGTTGGACCAAGCCGCATTCATATATGGGAATATTATATTGAGCCAAACCATGAGTATAGGCAAGTGTACTGTGATGGATGAGGAAAAAAATTCAGCAGGCGGTAGGCTGTAGGCTGGCCCGCCTGAAACAGCGAGGGGAATGAATTATAAAATTAAATGTGTACAAATAAAAAAATTCATTAAATTCCCGTCTCTATCAGAAAAAAGAACTCAATCATGCGGGCGAAACTCATGCCTGTTCCCGGTTTGCAATCGATACATCCCGGCGTCTTTGTCGCGGGACTAAATACTATGCCATGCCACACCGCCTGATCATACTCTCCGGTCCTTCCTGCGTGGGGAAAAGTCCCCTTGACAGGGCCTTGAAAACCTTTTATCCGGAAATTAAGGAACATCTGCAAACACTGGTGCTCTATAACAGCCGGGTAGCCAGGCCCGGCGAAGTCGATGGGCGGGATTATTACTTCCGTACCCGTTCCTATATTGAATCGCTCCGGACGGAAGACCGCTTCGTAGTGATGGAAGTCCGTGGCGACCTCCAGGCACTCGACCTCGAGGAACTTCATACCAACCTCCGGCAGGATGATGTTTTTTTCGAAGGAAATCCTTTTATAGGAAGCTTGCTGCTTACCTATGAAAGCCTGAAAGACGTAGACAAGCTGAGCGTGTTCATGTCACCCCTGTCAAGGGAAGAGATCCTTTTTTACAAGAATGCCGATTGGAACGTGTCGATCCCCGACCTGGTGACGGACATCATGCGGCGCAAACTGCTGCGGCGTACGATAAAGCAAAAAACCAACCTCTCGCTGAAAGACTACGAGAATATCGAACGCCGGGCCTCAAGCGCTTTTTCGGAACTGGAGAAAGCCTTTCTTTTCGATCATGTGATCGCCAATCATGACGGCGAGGACAGCGAACACTGGAACGCCTTCTTCTTCCCGGTCGGCGATGCCCGCCGGTCGCTGCTCGCTTTTACAGCGCTTATCAGGGGGCAGATCCCGGAAGGTGTCGAAAAATGGGAGGAAGGAATGCTGGAAACTGATTGAACCGGTGATAACCATGAGCCGTTTACCCGTTTACCCGATTTTTTAACCCCATCAATCCAAAGATATGCGTAGAAAGTTAATTCATTCATGCATTTTAACAGGGATCCTGATGATTGCGCAGAACAGCATCGCCCAGGTATTGCATACCGAGAACTTCAATGTTATTCTTGATACCTCACAAGTTTTAAAAGGAAATTTTACTCCCGTTTTTAGGTTTAGAACCGTAAAAGAAGATTTTATTGAGTTTGAAAATACCGCAGATATCTCAATACGGATCAAAAACCATGCTATAACCCTGGCAAACAAAGTAGAATACAGCATTTTCGGAGATGAGAATTTAATGAGTGGTGGATTTGTTTTTCTGGAATATGTCAACCTTAAAAGCAAAAAAATAGCCATTGAGCCGTTTTCTCAGATTCACTGGCGTGAGATCAGGGGGTTGGATAGAAAATATGCCGGCGGCGTAAACCTGCGGTGGCGGGCAATTGTTAAAGAAACTACCGGTTTGTTTGTTGGTATTGGCAGCCTCTATGAATTTGAAACATGGAATTTTACAGGTGTCCCCGGCGAAAGGTTACCAGCAGACATCACGCCCATTAAAATAGAAAAATTAAGGGGCACCTCATATATTAACCTCAAACAAAAAATAATTGATTTGATCGATCTGGATGTAAGTGGATATTACCAGCCGGCCTATGCAGATCCGTTCAAAAATTACCGCCTGGCCGCTAGTTTTGAGTTGACCTACAATCTGTCAAAATATATGGGCTTTAGGTTGTTGTACCAAAATATTTACGACCCTTCACCAATAGTACCGATCGATAAGCTTTATCATGATGTGAACTTCGGAATAACCCTTTCTTTTTAACATGAAAATTTGACTTTGTTTTCAAAGTTATTCTGACACTGCCTTCCTCATCTCCTCGTCTCCCCTTCTACCCTTCTCCCCAAAAACTAATCTTTCATTTTTTTATATTTACCTAAAATTGATAACTATCCGGCATTAACGGGTATTGGAAAACCATGAAAGTGACCCGGAATATGTCAGGATACATGCAAAAACAACAGAACGTTAAAGATGACCTCTATGGACCGAAGAGAATTCAGTAAAAGCACCGGGTTGTTATCGCTGGGTACTTTGGCAGGATTGATTTCCTGTACAAATTTGAAAAAGAAAAACCCCAGATTTCTGATAGTTAGCGGGTGGCAAACTGTAAATATTGGAGATATTGCTCATACACCGGGTATACTGGCATTAATTGATAAATTTTTCCCCCAGGCAGCATATTATCTATGGCCAAGGGATATTGAAAAGTATGGAGTAGAAGAAATGCTAAGATCGAACTTTCCAAAATTAAAAATTTTAAAGACCAACAAGCCGGGCGAAAAGGAAATTGAGATGACAGCGGAGATAAAGACCGTATTTGATCAATGCGACCTATTGCTTCATGGTTCCGGACCCCATGTCCTGGAGATTAATAAAATTAAATTATGGGCTGAAAATACAAATAAGCCTTATGGCGTTTGCGGAGTTACAGAACAGAAAATATATCCTGAATTAAAAGAGATCATTGAAAATGCCGGTTTCTTTTTTACCCGT
>CAZYDB010000303.1:3855-5774 GCA_964645995.1 uncultured Roseivirgaceae bacterium
CTTTAAAGGTGGTACGGGACAACCTCGACAAACCTACCGAATTAGGCTTTTTTCCCGATGCTACCTTTGGTTTAAACATTCATAACGAAGAAAAAGCTATATCCCTTTTGAACGGTTTTGGACTTAGTGAGAAAGAATTTATTTGCATAATACCACGATTACGGTACACACCCTATTATAAAATACACGATTATATTCAGTGGGATGAAGACAAGATAAATAGTGTGAATACAATAAATGACCAATACAAGGAAATCGACCATTCAAAATTACGTGATGTAATGATAAGATGGGTTAGAGAAACAGGCGGGCAGGTATTAATTTGCCCTGAAATGACCTATCAAACAGAGATTATGGATGAACTGCTTATTGACCTTCTTCCTGACGATGTTAAACCTGATGTTTACAAAAAAAGTGATTATTGGATTACGGATGAAGCCGCCTCAGTATATAAAAGGGCTTTTGCCGTTATCAGCATGGAATGCCATTCACCAATAATATCGTATGCAAATCATACCCCGGCCTTTTATATCCGGCAAAAGGAAGATACCATCAAAGGTCAAATGTATTATGATATTGGTTTATCAGATTGGGTGTTTGAGATTGATGAAGTCAGCGGTGAACAAATTTATAACGAGCTTAAAAAGATTATAGAAAATTACCCTCTTGCCGGTAAAAAGATCTCTGATGCTTACAAAATAATCAATAATCAATATCAAAAGTCATTCAAGGTGATTGGGGAAAACATATAATACGCCTGCCAAACAATAAGCATTAATGCGCCGGGCTACACCGGCGCCTGCAGTCTTTGCGGTGATTGCAATAAGGTTACGAATTATTGGTGGTTATTTGTTAACGGCAAGCTTGAAAACGAGATAAATTTTATTTAACATTAAGCTTTTAGAAAGAAAAAGTTATGAATTACGGAAAAAAAGTTGCCGCATTGGTTCTATGCACTTTTTTAGTATTGTTTTTTTCAACCACTGAGGCGCAGATCAAGGAAATTAATTTACCTGGGAATACTACAATGGTTTACCTGCCGGCCGGGGAATTTTTGATGGGATCAAATGGAAAGCAACATTTAGAAGCGCCCCGTCACAAGGTAAAAATTGATGCTTTCTATATTGATGCCACTGAAGTTACACAGCAAGAATTTCAAAGCATAATGGGGCATAATCCGGCTTATCATAACGACGATTTGCAAAAGCCTGTTGAGCAGGTTACCTGGTTCGATGCAGTACGGTTTTGTAACGCGAGAAGTAAGCGCGATGGGCTGGAGCCGGCATATAGTTACACTAGAATTGAAATGGACAGAGAGACGGAAAATCGCACCAGGGTTTTGTTTGATTTTAAATATGACCCCCGAAAAAGTGGTTATCGTTTGCCAACGGAGGCTCAATGGGAGTATGCTTGCCGCGCAGGTACCACGACGACGTATTTTTGGGGTGATGGTATGAACGGTGATTATCTGTGGTGGGAAAAGAACAGTAATCAAACGACCCATCCGGTTGCCTCAAAGAAACCTAATCCCTGGGGTTTGTACGATATGGTAGGCAATGTATGGGAATGGACCAATGATTGGTTCAGTTATTTTACTACGGAAACACAAGTAAATCCGGCCGGCCCCGACTCATGGGGTATCGAAAAAGTTTTGCGCGGCGGTTCTTACAAAGCCCACGATAACCGGTATGAAGATTTGGTAACCTCATCGAGTCGTGGCATGACTTACCCTTATGCAGCTCACCCAACTGATGGTTTCAGGTGTGTAAGACCGGTAAAATAGGCGTTTGATGTATTGAAAACCCGGCATACCATGAGAAGCATTATTCTTACAAGGCCAAGGGTCGTTAGCATGGCATGTAAAAAAAAGACCCTGAAGTATTGGGAGTAACTCAGGAGCATCTTGCTGAACTGTCAGG
>CAZYDB010000304.1:0-5744 GCA_964645995.1 uncultured Roseivirgaceae bacterium
TATTGAATATCACCTATATATCTTAAAATTACGCCGAACAACAAAAATTAATGAATAGGTCAGGTTAAGGAAAGGACGGTCTCATGAGTCAGAATTCCTTCAAAGATTATTTTCAAGGCCTGATCAAAAACATCAGAAGGGAAAGGTGGGATCTCATCCGATAATTCGGCAGGTAAGGTTCGCATGAAAGCCGGGTCCATAAGATTTTCAATGGCACTGGCATACAAGGCAACGGCAACCGCCCTGTTTATATCAGTCTTTACTTGTCCTTTCTTCCTGCCCTCCTCTATCAGTTTATTGAATCGTAAGAACGCTGCCTCCTTTTTATAGGAATCGATCTTTTCCCAGAGTTCCGGAATATTTTCCTGGATATCCCTGAACAATATTGGATGAAGGCCTCCCAGTTGTAATCCGATACCGGACATCACCTGCTTCAGTTTTTCCGAAAAAGGCAATTGCTTCCGGTCAAGAATTTGATTGATCGTATCGGTAATATTCTTTTTATAATCATCAAATACTTTCTCCAGAATTTCACGCTTACTATTATAATATTTGTATACGGTCTTTTTACTGATGGACATGGCAGCAGCGATCTCATCAACCGTCACTTTTTTATATCCTCTTGAAAAAAACAACCGCCTTGAGGTATTAATGATATCCCGCTTGATTTCAGGTTTGGAATGCATATAGGCAAAAAATATATTTAGTTCTTGTAAATCTAAAAAAATTAGATTTGTAATTTCATACATTTAAGGCAGAATTGATCCTTTTAACAATAAAATCCTTTTTAATGAGCAAAGAATCTATCAAAAATGAAATCGAAGAACTTATCAGGAAAATTGATTATTACAATGGACAGTATTATCAGAATGACACCTCCCTTATTACGGATTATGAATTCGACCAGTTAATGCAAAAACTTATTGCACTGGAAAACCAATATCCTGATTTCAAATATCCCTTTTCACCATCCCAACGTGTCGGGGGTACTATTACAAAATCCTTCGATACCCTTACCCATAACTATCCCATGCTTTCTCTGAGCAACACCTATTCAAGGGAAGAGGTCGCTGATTTTGATAAAAGGGTAAAAAAAGGAACCGGACTGGCTACCGTTGAGTATTTCTGTGAGTTGAAATTTGATGGCGTTGCCATCAGTATTACCTTCGAAAACGGCATTTTGCAACAGGCCGCCACCCGTGGTGACGGCGTACGCGGTGATAATGTCACGGCTAATATAAGAACCATCCGGTCAATCCCCCTTAGGATCAAAGCGAAAAACATCCCCTCCCTTTTTGAAGTAAGAGGAGAGGTATTTATGCCACTTGAAGTCTTTCAATCATTAAACAAAGAAAGAGAAAGACAGGAATTGCCTTTACTGGCCAACCCGCGGAATACTGCTTCCGGCACATTAAAAATGCAGGATTCGGCAATTGTGTCCCGGCGCAAATTAGATTGCTACCTGTATGGATTGCATAGTGAAGCGCTTTCTCTTTCGCTGCATGATGAGGCAATTCGTTTATTAGAGCACTGGGGGTTCAATGTTTCAGCAACGTATAAAAAATGTCATTCTCTGGATGAAATTTTTGATTATATAGATGAATGGGAAATAAAAAGGCTTGAACTGCCATTGGAAACTGATGGCATTGTAATCAAGGTAAACCGTTATGATCTCCAGGAAAAGCTGGGTTTTACGGCTAAATCACCCCGGTGGGCCATCGCTTATAAATACAAAGCAAAAACAGTTTCCACGATATTAAAGAGTATTACCTACCAGGTGGGAAGGACTGGGGCGATCACTCCCGTAGCCGAACTTGAACCAGTACTGTTGGCCGGAACAACAGTAAAAAGAGCCTCATTACACAATGCAAATGAAATCAAAAGGCTGGGGTTGCGCATCGGTGACCATGTATTTATAGAAAAAGGAGGGGAAATCATTCCAAAAGTAACCGGTGTCGATTATTCTGCCCGAAAACCCGGCACGCAGGAAATTGAATTTATCAGTCATTGCCCGGAATGCGGAACCCCCCTGTACCGAAAAGAAGGTGAAGCTGTGCACTATTGCCCCAACCGGGAAGGTTGTCCGCCCCAGATCAAAGGCCGTATTGAACATTTTATTCAAAGAAATGCAATGGATATCAACACGCTTGGAGAGCGAACGATACAAACCATGTATGAAAAGAATCTGATCAGGTCAATCCCGGATCTCTACAATTTATCATTGGAACAAGTAATGGCATTGGAGGGTTTTAAAGAACAGTCCAGCAGGAATTTGCTTGAAGGAATTGAAGCCTCAAAAAAAGCGCCTTTTGAAAATGTCTTATATGGCCTGGGCATCCGTTATGTGGGTAAAACGGTTGCAGAAAGACTTGCCAATCATTTTAAAAATATTGATGCTCTGATAAATGCCTCTTATGAACAATTACTTGAAGTCCCGGAGATCGGTGAAAGGATTGCCGAGAGTGTCACCAGCTTTTTTGCAGAGAAGAAAAACATAGAAAAGATCGAGACCCTGAGAAAAGCAGGACTGCAATTTTCAGTCCGCGAAGAAAAAAACCCGGTCAAAACACTAGAGGACAGGGTCTTTGTGGTTTCGGGTGTTTTTGAAAATTTTGAAAGAGAGGAATTGAAAATGCTAATTAAAAAACAAGGCGGAAAAGTTGTATCTTCGGTATCCGGTAATGTGAATTACGTTATTGCCGGAGAAAATATGGGGCCGTCAAAAAGACAGAAGGCTGAAGACCTTGGCATCCAGGTGATCTCCGAAAACGAATTTCTTAACCTGTTGAAGTCCTGAAATAAATGTTTAAAGACAGTATCATTCGTTACAGAAGCAGGCGTTCACTTAAAAACAATAAGGTTGAACGTGAAAATCCATCCTTTTATGCTGCCCGGATCATTGGGGTCATTTTTACCTGGGAAGGAGAAAAAAAAGGAGAGGTCATCCGAAAGTTACTTGAAGAACTGGATCTCGCCGGCAAGAAATTCGAAGTACTCAGCTACCATCCCCATCCCGACAGTGATACCAAGCCCCCGGAAGCATTTAATATTTTTACGAAAAAGGATTTTAGTTATTTCGGTTTGATAAGATCTGAAAAAATTGATCAGTTTATCAATACAAAATTTGACTTTTTATTTCATTTGGATACTTTAAGTAATCTATATATTGAGAATATACTGGCAAGATGCCAGGCAAAATGCAGGGTGTCCAGGTTTGATCTCAGTCGTAAGGAGTATTATGATTTTATGATCAAAGCAGGGGATAATCAGGCCATTGATCAATTATGCAAACAGATTATGCACTATACAAAATCATTAGTTGCTCATGGATAATCTATTGAAGGGAACTGGAGTAGCCCTTGTTACACCTTTTGACAAGAACTACCAGGTCGATTATTATGCACTTGAAAAAGTTACGGATTATGTGATTAACAAAGGAGTCGATTACTTAGTAGTACAGGGAACTACAGGCGAATCGGTCACGGTTCAGGAAAATGAAAAAAAGAAGATCCTGACGCTTGTTTATGAAAATCGTAAAGATAAACCGGTGGTACTCGGAATTGGAGGCAATGACACGCAAAAGGTAATTCTGCAATTTGATCTGTATGACCAGGACCAGTATGATGCGGTCCTGTCAGTATGTCCGTATTATAATAAACCCACCCAACAGGGAATGATCAATCACTTTAGCCGGATTGCGGACCGATCACCCAAGCCAGTGATCTTATATAATGTACCCGGCAGGACCGGTATTAATCTTGCTGCCAGCGCTACAATTGAATTATCAAAACACCCGAATATAATCGGCATAAAGGAAGCGTCCGGGGACTTTGCCCAATGTATTTCAATTATTAAAAACACTGATCCCGATTTTCTACTGATCTCCGGTGATGACCTGCTTGCTTTGCCCCTTATCGCTGTGGGGGCAAAAGGTGTGATCAGTGTAATTGCGAATGCACTGCCAAAAGAAATGAGTTCAATCGTAAAAAATGGCCTGGAAGGTCAATATGAACCGGCCATGCAATATCTTCATAAAATATCGGAAATCTGCGGACTCATGTTTAAGGAAGGCAATCCGGCTGGTGTAAAAGGATTAATGGAAATTATCGGATTGTGCGCACGCCAGGTCAGGCCGCCCTTAATGGATGCCTCGAAAAATTTAATGATTGAACTAAGATCTTCTTTGAATCAACTGCAATGAAAAAGGGTGCCCCCGGGCACCCTTGATAAACATAGTCTTAGAGGTTAATTTTTTGTTTTAACCTTCATTTTTAATGTCCTGGACTTCTTTCCTGATATCCTGGGCAAGGTTTTTAAGGTCTTGCATTCCTTTACGGACACGGGTTCCAGCAGCCTGATTTCCTTTGTCATAAAACTTCTGGAAATCACCCTCTAAAGACATCACTAAATCACGAAGTTCATCGAATCTTTTCATATTGTATATGAGTTTTTGGTTAAAAAAATGGATTTTTCAGTGGCAATTTAAATAAAATCCTGAAAAATCAATAAACAAGCCTGTTTTTTTTATTAATTATTAATAACGGACTCTAATCCTTCATGTTGATACTTGCCACTTTTAAGCTTGCCACTAATGGCTTCAAAGGCTGCAATCGTCTCATTTACATCATCCATGGAGTGGGCAGCAGTAGGTATCAGACGCAACATAATAACATCCCTGGGCACGATGGGATAAATCACTGCGGAGCAGAAGACCTTATATTTTTCTCTGATATCAACAATTAAATTGCCAGCCTCCACGATACCTCCACTCAGGAATACAGGTGTTACTGGTGATTTGGTTGTGCCAAGATTAAAATCACGCTCACGTAATCCGTTTTGCAGGTTATTAACGATCGTCCAGAGATTATTTTTCAATTCCGGTTTAGTCCGCAATAATTCCAGACGCTTCAGGTTTCCGATGACCAATGGCAGTGGAAGTGACTTTGCAAAAATTTGAGAACGGATATTATAACGAAGGAATTCAATCACTTTCTTTTCCCCTGCTACAAATGCCCCGATACTTGCCATTGATTTTGCAAAGGTAGAGAAATACAGATCAACGCCATCCTGAACACCCATTGCTTCGGGAACTCCTGCTCCTGTTGGCCCCATGGTTCCAAAGCCATGAGCATCATCAACAAGAAGCCTGAAATCATACTTTTGCTTCAATTCGACAATGGATTTAAGATCACCGACATTGCCGGACATACCAAAAACCCCTTCCGTAATGACCAGTATTCCTCCCCCGGTTTCCCTGGCCATTTTTTCAGCCCGGATCAATTGTTTTTCAAGACTTTCGATGTCATTATGAGGATAAACATACCGCTTACCCATATGAAGTCTTACCCCGTCAATAATACAGGCATGTGACTCAGCATCATAAACGATTACATCCTTGCGGTTGACCAATGAATCAATGACAGACATGATCCCCTGGTAACCATAATTCAGCAGGAAGCCTGATTCCTTGTTGACAAAAGTTGCTAATTCATTTTCAAGCTGTTCATGATATACGGTATTACCGGACATTATCCTGGCTCCCATCGGATAGGCCAATCCCCATTCCTTTGCTGCTTCAGCATCCACTTTACGAACCTCCGGATGATTGGCGAGGCCCAAATAGTTATTCAGACTCCATGTTAATACTTTTGTCCCTCTAAAGTACATTCTGGGAGCAATCTCTCCTTCCAGTTTAGGAAACATAAAATACCCGGGATCAATATGTGCATAATGACCCAATGGGG
>CAZYDB010000305.1:0-5719 GCA_964645995.1 uncultured Roseivirgaceae bacterium
GCATCTCATCGGCCGTCATACCCAGTAGATTTTTCATGATGAAATAAGCTTCGGAGATCAGTTGCATATCACCGTATTCGATGCCATTATGGACCATTTTAACGAAATGACCCGCGCCGTTTTCACCAACCCAGTCGCAGCAGGGCGTGCCATCAGGCACCTTGGCAGCTATCGCCTGGAAGATAGGTTTCACATGGCTCCAGGCACCCGGGCTGCCTCCAGGCATTATTGAAGGCCCTTTTAAAGCGCCTTCCTCTCCTCCGGAGACACCGGTACCTATATATTGTAGTTTCTTGCTTTCCACATACCGCGTCCTACGGATAGTGTCTTCGAAGTTGGAATTACCCCCATCAATGAGAATATCGCCTTCTTCAAGTATAGGAATCAGATGATCGATCAAATCATCGACAGGTTTTCCTGCCTTCACCATCATCATCAGTTTACGCGGGCTTTGCAAGCTTTTAACCAGTTCTTCAAGGGTGTTCACTCCAATAAAGTTCCTGCCGGCGCCCCGCCCCCGGACAAACCTTTCAACAATACCTTCTTCCACCCCGGGTACGGTCCTGTTATAGACTCCTACCGTAAATCCTTTGCTTTCCATGTTAAGAGCAAGGTTTTCACCCATTACAGCCAGCCCAATGATTCCAATGTCTG
Organism: uncultured Roseivirgaceae bacterium; assembly: GCA_964645995.1. Taxonomy (GTDB): domain Bacteria; phylum Bacteroidota; class Bacteroidia; order Cytophagales; family Cyclobacteriaceae; genus JAGTVG01. The sequence continues at coordinate 655 of CAZYDB010000305.1, forward strand.
CTAGTTTTTTCATGCTTTTATTATTTTTAACTTTTTTATTCATTAATAAACCGGTCCTTGTGCGCCCAAAGACCAAGGGCAGGATTGGAGATAAAGTAAATTTCTTCTCCATTGACTACATTAAGGCCATCTTTCAGCTTCTCAGGGGTATATCTTTTAAGCATTTCATTCAGATCGGCATAATTATAATTAACGGATTCTATTTCATCCTTACCAAGATTTCCGGGACAGTAAGTGATCCGGAAGCGTTTTTCGGAAGATCCATGGATCAGATGGGCTGCAGCGGAGAGATTTTGTTGCAGATCCATATTTTTATCTGTCGTAGAGAGGATCTCCTCAGTGGTCAGGTATCCGTATTTTCTTATAAGCAAATCGATTTCCCGGTCTTCTCCAAATTCTTTCAGGCCCGGGGCCAGCACGATCAATTCGCCTTCATCTGCAATAGCCATCCGCGAACGGTAGATGCTCTTATTGCCCAGCCAGGTGCTTTTGAACTCATCGGGTTCAAGGTACACCACCACTTTCTTCAAAGGGTCATCCAACATCTTGAAATTAACCTCCAGTGACAGTTCAGCGGCTTTCAGGAAACACTCCTGGTCATCACCAATAAAAATACCCTGAACGGCCAGCTTGTTGTCCTCGTTCCTTCCAACCACTGTCAGAATATAGACGATGGGGAGGTTGCCGGCAAAATGATCAGAAGCATAGTTGAGGACCTGACGAACCGGGTTGATGGCCCGGCCCATGATCCGTTCCATCCCGTAAACGGCGCCAAGGAAATGACTTTTATTAATTCCTTCAGCACCACCGGAACCCACAAAAATATTTTTATTATAATTAGCCATGCCTATCACTTCATGAGGAACAACCTGTCCGATGCTGAGAATAAGGTCATAATCATTGCGGGTCATGATCCGGTTCACCTGCGCCGGCCAGCTATAATGAAGCTTACCCTCTGAGACCTCATGGATATAGTCTGCCGGTACTTCTCCCAGCGTGTCAAGGTCATGGCGCCAGTCGTGGATGCGGAAAAGTGACAAAGGCACTTCCCCGAACATGGTCCCGATCTGTTTTTCAGTCATAGGCGAATGAGTGCCCAGGGCGGGAAGGATGTCCGTGAGGCGGTCACGGTAATACTCATAGGCATAGGATGTGATATCCCCTGCAAAGGAATGGAACCGGGTAAAATCAGGCGGCACTGCCAGCACCTTCTTCCGGTTACCCAGTTTTTCCAGTGATTTCTGGATAAAACGCTTTACTTCATCAGGAGTAAAAAAAGATTTGCTGTCGCCTTTTTCATAATACATCATAAGGCTTATGGTTAAATTTCTTCATTATGTCATTGCCGTACCGATACCTGATTCCTGAGCCGGCACCAGATTTAGAGGATAAATAGGCTTATACCCTTTGTCTTTCCATTCCTTTATTTCCATGGAGGGGTATCAGGCAGGTATGATTCAAATTCAGTGATCAGGCCTTCCTCATAACTTCCGGCATAGTTGCCATTAAAGAATCTGTCCAGCGCCTCCTGATAAAAACGTTCCCATGACGCTTCTTCATGGCCTGGGTTGATCGGGTAAAAGAGCACGCCATTACTTCTGGCGGCTTTCATGTCGCCGGGAGCATCGCCGATCATTAATATTTTATCATCATCATATTTACCCTTAGCACCAAGGGCCAGATGTTCCTTTTTTGATCCCATCTCCTGGCCGGCAATGATCTTAACGTACCGGTCCATATCATTCTCCGTCCACTCGCGTTCAAGGGCTTCTACAGGGGTAGAAGAGACCACCATAGCATCCGCTTTTTGACTGAGTTTCTCCAGTGATTCTTTCATCAGGGGATAAGGAGGAATATCATGAACCATTTCCGAGACGGTATTGTTAATTGCCTCAGACCATTTCAGTGCCAGGTCGATTACCGGATCATTTACTTCCTTTGCATATTTTTTCAGTGCCGGATTACCGAGCTTCGATTCTTTTCTGGTCCATTCTATCAGGGTCGACAGATCAGGCATCTTTGCATTTCTTGCCAGCACTTCCCTGCGTTCAGACAATAATTCGATGACTTGTATTAGGGCAAGAAACCGGTTCACACCTCTTGATTTGGAATAAAGATTAACAAACTCCCAGGCTTCCCGTACATATTTGGAGACCACCTGCAGGTTCCAGTACATGATGGTATTCGGACAGAAACACTCTTTATGTTTGATCTCCATGGTGTCGAAGGCACAACCGTCCGAGTCAATACCAATAAAAAATGTTTTTTCCGGTTTCAGGTCTTTCAGTAGTTGATGTGGATCGTTAGTCATTATTAATTTATTTATAATTGATAAGCTTCCGGTAGATAGTCCGGTAATTTTTTCCCGGCAAATAATGCCCTGAATTGTGTGAATCGTTGTCTGCCATTGATCATTGGAACAGAAACCCAGTCTTCTCCGATCAGCGGCCTGGCATAATCCACAAACGCATCCGTCACGTCCGCTCTGTTGGGGGCCATCCACTTTTCCGGGAAGGTCCTTTCTGAAAGGGCCACTTTTTCAAGGGGGACCTTATCATAACGTACATTATAGATAAAACCTGGCTCCCTAAGGATGGTGGCCATCCACCCATTGCCTTCTTTCATGGCTATCTCGACAGCTTTCTGACCTACTTTATACGCCTCATCCAGGTCAACCGTAGAGGCATAGATCATAGTATCACGCTGATCCGTACCCATCACCTGTCCACGTGCCTTGCCGGCAACCTTCAATCCCTTCGTGTTAAGATAATTGACGGCGGTCTGGAAGACAGACATCTTGCTGGCGCCGAATTCAGTATGTCCGAAGGAGTCCTTGGCCTCCCCGATTTCACCTGCATCAAATCCTTCGCTGATGACAACGATACACCGGCCATCGCGTTTCAACTGGTCATTTACGTTATCCGCCAGTTGTTCGAGTGTTACCTTTGATTCAGCGAGGTATATCTGCAGCGGCAATTCCCGGCCGGGATCAGCCAGCCTCGCCGCGGCTGGGATAAATCCTATTTTCCTTCCCATGGCCTGTATTACCAGCACCGGATCGGCAGGCGATGATCCTTTGTTCTCTTCATTGGCATTCTGTATGATATGTGACCAGTACCGTGCCACACTGCCATAACCGGGCGTATGATCAATAAGCTTAAAATCACTGTCACCCACATCATTGTCAATGGTCTTGGGCACACCGGTACCGATCAATTCAAGACCGTGATCACGGGCTAGTTCACTGACCCTGAAAGCTGTATGCTGGGAGTCATTTCCTCCGATATAAAAGAAATAGCCGATATCATGGGCTTTAAAGATTTCCATGATGCGTTTCATGTCCTGCTCCTGGTGGTCCTTGAGTTTATACCGGCAGGTGCCGATACTGCCGGCAGCAGGAGTAGTTCTTAAAAGAGCTATTTCTTCTTCCTCCTGGGAGGTAAGGTCCAACAACTCCTCCTTCAACACGCCTTCAATACCATGCCATCCTCCATAGACTGTTCCGAAGACCTCCGGAAATTTTTTACAGGCATCAATGATTCCCCTCAGTGAATTATTGATGACCGGTGAAGGACCACCGGATTGAGCGACGATAACATTTTTTGGCATATCGAATAGTTTTTAAAAAGCGGGTTATACACTAGACACCTGAATATGCGTTAAATCCTCCGTCGACGGGGATGGTCACGCCGGTGACAAAACCAGACAGATCGGAAAGAAGAAACAGGACCGTTCCCTGCAGATCTTCAGGTTCTCCGAATTTGCCCATGGGTGTGTTCTGTAGAATTTTATGCCCCCGGTCAGTGAGGTCATTTGTTTTTTTATCAATTAGTAAAAATTTATTCTGTTTGGTCAGAAAGAATCCCGGTGCTATGCTATTTACTCTTACTCCCGTTTTGGCAAAATGAACGGCCAGCCATTCGGTGAAATTATTGATAGAAGCTTTTGCTGCCGAATAGGCAGGGATCTTGGTAAGAGGACGATAAGAATTCATGGAAGAGATATTCAGGATTGCGCCGTATTTGTTTTCGATCATATCCCTTGCAAAGATCATAGTGGGCAGCATCGTGCCCATAAAATTGAGATCAAATACATGCCGGAATCCTTCAATATTAAGTCCGAAAAAGGTGTCGCCGAGGTTGTGAGGGTTCTCAGGATCAATAAATTCTTCCCTGGTAGTGGCTGTCGGATGATTGCCTCCGGCACCGTTGATTAGAAAATGGATGGGACCTAATTCCGAATTGATCTCATCTTTGGCTTTGGATAGGGACATTTTATCCAGGACGTTGGCTGTGATGCCGATACAATTCGTTTTATATTTTTTGACGACATCATGGGCCACTTTGTCAGCAGCATCCTTAAAAAGATCAATAATAGCTATTTTTGTTCCAACCGATCCAAGAGCCAGTGCCATTGCCCTTCCAATGATACCTCCACCACCAGTGATGACACATGTTTTACCTCTCAGATCCTTAAAGTTTAGTGGGTCCATAGAAAATAATTTGGAAATTACAGACTATAACAAATATACTTAAAATTAATGCACACGTGAACATTATGGTTTATTTTATTTTCCCGGGTTTGAAAAAAGAGCCTCAGTCAGGAGTCAGTGTATATATCTGACCCGCTTTTGTATCAATTGCAATAACAGGCCCATCCATTGCCTCTCCATCAAGGCGGTATTTATCGCCCAGACGGTGAGCTATCCTTACAGGTCCTCCGTATTGTGAATTGATAACCACTTGCGTTCTTTTCCCGTTTTTTATTTCGGCTGAGACCAGGAAGCCACCTTCTGTGAGGATATTTTTGAAGCTCACATTTTTCCATTGAAAAGGGATTTCCGGTAGTACATGGATAATACCTTCTCTATGCTGGAGCAGCATCTCATATACGGCCGTGAGCGCTCCAAAGCCGGCATCGAGTTGCATAACCTCATGATGTTCCTGCCCCGCTGCATAACGGCTATAATCGGGAGACCCGATCAGGGAGGTGCCGTAAAAGGCGGCATTATGAAGCGTGCCGCGGCCTTCATTTGTAAAATTTCTCTTCCACCAGTGCAGCCATT
>CAZYDB010000306.1:0-5703 GCA_964645995.1 uncultured Roseivirgaceae bacterium
TTATTTTATATTTGTCATATTATTGTAGGGTGATGAAACAGGCAGCCATGCCCTCCTGTCTCGGGGGTGGAGATTAAGAGGATAAATTCTGGTTTTTCACCGGGACTAACTACTCCATGAAGGTTCGAATCCTTCCCCTACAGCTGAAATTATTGATTTTATTAATCATTGCCGGATGCCGGGTATTTTGGCCAGTTCTGCCAGAGAATATTGATAATGACCCAGGAATCATTATATTTTACTAATTGCAGATAATCAATTCCCCAGTAGGCCGTTACTTTAACATTGGCGATTTTTTCCTGAATATCCAGGATGTCAATTTTTTTTGGGGCGTCTGCCGGAAGCCAGCCATCACGATTCCAATCCCTTGCTATCTGAATCATTTGTTCATAGCTCACCTGTGTAATATCACTGAAAGATTGCGTTTTACCTTTCCAGTAAAACCCCTGCTTTAGCACATCCGGATGTACACTTTTCTTAATTCTTGCAGCATCGGCCTGATACATGCCTTCAAGATAATCCATTGAGGCATTATAAATTGCCCGGCGATCAGCTTCCTGGGCAAATACTATTGAAGGAAATAGCAGAAAAATAAAAATCCCCTGTTTCATATTTGATTGGTTTAAGTATTTACTTTGTCACTTCTTTATTGGCCTGTTAGCAAATATAAGTAATCAACCATTATGCCAAAAGACCGGCAGATTGTATCTGGGTTATTCAGCCGGGAAATTCAACATGGAATATTCAGAAATCTTTCCTGCCAGGCAGCCAAAACCTGATGCCTTCCTGCCTTCTGTGCATCCGCTCCGGCAAGCCAGGCGCCAGAACTTCAGCAACACGTGGAAAATGACGGCTTGCGTACCCGCGACCTTAGGGGCCGGTGAATCGCAATCTATGATTATTAAATGGCATTCTTTTTGCATTATTGCCGGATAGACCATTGTCAGATTAATGTATACTTCACCTGCTCATAGAAAATATTTTGACCTGAAGATCATTCTATGTTTATTAGGGATATTGGTAACCACTTTTTTTGTAACTTCCGTATTTGCACAACACCATGAAAACAAGCACCAATACCTCTCATTCGGATTCGGCGGCACCTTTTCGGCTCCATTAAATGAATTTTATCATCAATCAGAGCAGATGCTTGCCTGGGGATTTCTGGGTGACATCTTTTACCATCCAAAAAAGTTCAATAAATTATCCTTCGGACCCGGTTTTTCATACCTCAATTATGGGATACTTAAATATCTTCAGGAGGTTGACATTGGTGGACAATTACGGGAAATGGAAACCTTCCGCAAATTCAATATATATTTCCCCTATTTGGCAGTAAAACTGATGCCTCTGGATAAGTTCCGCATAGTGCCTCTCTTCGAGGCTTTTGCCGGTCCCCGTGCTTTTACAACCGTTTCAACCTATAGCTACGATACACCGCATGTTCCCTGGCAGGTCGCTTTCGATGAGGACGCAAACCAGGAAACCGTAAGAGAAACGGAATATGTTGACTGGACCTGGGGATACGGTTTTTCCGTGGGTACCAACTATTTCATTAGCCGGTATGTTGAACTTGAACTCATCATTAAATACCTTGAGGGAGGCAATGTTAGTTATCTTCTGATGAAGGACATAACACGTGATCCGGTAAATGGAGAATTTATCTATGACCCCAGGCAATCAGAAACGGATATGCTGATGCTTAACCTGGGAATCCGCTTCAGTTTTTTCTGATTTCAACTTTCCAGTTCAGGCCGGCACCGATTTGAAAATAATCACTAAAATCTCCTTTATTAATTGAAAAACCCAGCCGTCCTGAAGAGTCGACATAAACCAGCGCGCTGAAATCTTCCGCTTCCCCGAAAGTCCTTAATAGGGACAGACTGCCTTCCAGCCGTTTCTCATGATTATCATAGATAATATAATGGATCTTGTCGCCATAGCGAATATTCTTATCGTTAAGAAAGCCGACAGGAATATTACTGACTAAATTTCCGAAAGGTTTTTCGATTTTAACTATATTCCCTGTAATCCGCGTATCCCCGGCAAATGCGGCTTTATGCGCAGGAAGTACGTTCAGGGAATTGATTGGAACTTCTTCAAGGGTAGCGGTATCAAGGTCTCCTGAGACCAGCCTGGCTGCATTATAGGCATAAATATCGCGGCCATGGAACGTATGAAACGACTCAGACCCAGGTAAACGAAACCTGCCCTCATCCATCACAAACACTTCGCTGATCCCCGGGTTTTCAATTACCAGAGACAAAAGACCATTATCCGGACATACTATTTTATGACCCATCCTGGTAACGACCAAAACCGACCGACGCCCGGTGCCAACTCCCGGGTCAACAACAGCGGCTATTACAGTTTTCCCGGGCCAGTACGGAAGAGAATCAGCTAAAGTATAGGCCGCTTCCAGGATATTCTGGGGCTGTATATTATGGCTGATATCAAAGATACGTATTGCAGGATCTACCGTAAGGATCACCCCCTTCATCGTCCCGACAAAATGATCACTTAAGCCAAAATCCGTTAATAATGCAATGATCTTCTGATTCATACTTACAATTTATGAAAAGACTTTCTTTTTAAAGTTCTATTTACGTATAAAAACGGGGGCGTGGAACACTCTACACCTGCTTAATTTTTTAAAATTTATTAATATTAATAAAATCAAATTTTTTAAAGAAAAAAATTGTAACTTAAAGTGAGGTCAGGGAAATTAAATTTAAATCATCATTTTAATTGTTAAACCAGGTTTTCTCTATCTCTATCAATTAAAAATATAAAAATATGATAGCCAGAATATCGGAATTTGTTGTCAAGAAAAGTAAACTCAAGGAGGTGAGGGAAGCGATTCAAAAATTTGTCCAGGCCGTTCATGTCTCGGAACCGGGAACAAAAGTAATTGTATCATTACAGGATGAAGAAAATGAATTTAAATTCTGCCACCTAATGATCTTTGAGAGCGAAGGCGCTGAAATGAAACATAAAAATGCTCACTATACTGAGGATTTCAATAAGATCTTATCCCCCAGTTGCAAATCAGCTCCGGTATATAAAAAATACAAATACGTTGCCGGAATTTAAAATATGACGGTTGACTTTTTGCTTATCGGTGGCACCGCGTTGGTTGCATCATTACTGACGTTTTTTTCAGGATTCGGCCTTGGGACCATGCTGATGCCTGTTTTCGCGATATTCTTCCCCGTTGAAATGGCTGTTGCCCTGACGGCGGTAGTTCATTTTCTTAACAATGTCTTCAAATTTTCACTGATCGGAGGAAGCACAAATAAAGAAGTGTTGCTAAAATTTGGTATTGCTGCAATCCCGGCCGCTTTTGGCGGCGCATGGTTACTGGTAAGGCTGGCAGAATGGCATAATACTCTGCAATTCAATATTATGAGTCTTGAATTGTCTATAGAACCTGTCAAAGCGGTTATAGGCATTATTATGATATTTTTTTCTCTTTTTGAACTGATCCCTTCCCTCAGCCATATTACTTTTAAAAAAGACAAACTATGGCTGGGTGGCCTGATCAGTGGTTTCTTTGGTGGATTATCCGGCCACCAGGGTGCCATGCGCAGTGCCTTTCTGATCAATACAGGCCTGACCAAGGAGGCTTTTATTGCAACAGGGATAGCAATTTCGATGATCGTTGACCTTGTTAGAATGAGCATCTATTCATCAAGTTATATTTCATCGAATATATTGGATCAGATTCCATTACTTGCTACAGCAGCGGGTTCAGCATTTGCCGGGGCAATTGCCGGCAGACTCCTCCTGAAAAAGATTACCTATGAATCGATCCGGTACATTGTCGGAACCTTTCTGGTCCTGATCGGTCTTGGCCTGGTCCTGGGCATCATCTGATCAATCGATCAATATTTATCAAACTCTGTTTTATTTTTTAATTGATCTCCGTATTTTTCGACATGCGATCATTCACCCTATTCCTTTTGAGCAATATTCTTATTTTTCTGATGGCAGTGCTGCACCTGATAGGCTATTTTCTGGGCAAACCTGCTGCGGAAACTGGTATGGAAAAGCAAATATATGATATGCTTCATAATTATGAATTGAATATGATGGGAATATACCGGACCTATAATGATCTTATTAGCGGCTATTCTCTGATATTTGCTACCACGACCTTGTTTTTTGGTTTTTTTAACATGAGCCTTTTAACCTATTTAAAAAAACATTTACCTATTTATCGTAAAATATTATTATTGAATATACTGTTATGGGGCATTGAACTGGTCATATTCATTACTTTTATGGTGCTACCACAAATTGTATTAACTGGAATGATTTTGATCACTTTTCTGATCAGTTATTTTCTTATTGACAGCCGTATCAGCGCCTGACTGTTTTTGCCAATTAATTTTTATTAATGAAAAAAGTACCTGCCATTTTAAGCGTCCTGACTTGCCAGGCTTTCCTGTTATTCCTAACCCCTGCTTTCCCCCAGGCGGCTATTGATATTAAATGGATGCTTGGTCTGGAAGCCTATCAGCTATCAAACCTTCCTGAAACGCAGTGGACAGTGGAAGGGAAGTTGATTTTAATGGATGAAATAAAATACTATTTCAACCAGGAAATCAACATTTTTGATCCCTCATCAGGTAAATACCAACCATTATTCGATCCGGAAATCGTTTTAAAGAAACTCTCAGACCAAAATATTGAACTATCGCCGGTCGATCTTCCCCTGCCAGTCACTATTGATAAGCAGGGTGAAAAAGCTGCTTTTATAATACATGATGACTTATTCCTGCTGGAATTCAGGCATCATGACCTTGTAAGGATCACAAATAATGAATGGGAAAAAATATCATCTGTATTTTCTCCCGATGGCAATAAGATTGCCTGGTCAATGAACCATGATTTATACTACTATGACATACAAAAGGAACGAACCATCAGGATCACTAAGGATGGGTCTGAGAGTATTCTTAACGCAACCCTCTCATGGGTTTACTGGGAAGAAATATTCGGCAGGGAAGATCATGCTTTTTGGTGGTCAGAACAATCAGATGGTCTTGTTTTTCTACGGACTGATGAGACCATGGTTGACAAAATAGTCCTACAACACTTTTTACCTGCTGTCCCCGGCAGTTCTATTCAGCGATACCCGAAAGCAGGCTCTCTTAATCCGGAGGTACAGGTGGGTATTTATGATTTAAAAAAACAATTTACGAATTGGGTGGACTTCCGGAAGCATTCCTTTGAATACTTCATCAGGGCTGATTGGCTTCCCGGGGGAGAACAGATCGCCATTCAAACCATGAGCCGCGATCAGCAGGAACTAGACCTGTTATTTGTCGACAGGCAAACCGGCATGGCAAGGCATATTTTAAAGGAGACTGATAAAGGCTGGGTCAATATCCATGATGACCTTATATTCCTTGAAACTAAAAAACAGTTTATCTGGCCTTCGGAAAGAACCGGTTTTGCTCACTTATACCTCTATGATTATGAAGGCAACCTGGCCAACCCCATCACCATGGGGGATTGGTCAACCAGCTCTACAGGAACAAATGTTTCCTGGGTAAGAAGATCCATTGTGTTTGTTGATGAATTAAATAACTGGCTGTATTTTGCCGCGAAAAAAGAATCGCCTCTTGAAAACCATCTGTATCGTATCCGCCTGGATGGATCGGATATGCAGATACTCACCGCTAATAAAAGCGGAGA
>CAZYDB010000307.1:0-3523 GCA_964645995.1 uncultured Roseivirgaceae bacterium
CCGGGCCGATTCGATGATCAGGATGACAGCCAATACCAGCAGGAAAAGGGAGACGGAACCAATAACCGTAAACCCGCTTTGATATAGTAACTGAAACAGGGCCCAGATTGTCATAACGAGCATAAAAAGCATGGGGATAGCAATAAAGATCGTATTTTTTCCTTTCTTTTTGAGCCACACAAAGACAACCAGCAGGGCCAGTCCGGCAAGCAGTTGATTGGTAGCACCAAAAACAGGCCAAATAGCCTGCCAGGCTGGAATAATAGTTCCGGAAGGATCTCTTAATATCATAAAATTGAATATTAAAGGGATGGTTAGCGTTGCGGCTGTTGCGATTATCCTGGCATTCTTCCCATTCAGGCTGAAGAATTCTTCAAAGATATACCGGCCTAAACGCGTCGAAGTATCGAGAGTGGTCAGCAAAAAGGTAGATGACGGCCACCAGTCCTTCGATCAGCATCGCTCCATAGCCTATGGGCCTGGCATCACATTCGTTGTCCAGTTGTTTTGAAGTAGTGCCGGAAGCAACGATTGAATGAAAACCGGAACAGGCACCGCAGGCGATCGTGATAAAAAGGATCGGGAATAAAGTTCCTCTGTCAATATCAGCCCAGTGCGTGAACATTGGGTACTTTAATTCGAATCCCCCAAACACTATCCCGATAAAAGCACCGATGAGAGAGGCATAAAGCAGAAAAGAGGACAGGTAATCCCTGGGTTGTAACAGGATCCATACCGGTGTAATGCTGGCAATAAAACAATAACCCAGGAGTATCACATTCCATGTTCGCTTGGTCTCTCCCATAATGGCCGGCAGATAGTCGTTTTGAAGAGGCAGGAGATGGCCAAAGTAAATGCCGGCAAATACCAGGGGAACAAAAATGAAGGATGCGGTTCTGAAATTAAGAAGCGACCGGTTAATGGTTATCCCGAAAATGACCGCCAGGAATATAAAAAAAATGGATGATGTACCAACTTCAGGACTGGTAGTAAAACCGGCTGAGGTCAGATCAACGAAAACAATAAGAATATAGACTAAAGCCAGCCATATGAAGACCAGGAACATTTTATAGGACAGGGGTGACATATGTATCCTGGCAATTTCAGCCACTGACTTAGCTTTATGTCTGATGGAGGCCATGAGTGATGAATAGTCGTGCACACCTCCGACAAAAACGGAGCCTATTACAATCCAAAGCAGGGCCGGCAGCCATCCGAAGGCGATTGCCGCTATGATGGGACCGACTACGGGCCCAGCTCCGGCAATAGAACTGAAATGATGACCCAGTAACACTGGTGCTTTGGCCGGAACACGGTCAACTCCGTCATATTCAGTATGACTGGGTGTGGGGTTATCACATGTTACATCAAATGTTTTATCCAGGAAGGTGCCGTAAACTTTATAAGCAGCAAGAAAAACTATCAACGCCCCGATAAAAAGGTAAACCAGCATCGCACTTCATAAAATTTCTTAAATATAAAGAATAGTAATACAAATATTGTATTTTTAGTCTCATTAAAAGCTAATTCACTGAATAAATAAATCATCGGTACCATGAAAGATTTTTTAGTAATTCTCATTTGTTTTTTAACCCTTAATATAGTTGTTGCACAGGAAATGAAACCGGAAGATACCGAGATCTGGGAACCGGAACCAGTAGTTGTCACCCCCGGGGAAGGAACTTCCGCCCCTTCCGATGCCATTGTTCTCTTTGATGGCAGGGATCTCTCCCAATGGGAATCGGTCCGGGAAGGAGAGGCCAAATGGAAGGTTGAGGATGGGGCCTTTACCGTCGTAAAAGGAGCGGGTGATATCCGGACAAAACAATCCTTTGGTGATTGTCAGTTGCATATCGAATGGCGTACGCCAACAGAAGTAGCCGGTAAAAGTCAGGGAAGGGGTAACAGTGGTGTTTTTCTTCAAAGTACTTATGAAGTACAGGTTCTTGATTCCTACAATAACCGTACGTATTCCAACGGACAGGCCGCCAGCCTTTACAAACAATCTATGCCGCTTGTGAATGCCTGCCGTCCGCCCGGTGCCTGGCAGACCTATGATATCATCTATCAAGCACCAATCTTTTTTGATGATGGCGATCTGGCAAGACCGGCCTATATTACCGTTATCCATAACGGAGTGATTGTTCAGAATCATGTGATGTTGAAAGGCAACACACCCTATATCGGTCTGCCGGAATATAAACAGCACGGGAAATTACCGCTGCGCCTTCAGGATCATGGCAATCCGGTAAGTTACCGCAATGTCTGGATCAGAGAATTGTAATCACGTAAACTAACACAGGTCGGTAAAAACAAAATACTGATATTTATCCCTTTACGGGAGTTCGTGGGTTTTATACGAATTATCCCCCCGAACCTCAGACAGGCAGGTTTTAAAAAAAGGTTTGATTTTATTTGGGGGAAAAGCTCTTCAATAAAACTTGTTAACCGGACTTTTCTTTATCAAGGGGACTTTTCCGTGAATCTCCCGGCTTAAAAAGATCTGTTTTATACTTATAGACGGCAATGTTTTGAAACTATTACCCTGGAAGTAAGATTACCATGTCAGGCTTGTTCTCTCTGCAAGTACCGGAATAGGAATTATGTACGGAAGCTGGCAGGCTAAATCCGTCCCTGTCGGGTTATACGGAACGGCTTAGCTATCAACTTTCCACGGCCAGATCACGCATGAAGAGATATCCCTGAATAGCACATAATCACCCTTGCCCTTCAGGACGAAAGTTTTAATATTATATCCCTTGAGGACCTCAAGAGCCTTATTGAGTGTTTTACCCGATACCGACACTTCATCAACAAGGAGTATCTTTTTACTTTTTAAGAGGTCTTTACTCGGGTTGAATAATACTTTAGGTTCTTCATATCTCGGCGTGTTGGAAGGATCCCTGAAATTAATATGGATAAAACTAAAATCCACATTCAACTGGTGTGCGATCATCACTGCAGGATAAATGCCACCGGTAGCAATCCCGATCACATGATCCACTTCCGGAAATTCAAACTGCTGCATCGCTTCAGAGATTTCCTTAAAACCTAATGGGAGTTTTGCCATTTTCTTGTCTGAGCCTGTCATACTTTACAAAGATACAGATATTCGAACAGATCCCGTGCCTGCAAACAAATTGTGGGACGGCCATCTTCTATGGTCGGGAGATACGGGCGGGTGTGGATAACGATCACATATTTCGCCGATACTGGCCGCCGACCTCAAAAAGCGCATGGGTGATCTGGCCAAGGGAGCAATACTTTACTGCATCCATCAATACTTCGAAGGTGTTGCCCTGCCTGACTGCTGTACTTTTGAGCTTTTCGAGATACTCAGCCGACTGATTTTTCTCTGCTTTTTTAAGAAGATTGAGGTTGTGGATCTGGCGTTCTTTTTCCTTCCCGGATGCCCGCGTTACATCGCCGGGGATTACCGTTGGGGATCCTTCGGAGGAAAGGAAGGTATTCACGCCAATTACGGGATACGTGCCGGCATGTTTCAATGATTCATAATACAGGC
>CAZYDB010000307.1:3533-5642 GCA_964645995.1 uncultured Roseivirgaceae bacterium
GCTCTCCTCCTGGATCTTGCCGCGCTGGTACATGGTTTCCATGGCACCCAGTACACCGCCTCTCTCCGTGATCCTGTCAAATTCTGATAAAACAGCTTCTTCAACGAGGTCGGTAAGTTCTTCAATGATGAACGAACCCTGTAAGGAATTTTCGTTTTTAGCCAGCCCTAATTCACGGTTGATGATCAACTGAATAGCCATGGCCCGGCGGACCGATTGCTCGGTGGGAGTAGTAATTGCTTCATCAAAAGCATTCGTATGCAGGGAATTGCAATTATCATAAATGGCATAGAGTGCCTGCAATGTTGTTCGTATATCATTAAAATCTATTTCCTGGGCATGTAAGGAGCGGCCGGAAGTCTGGATATGATATTTCAGTTTTTGCGATCTTTCGCTGGCGCCATATTTCAGCTTCAGGGCTTTGGCCCAGATGCGCCTCGCAACTCTGCCGATCACGGCATATTCCGCATCGATACCATTGGAGAAAAAGAATGAAAAGTTTGGGGCGAATTCGTCAATATCCATTCCCCTGGAAAGGTAGTATTCGAGGAAGGTAAAGCCATTAGCCAGTGTGAAAGCCAGTTGGGTGACGGGATTTGCTCCTGCCTCAGCAATATGATAGCCTGATATGGAAACAGAGTAAAAATTACGAACCTTGTTGCTGACAAAATATTCCTGGACGTCACCCATCAGCTTGAGGGCGAATTCTGTGGAAAAGATGCATGTATTCTGTGCCTGGTCCTCCTTCAGGATATCCGCCTGAACAGTACCCCTTACCTTAGCAATAGCTTCCTTTTTTATCTTTGCATAGATCTCTGCCGGAAGCACCTCATCACCGGTAATTCCCAGAAGCATCAGACCCAGACCATTATGCCCGGCAGGAATTTCCCCATAATAGGTTGGAATCTTCAAGTTAAGTTTTTTATACTTATTCTCGATTTTTTTCCTGACCTCCAGTTCCATTCCTTGCTTGAGGATATACTTTTCACATTCCTGGTCAATGGCGGCGTTCATAAAGAATGCCGTAAGCATAGAAGCCGGACCATTGATTGTCATCGACACGGAAGTAGCAGGATCGGTGAGGTCAAAGCCGGAGTATAGTTTTTTAACACCATCCAGGGAGCAGATGCTGACACCGGAATTACCGATCTTGCCATATATATCGGGCCGGCTGCCGGGATCTTCACCATACAGTGTCACCGAGTCAAAGGCGGTGGATAATCGTTTGGCAGGTTGTTCCCTGCTTAGGTAATGAAACCGTCGGTTTGTACGCTCGGGAGATCCTTCCCCTGCAAACATGCGTGTGGGTTCTTCATTACTTCTTTTAAATGGAAACACACCTGAAGTGTAAGGAAACCGGCCGGGTACATTCTCCTGGAGCTGCCATTGGAGAATATCTCCCCAATCTTCATAACGGGGTAAGCAGATCTTGAATAGCTGCAGATGAGAAAGTGTTTCGTGGCAAATGTCTGTTTTAACTTTCCGGCCTCTTACTTCATAGGTAAATGTCTTTTGCTGATATTGCTGCTTTAGTTTTTTCCAGGAATTGACCTTTTCGCGGTTAGCCTTATCCAGCTTATGCTCATATTCTTTCCGCATCGCGTTTAATTGATCCATTGACACGGGCGAAAATCCTTCACTATTTTTCAGCAGATCTATTGTTCGGGTCAATGCATATAATTGACGGGCAATTTCTTTCTGGCTTTGGACCCATGCATTATATTCCCTGATGATAGCGGCTACCTCTGAAAGATATCTGGTTCTGGAGGGCGGGATGATATGATGTTTTGTAGATGCCTGGTTGGTAAACCGGTAGTTTCCGGCAAACCTGGTGGCCGATCTTTCGTTGATAATTTGCATTAATTTATTATAGAGCGTATTCATGCCCCCATCATGAAATTTTGAAGCGATTGTTCCGATTACCGGCACCTCTTCATCCTGTAAATCCCAGAGCAGGTGATTCCTTTTATATTGCTTGATAATATCCCTCAGGGCATCTGCAGCGCCGGATTTATCAAATTTATTCAGGGCGATCAGATCGGCAAAATCAAGCAGCCTTGTTTTCTGCGGCGAAATCAACCCATTTTTTCAGCTCTTCTCTGCTGATAG
>CAZYDB010000308.1:0-4689 GCA_964645995.1 uncultured Roseivirgaceae bacterium
ACTTCGCCAGGTTAACCCTGATGGGGTGAAAAATTCGTGAATTTTTCAGGTTAAAGATTTGAAATGTATGTCTTAAAAATTATTCAATTACTAAAAGCATCCTTTATCTGATGTAATTTAACATTAAAAAGAGTTTCCGTAATTTGATTAATCTTCTCTTCATCTCCTTTGATATGATAAGTCTGGTGAATATGAGTAATTTTTTCGCCTGGCGCCAACTCGTTTACCGGTGATGAAGTCTCCAATTCATAAAATGGCCCCATTGGTTCAGCTCCCGGTTCAGGAGGACCATCGTTATATGAATTTACCACATCTCCCTGATAAGGATCTTCCATTATTTCCCACATTGATTTCACATAATCTTTCTTTTCCTCCGGCTTATTGTATTTGACAATAGTCAAAACATTTCGATCGGGGTCATAACTGCCTAATACATCCCAGGCACGCATCCAGCTCATTCCAATCTTACTCCTGTATTTCCCATCGCCTTTAAAAAAAACGGCACCTCCACCTGTCCGGATCCTGTCCGGTGGAATCTCTCCAAAATAAGCATCATTAACAACTTCTCCCAGTGAACCAGTACCACCCTGGTAATAAGGAATTATAATCACGACATCATCGCCCGGATTATACATACCTAAAATCCAAATAGAAAGCAATCCATCTGATTTATTCCAAACTGAATCCCCTGCATTAAACAAGTGGTTTTCACTTTCGAAACCAACTTTCTCCAGGCCATCAAGGTCATTTAGCGCAAGATTATGCTTGATATCGGAGTCAGAGAGCAACCTGACTGTACGTAAAATCCGTACATTGAAATCATTTCCTGAGTAATTGGTAATATTGAAATCAGCTTCCATTGTTACAGAAGTGTTATGCTGGTCAATTAACTTAAAAGGCTGCGCATCAATTTGTTTGGGTACATACCAATTATCAAGAGAGAACTCACCCCCGCTTTTATGGAACAGGGAGAACTGCCCCCCTTCGGGTCCCAGCCAGAATCTGTCTTCTCCACCAAAGGCATTGAACCTTTCATCCGTTTGTCCTGCAGGGATCTTCTCATAGTTAATCCAACCAAACCCTATGCCCTGGCCACCATTAAGAGTACTCGTCATAACCCGTCCCTGGTATTCAGGAACAATGACAATTTGTCCGGCTTCATCATCGGTGCTAAGAAGAATTACCTCAGTATGTTTTCTCAAAAAAGCAACATCATCATTAAACGTCTTTCCCATTTCTCTTTTATTATCGATTGTTGAACAGCCTAAGAATAATGTTATTGTGAGCATTAAAAATGATCTCTGCATTATGCCTTCTTTAATATATTAACATCAATTATATAAAGGACCGTAATTTCTACAAGCCCTGAAATCGGATCCTTCCCGGTCCATTCCAAAAGCACTCCATGCACTCGGTCTGAAAATTTTTTCTTCCGGAATATTATGCATAATGACCGGAATCCTCAACATTGAAGCAAGGGTGATCAGTTCAGCACCATAATGTCCATAGCCAAAGGCACAATGATTAGCGCCCCAGTTGGCCATCACTGAATATACATCACTGAAAGGGCCCTTGCCGGTCAGCCGTGGAGCAAACCATGTAGTAGGCCATGAAGGGTTTGTCCTGAGGTCCAACTGCTCATGCACCTCCCGGGGTAAGTCAACTGTAAACCCTTCTGCAAGCTGGATAACAGGTCCAAGGCCTTTAATTAAATTTATCCTTGCCATTGTTACCGGCATATTCCCTCTGGTAACGAATTGGGAAGAAAAGCCGCCACCCCGAAAATATTCAGCCATGGCCGGACACCATCTCGTACTATCCAAGCTGGCTTTTACTTCTTCGGGCATAATCTCCCAGAACGGTTTCATGACCGGATGACCATCAATTGTCTGTTGTCCGGTACCATCAAGGGAAGCAGACCCCGAATTGATCAGATGAATGATGCCTTTTTCAGCATGGCCGGATAATTTATGATTGGTCACCCGTTTCACTGAATCGGGGCTCCAGAAGGTTCTTACATCGCAAAACACCTGTGCGCTGTCAGTTAAAAGATGTCCCAACAACATCGTAGCCCCATTAAGCGAATCATTTTCAGTAGCCACCATAAAAGGCTGCCGGATGCCGTTCCAGTCGAACGAACTATTCAGTATTGCCTCCATAAAATCACCATTCGGGTAATGATCAGTCCACTGACGCTGCCCCTGAAATCCGGATGCCAGGGCATTATGTCCCAGTGCTTCCTCTCCAAATCCCATTTCTCTCAGTTTTGGGTTGCCAATCATAAGGTCTCTTGCGATCAGTGTCATTTTTACGACGAACTCCCAATCCGCATCCTTCTTCTGTCTTGTTTTCTGCCTATTTTCCGGATTGAAGTCCTTCCCTTCAATACAGTTTTCCTTCACCCAATCTATCGCTTTTATATATTCCTCAGGATCATAGATCTCTTTTTCTATCCGACGTATAAACTCCGACATATCAATCGTCTCAGTGCGCATACCCAGGAAATCCTGAAAAAAATCCTGATCGACCATGGAGCCTGCGATACCCATTGAAACACCTCCCATGGCCAGGTAACTTTTACCCCGCATCGTCGAAACCGACAAACCGGCTTTAGTAAAAGAGAGTAGTTTTTTCTTAACATCCTCAGGGATGCTGGTATCATCGCTATCCTGTACTTCACTGCCATATATACTGAAAGCCGGTAATCCTTTCTGGTTATAACCAGCCAATGTAGCGGCCAGATAAACCGCACCTGGCCGTTCGGTTCCATTGAACCCCCAGATCGCCTTGGGTATATACGGGTCCATATCCATGGTTTCAGCACCATAACACCATGCCGGCGTAACAGTCAGAGAAACGCCAACACCTTCTTTTCTGAATTTTTCGGCAGTCATCGCTGATTCTGCTACCCTGCCAATAGTCGTATCCGCAATAACAACCTCCACCGGGCTTCCATCGGAATGTTTCAGGTTTTTTGTTAGAAAATCAGCAACTGAATCAGCCATACGCATCGTCTGTGTTTCGAGTGACTCCCGAACGCCCCCCAGCCGGCCATCTATAGCTGGTCGAATGCCAATTTTAGGAAGGTCTCCCCTTAACCGGTTTCCCGAAAGATTGATAATAATTTCATCTATACTGCTCATGGAAAATTAAATAATTTATTGGTGATGTAAAAAACATGGAATATCATACCAATATATAAAATCCTGTTCTAAAAAGGTATGAATTTATAAAAAGACCTTGACAGCATTCGCCACCTGCTCACCGAGATACTGGTACCCCGTATCCGTGAAATGAATCCCGTCATCGAGCATGATCCTCTCAGGTTCACCGCTCATTACATAGTCATAAAGATCATTGACCGGAATACCCATACGCTGAACAGTCAGCGAAGCTGCCCGGTTGTATCGTATCACATCTTCGTTATAACGCGAAAAATCACGCTGTTCTTCATGGGTTTGATTGGCCCTTTCATCGAGTACCGGCGTAATAGTGGCCCAGATTATAATTACAGCCGGATGAACCCGGTGTATGTATTTGACCAATCGCTCAACGTTATCAGCATATTGTTCTACCGGAATCAGGTTATTCCTGCTACCAAAGGGTATGCATTTAATATCATGGAGGCCGGCATTGACATGAATGATATCAACGGGTTTATCCCTTATCCATTGATGGGCATTGAGAAGTAGTTGAACGGTATGATACGTGTTCTCATCCGGCCCCCATACTTCCGCCTGCTTTTCAAGGTAAAGTGAGGCATTCCATTGATAGCCTAAGCGAATTGAATCCCCCAGCAAAGTAATCTTTTTTTGCGACACTCCCTTTGATAAAAATGGTAAATTCATCAATCCATAAGAAACTAAAGCGGCATTTTTTATAAATTTTCGGCGGTTAATATCCATTTTTCTGAAGACAAACCTTTTTCTTATCCGGGTTTAAAAATTGTGTAATTTTGAACGGTAATTCATTGGGGAATTTAATAAAAATTAACAGGTTAATTAATTGAAGCGGGAATTTTTAATGAAGGGAAAAGAAAAAATATATTTGATCACTCCAACCTTAACGTTTATTTTCATTTTATTCATACAACTTACTCATGCCCAGGTTAAAGGTTATATCCTGGATGCGGGAAACCAGATGCCTTTACCCGGTGGCACTATAACGTATGGTCTTGAGAAGTTTACGGTTACTGATCAAAAGGGATTTTTTGAATTGAAGGATATTGAATTGCCTTCAACAATCAGGATCACCTACGTAGGCTACGAGCCTGAGACAATGGTTCTGGAGGAAAGTATTGAAGAGCTGATCATTGAAATGAATGTATCCAATTACATGCTTGGTGAGGTAAAAGTAACCGCCTTTGAGAGCAATCAAAGCATCATGGAAACCCCTGCCAGCATATCCATTGTTTCTAAAAAAGAGCTAAAACTGGATAACGACGTTTATTTAGTTCCTGCATTAAACAGGGTGCCGGGCATTTTTATGCATTCGGGTACTTATAACACCAGCCGGTTGACTATCCGGGGTATCGGCTCAAGATCACTTTTTGCTACTACCAAGATCAGGGCCTATTATGAAGACATTCCACTCACGACTGGAGATGGTGAAACCACGATTGAGGATATCGATCCTAACCTCGTTGAAAGGATAGAGATCATCAAAGGGCCTTCATCAAGCCTTTACGGG
>CAZYDB010000308.1:4699-5629 GCA_964645995.1 uncultured Roseivirgaceae bacterium
ACTGATCAGGTCCAAGGTTCCTACCAGTCAGCAGAAACAAGTTCAATACCAGATCACCGGTGGTTCATTCGGATACCTTAAAAATGCCCTGAGTTTTGATTATGGTATGAGAAAGCATAGGGTGAATGTGAATATTAACAAAATCCATAGCGATGGCTGGCGGGAAAACAATGAATTTGACAGGCTTTCCGCCGGTATCACCTACAAATCCTATGTAAGTAAAAAAACAAGCGTGGATCTCATTGCTAATTATATTGACCTGATGGCCTTCATACCCTCCTCAGTTAACAAGACCACTTATGATACTAACCCGGAGGCCGCAGCCGCTAACTGGAAGGAAGCGGAAGGTTTTGAAGATTACCGGAAAATACTGGGCGGGGTAGGCGTAAAGCATCTGTTTAACGAAAGGGCTGAAATATATGCCGGCCTTTTCTGGAATCACAGGAATGCCTATGAAAGAAGGCCTTTTAATAACCTTCATGAGAAAACAAATGCAATCGGTGGAAGAAGCTCTTTTCATTACCGGAGATCATGGAAAAAATTGAAAATAGACCTGATGGCCGGTATGGAATACCTGAAGGACTATTATGACTGGCAGACGTATGAAATTGTGGAACTACAGGATGGGCAGTTATTGACAGATAACCGTGAACAACGCGGGAACCTGAATGTCTTTCTCAAAACCGACCTCACCTTTCCCACCCGGACATTCGTCACACTTGGAATAAATACAAATTATACAGACTATAATTATGAGGACATTTACTCGCTCGATAGGGAGGACAATAGTGGCACCTACAGCTTTGGAACTACTTTCTCGCCCCGACTCGGCATTACGCAGCCGGTTTACAAAAAGATCAATGCCTATCTGAATATCAGCCATGGATTTTCGCCGCCAACCCTTGCAGAGACCCTGACGCCGGAAGGGGA
>CAZYDB010000309.1:0-5591 GCA_964645995.1 uncultured Roseivirgaceae bacterium
TGAGGATGGAGGATGGAGGATTGAGGATGGTGGATGGAGGATGGTGGATGGTGGATGGGGCTGAAAGGATATAGTTTTGGTTATGCTGTGGTAAAATAAACAGAAAAATAAAGCATGACATTTCGATAGATTTAATTTTATTTATAAATTTAGGGGAGTTTAGCGATCATGATGAAGCGTATCATTACCGGTATAAGTGTCGTCTTTATGCTCCTGTTCAGCATTTCATTTGCTGAGGGACAGAGTTTTTATAACCAGCGGCAGAATAGAACACTCGTATTAAC
Source organism: uncultured Roseivirgaceae bacterium (assembly GCA_964645995.1). GTDB lineage: Bacteria > Bacteroidota > Bacteroidia > Cytophagales > Cyclobacteriaceae > JAGTVG01. The sequence goes on from CAZYDB010000309.1 coordinate 285, forward strand.
GGCGGGCACGGGTACCGCTCATTATTTCGGCGACCTGGTGGATGACTGGTATTTTACCATCAACGGCAATTTCACCGCCGGCGCAAGGTACCCGGTCTACGACCGGCTGTATGTCGCAGCGGATGTGACCTGGTTCCGGCTGGCCGCCCAGGATGAGGATTCTGAGATCAAGGCCCTCCGCGGCTTGTCTTTCTTCTCTGATAATTTTGAATTAGCCGCTACCCTGCAATTCAACCTCTTCGATGATCCGGCTCGTTTCTACCAGCGGAAAATGTTCAACCCCTACCTTTTCGCCGGCATCGGCCTGCTCTACTACCAGCCCAAAACCCGCTACCAGGGAGATAAATATGCCCTGCGCCCCCTGCAGACCGAAGGCGTTTCTTACAGTCCGGTTACGATGTCCTTCCCCCTGGGCATCGGCCTGAAATATAAACTGAACGCCTTTATCAATATTACTTTGGAAGGGGGCTTGCGCTATACATTAACCGACTACCTCGATGATGTCAGCAGCGGGGTCTATCCCGATCCCGCCTCTTTTGAGGATCCCCTCGCCCGCGCCCTTTCCGACCGCAGCGCCGAAGCAGGCGCCTCCGTTCCTTTTGCCCTGGAACCCCGGGATGTAAGGGGTAATCCGGGCCGTAGAGATGCCTATATGCTGATCCTGCTCCGTGGGGAGTATTACCTGAGTCCGTTGCGGGATTCCTTCAGGTCCATGTTCTATCGCGGAAATATCAGAAGGAAGAGACGGCGGTAGGAGAAGCGGGAAGACATTCCATCCGACCGCTAATTGGGTTGTGTGTAGGGAGCGGTCAGATGGATGGTGGATGGAGGATGGTGGATGGAGGAATGAGGATGGAGGATGGAGGATGGAGGAATGAGGTCGGAAGCGGGAATGGAAGGTGGTGCGGATGTGGATGGATAGCCTTGACCTTTTTTTAATTAATAATTAGTAATTAATAATTAATAATTAATATTTCCCGGTATGCTCACACCCACACAGCTTCCGCCCAGAGATCCAACTTCCTTGACCGCTGTGGCTATCTCCGAAATCGCGAATCCTTGCAGGGTTTAACCACAGAGTCGCTCAGAGGGATTCACAGAGTACCCAGAGATCCAACTTCCTTGACCGCTGTGGCTATCTCCTACAACGAAAATCGAAAATCGCGAATCGAAAATCGCGAATCCTTGCAGGGTTTAACCACAGAGTCGCTCAGAGGGATTCACAGAGTACCCAGAGACCTAACAGCTTACAGCTAACACCTAAAATCACACGGTATGCTCACACCCACACTGTTCCTGCCCGTTTCCTCTGTGCTTTCCTCCGTGCCCTCTGTGGTTATTTCTTAAATCGCAAATCTAAAATCCTTGCAGGGTTTAACCACAAAGTCGCTCAGAGGGATTCACAGAGTACCCAGAGATCCAACTTCCTTGACCGTTGTGGCTATCTCCTAAATCGAAAACCCTTGCAGGGTTTAACCACAGAGTCGCACAGAGGGATTCACAGAGTACCCAGAGATCCAACTTCCGTAGTTATCTCCTGAATCGCAAGTCGCGAATCACCCAGAAGTGAGCCTTCTTTGGCGCGAGTGTTGGCACAAGTCCTGCTTGCCCTCAATCCAGCGCGAAGACTTGCGCCAGAGGAGGGAAGTCGGGAGACTTTTTTTTAATTAATAATTAATAATTAATAATTATTAATTCCCGGTATGCCCGCTCCCACACGGTTGCCGCCGGGGAAGGGCATAGAGGCCCGTACAATAGACGGAAAAGAAGAGCAGGTAGGTGATCAGGTACTGAAGTCCATTAGAATAAGGAGCGAAGAGCAGGGCGATCAGGAAAAACAAGAGGTTGATCATCACAACGAGGCTGCTGGCTTTGACATGGGATAGTTCAAAACAGTCAACAAAAATATGATGGATATGCCTCCTGTCGGCCTGGAATGGAGAATGTCCCCGGTAGAGCCTGATAAAAAAAACCCTGAAAAAATCAAATAAAGGAACGGACAAGAGGGCTATCAGGACATATTCGTTCCATAAACCGGAAGCAGCCACCCGGTGGCCGGCCGCCATAAGCTCCGGTTGCTGCCCGTAGATCAGCAGGCACGCCATCAGGAAACCGATCCAGAGGGATCCCGTATCACCCATGAGCATCTTGTACCGGTTTGAGAAATTATACCGTAAGAAAGCCAGTATCAATCCGGCGGTACTGAAGGAAAGGACCCCACACCATAAAATACCGGCCGCATAGCAGAATAAACCCGCCAGGATGAAAACAGCGATGCCCAGCATCCCCGCCAGTCCGTCGATACCATCCAGCATGTTGATGGCGTTGATCACCACCAGTCCGAATAACAGGGTATATAAAAAGGCGATTACCGGTCCGAAAGGGAATAGTCCAAAGAAATCCGTTATCATCCATCCTGATCCGAGGATGAACAGCACGACACCCAGGGCCTGGAACACCAGCTTGGTGAGGGCCCGTGTATGAAGAATATCATCGACGATTCCCATGATCATGAAAATAAAAACCGAGAAAACGATCAGCACGAATGAAAGATCAAAGGTTATCAGCTTCCAGGTAAAGGCCAGGGTGACGGGAAGGGCCAGGTAAAAAGATACCCCGGCAATATTAGGGATCAGTTTTTTATGGGAGGTCCGCATATTGGGTACGGCGACCAGCCGGTACCTGACAGCCCATGTCCTGATCAGCCATAAAAAAAGTATGCCAAGGGTGAACGATCCGCCGAAGATCAGGATATAAAAAACTAGTGATGACAAGGGTAATGTGTATTTTTATTATCCAACCATTTTCTTATCCAGGGCCTCATACCGGGAGGCATGACTTACGTATTCCGGAACGATCTTCTTCATCGATTCAACCACCTTATTCTCATCTTTCTGGATGATCACATGCATCAGCAGCTCCAGGTCAGCATCCACCTTCTCAAACGGTAACTTACGGACATTGGCGATCAGGATCTTCCGGTGATAGGTAGGCATCGTATTCTCCAGGTCATTCATCAGCTCCTCATGCAGCTTCTCCCCTTCCCGGAGTCCGATAATATCGATCCTGATATCGATATCCGGTTCCAGTCCCGATAATTTGATCATCTTGCGCGCCAGGTCGATAATACGGATGGACTTGCCCATGTCGAACATGAATATCTCACCCCCGGAACCCATACTGCCCGCTTCCATCACCAACTGGACCGCCTCGGAGATGGTCATAAAATACCGGGTGATGTCGGGATGGGTGACGGTGACCGGCCCGCCCTGTTCGATCTGCTTTTTAAAGAGCGGGATCACCGATCCGTTGGAGCCCAGCACATTCCCGAAGCGGGTGGTGATAAACTTGGTATTATGATCGCCCAGGTCACCGATATGATCATGCAACGACTGCACATACATCTCGGCGATCCGCTTGGAAGCCCCCATCACGTTGGTCGGGTTAACGGCCTTGTCGGTGGAGACAAATACGAATTTCTCCACCTTATACTCTACCGCCAGGTCGGCCAGGACTTTCGTTCCATGCACATTGCAATGGATCGCCTCACAGGGATTGCTCTCCATGATGGGCACATGCTTGTAGGCGGCGGCATGATAGATGATCTCGGGATGATGCAGGGAAAACAGGTTGTTCATCCGCCGGTCATTGGTGATATCGCCGATATAATAGCGGGTATCGGTGACATGCTGAGCCCAGGCAAGGTCATATTCCAACTGGTAGATACCGGTTTCCGACTGATCGACCATGATCACCTTTCTGGGTTGATAATGGATCACCTGCCGGGCCAGCTCGCTACCGATGGAACCGGCGGCTCCCGTGATCATCACTACTTTGCCCTTTAGTTCTTTCTTCAGGTTGGGATTATCAAGCCTGATGGCTTCCCTGCCGAGCAGGTCCTCGATCTTTACTTCCTTGATCTGCTTGAGGCTGAAGCCTCCTCCGACCCATTTTTCGACGGGTGGCACCTCGCGGATCTTCATATGGAGGCGCAGGGCATCATCCACGATCTCATTCTTTCTTTCAACTTCCAGACTGGTGACGGCGATGATCAACTCACGCACGTTATAATTGCGGAACAGCCGGGCAAGATCGCGGCGACCGTTGTAAATGCGGACACCACTGTGTGACTTCCCTATTTTTCGTTTATCATCCTCCATGAACCCGATCACGTTGAGGTTGGAAGCGGGGTCGTTCTCGATGATCTGCTTGGTAATGCGGCCATTGGCGCCGGCGCCAAAGATAACCACATTGGTGCGCTGGTCCCTGCGGAAGAAATAAAAGGTGAAGATCGACTTGACCAGCAACCGGTAGAAGAAAAGAAAAATGATGGAATTGAAAGAGGTGATGATGATCACCGAATAGGGGATGATGCTTTGGCCATACTGGTAATTGGTGAAAAGATTGACGCCAAGCACTAAAGTAGTAATCAGGACCACGGTATAGGTGATCCGCCATCCGTCCTGGAGACTCGTATAGCGGATAATGCCGGCATAACTCTGCGTGATGAAAAAGAAGATCAGGCTGGTGATCATGTAGATCAGGATGCCATGTTCGATGGTGGAGTTGATGACATCATAAATAGAAAAGTTAAACCGCAGGAAATAGGCGAATATTACCGAAAAAACCACGATAGTAAGGTCTATCAGGATGATGATCCACCGCGGAAGAATCCTTAGTCCCTGTAGAAATTCCTTCATATAATCTATTGTCAGGGCCAATTTACATTTTTTTATGAGAAAAACACAATTATTTCTGCTTTTCCTTATACATACATTTTTATGAAAATAAGTAACACTTCCGGGTACCGGAACGGCTATCGAGCCTCTAAGTTAAGGGATTTACCTGAATAGGGAATTATTTTGGGGATTTTTTTGGGAAGGTAACGGGATTGCAGCCGGAAAGAAGCCACGAATGCACGAATTATATTTTAGGACTGGTAATGCCTATGTACGGGAAGGTCGATGAATCAAATAAGACGCTATCCTCCCCGGCCCTGTGCCGGGGTCTTTGCATCGAATCTCTCCAAAAGTTTACGTGGGCTGTGTGCCGGAAGACATTTGGAGAGATGGTTGCCTGAAACCGGAAGACATTCCATCCGACCGCTAATTGGGTTGTGTGTAGGGAGCGGTCAGATGGATGGAGGAATGAGGATGGTGGATGGAGGATGGATCTCTCCAAAAGTTTACGTGGGTTTATGGGTTGGAAGACTTTTGGAGAGATGATAGCTGAAACCGATAAAGATCCCGGCATAAAGCCGGGAAGGTTACGTTTTTTGTGCTGGGAAGGTAACGGCATTGCAACCGG
>CAZYDB010000310.1:0-5570 GCA_964645995.1 uncultured Roseivirgaceae bacterium
CTGCAGGTCATTCTGGACGTTAGGCCCGTTCCAGAAATAAGTCTGGTTGGCATAGAGATTGTCCGGGTCCGGGTCAATGGTAATCACAGACTGGCAATTAACATACTGAGGATCGATATCGAGACTGGCTGCCGGGAGTTGAACGAGGGTGAACCGGGGGCCGAAGACATTACAGCCGCCGGAGCTTATCTCCAGGTCGTAGGTACCGAAATCGATATTGTCAATTGTGAAAGCATAATCGGTATTGATGTCACCATCGGTCTGGATCGTTCCTGTCATGGTAGAATTATCAGCGATATTGGTGATTGCATAGTCGACCGCATAGACTTCACCGGTAAGAAAAACATCAACGGAGCCTGTCTCGCAGCCATCAGAAGGCACCGGTGTTATGGTCAATCCGGATCCTGTATCGGAGATATTGGCATTATAACGCTGGCTGCATCCCGAGATCTGGCTTTGAACAATTAGAACATAGGTGCCTGAACCCAACCCGGTCAGCCCGGTCTGGTTACCATTCAGGTCCTGTACATTGACAATCGTATTTTGGGGTTGTGTGCCAAGCTGTATTTCACCGTTATTATTACCACAAGTACTGTTGATTGTGGTGAAAGAAATAGCGGGTATCGGATTAACGGTGATCACGGCCGTATCCCTGGCGAAGCAATTGGTCAGGTTGTCATTCACTTCCACGGTATAGGTAAATGATCCGTTAGCGCTTGTTTCCACAGGGTGTGAACTTTCCGTTACTGCAGAAGACGTGCCATTGATGCGCCAGTCAAAATCATAACTGGTCGGATTAAGCCCGGTAGCCAGATCGGCTGCGGCATCTTCCTGGCAAAGAGTTAGATCCGGTCCAAGGTCAAACTGAGGACGCCCGTCGGCGACAAAGGTTTCCCCTTCGGAAGTACAGCCGTTGATGGCAGGATCATCGTAAGAGATTATTACACTGTAAATGCCCGGATCGGTTACCTGGAGGGTCCTGCCGGTGGATCCGTCATTCCATAGATAGGTCAACCCCGTCGTTCCTGCGGGTGCCGCTTCAAGTGCTTCATCACCGGTGCAAATCGAAAAGGCTTCCGGGATGGTTGGGTCGGCAGGGGGATCTTTCACATTGATATCAAGGACGATGGTTGTGTCCAGGCCGCATCGGTTATACACCCTGAAATTGACGATATAATCGCCTGACTGCTGAAAAACATAGGTAGTGCTGAGCTGAGTATCCGTAAAGACCCTCGTGCTGTCGCCCGGTCTGGTGACCACCCATTCGTATTCATCAATGCTGCTGGTAGCCTGTCCGGTAAAAGTAGCTTCCTGTCCAACGCAGAGGCCGGTCACGGAGGCCGAAGGGCCGCCAATGCCTAGTCCTAAATTTTGTATGTAATTAGGAAGTCCCAGTCCGCTGGTCCTGCCGCCGAGATCGAATCCCTGGGGGTTGAAGATGGAGGGTGTCTCAGGGTCATCATTGGGGAATATGGTGGGTAAAACGGCGCTGCCGTTTGACGCTACGTAAATTAAACCGTCCGGCCCTCGCTGCAAAGCACCCAGTTGCTGATTCTCTTCCCGTAACAGGTTCTTCGTCTGGTTCATAAAGTCGATATCAGCCGAGTCAAGCCTGATCTCATAGACCCTGGATGTGTTTCCGGTCAGCGTAACAAAAAGTTTATTGGCTCCCGGGGAGAATTCCACCCCATAGACCTGATATTGCGGGTATAACTCGTCGAATTCTATCAGCATATGATTGGTTAGCGTAGAGGCAGAGTCGGAATCGAAGAGGTCTACATAATTCCTTCCGCCTGAAGAGAGGGCGACAGCCAGCTTTGATCCGTCAGGTGCATACTTCATATATCCTTCTGCGCTTTCTTCGGCGCCGAAGCCATGCACTGATCCAATACTCTGTAATATGGGGTTTTCGATGCCTTGCTGAGTGATGGGGTACATCCTGAAAGTGTTATTCCCGAATTCATGAGATACAAGAAGGGCATTATTGCCATAGCCACCAATAGCGGTCAGCCTTTCCGTGTTTCTGATATACAGGGGAAGATTATCCAGCCGTACATCACCGGGATCAATGCCAGTTGCCTCTTTGATATCCAGGATGGCATAGGAGAGGAGATAGGATTCGTCATTATTATAAACTTCCCGTGTTGTGAATATATAATACATGGTCTCGTCCTGTGGGAAGGGGATCGCTATCACTGATTGAGTGGCTGTGGCGTCACCCCCAATAAATTCTCCCAGTAATTCACCCGAACGGCCAAACACCACTTCACCATCAGTGTAAAAAAGGATCTGCCCATTTCTGTCGGAAACAGCAGCACATCCTTCCGGGGCATTCATGGCGCCATTCAGTAAAGGGATGGCAGGCTGTTCGTTAAAATCAATTCCTGCCTGGTTTCCGAAATACCACTGGTTGGCGACTTGAAGCTGTACATCATATTCGGTAACATTAATGGCATCATAGGAAGTACAGGTGCCTCCGGAAGCAGAGGGATAGGTGCCCACGACCCAGTAATAGCCGGCTGAGTCGACGGTAAGGGTTGAGCCGGAAACAGTAGGGTCTGACCACTTATAGGATAAAGCCTGGGGTTGTGAGGCATCAAGCAGAAGGGTTTCGTCCTGGCAGATGGTAGTGTCTGTCGGAAGTTCTGTTCCTGATTCGCTACGTAAGACCAGGGTGTCGGACTGCACGATATTGATCGGCAGAATGAAAACCGAATCACGACCGTTCAAATTAGCCCTCAGGGTGACTGAATAAGCTCCCGGCTGATCATATTGATGTATCGGACTGATCAGATTGGAGGTTGTGCCATCTCCGAAATCCCATGTATAAAAGTCGGCCTGAGGCTCTACTGTCGGATAAAATTTGGTACTGGTACCGTAACAATCACCGAGGACCTGGAAGCCGAATTCGGAATAGGCAGGGAGTTGATAAGGGAGTGTAGCCGGAAATTGTCTTCCGTTAAAGTTAATATTGCCAAACGGCTGTTGAAGATAGATTGTTTGACCAGCCACGCTGTCAGCATCGAGAATGCTTCCGGTTAATAAGGGGCCGCCCGGGTTTGACTGGTATATATGGTATATTATATTGTCAGGACCTTTTTTCAACCCATAACTTCGGTACACTGGGGCCGATAACATTTCTGCCAGGGTGACGTCCGGGTTATTCAGGTCATACTGGTAAACCATCCCTTGCTGTCCGCCGGTACCATGGCGGGAAATATATAATTTCGTGCCGTCGGGCGACCATTCCGTATCATAGATGGAATAGCGGTCAGCGGCATCCGCATTGATGTCGAAAGTGGCACTGTTCAGAACAGCAGTATCATAGGACAGTGTGCCTGTAATATTTGAAAAATTCACGAGATGAATATTCTTGCTGGTATCCTGAGGCGCTATGGCCAGCTTGCCTACCGTCTCACTATAAGATATGTTGGCGGCTATGACCGGAGGCATCCCGTTGGCGGAAAAGTCATATGGCGTTGAGTTACCGGTATTAAGACCGGTGCTGTTTACCGGAGTTACCAGGAGGGTGGCAGTGTTCCTTTCATGGGTGATAAGCCAGATATTGGTTCCGGCCTGGTTGCCAATTACGATCATCCCTTCGGAAGCATTGCTTGTCAGGCTGGTATTGGAGGGTGACAGCATCTGGCCGTAAGCAGGTTCCAGGGGGCTGGGTGCATTGCCCTGCACGTTCATATCAATTATGGCTGAAAACACAGATCCCCCCGCGGTGGCACTTGCCGAGTTGGCAATGACCAGGTACCGGTTGCTATTGTCAGGGAAAGCGGCTACAACGACCGGTTGGTTACCTGAAGTGTTCCCGTTTAAGCCGGGAGAATAATTGCTGATCAACTGGTGGCTTCGATCATATACCCGGCTGCCATCAGAATAAAAAAGGAGATCGCCTGTAAGCGGATCAGTGGCTACGGCACTGCCACCAATGCCAAAAGCGGGATTTTGTATGCTGTCAGGATTGGCAGCGAAATCAGATTTATTGAATGTGATCCCATAGTCTGATTGCCCGTAAAGCCAGAAAATGTCCCGGTAGTCATTGACCTGGCCATTAACCGCTGACAGGATCAGCATGAAAAGACATAAAAAAATGCTTCTTTTATACCTTAATACTCTGTTAATCATCCTTTAAGTGATCATATAAATTCTGCCAATTATTATAATCAATACGGTAATATTACAAATTTTATTATATCTTTTCGAAAGAAAAGATACTTTTAAATCATCTTTTAACGTTTTTAGTATAAATTAAATTTTTGCCTCAAATATTTATTATTTGAGAATTATTTGCATAATTTGAGGTCGTGTTATAATAGGTGTATTGAAAAATTGATTCATGGCAAACCGGATTAGAACCATTTTGTTGCTCCTGATGGTGTTGGCTGGGGTAGTATCTAAGGGACAGGATCCTCAATTTTCACAGTTTTACGCGGCTCCGCTATATTTAAATCCGGCATTTACGGGATCGACACAGATCACACGTGTGGGATTAAATTACCGTATCCAGTGGCCATCCATCGATGCTTCCTATGTTACTTATGCGGCGTATGCCGATCATTTCTTTATTGATGCCAATAGTGGAGCTGGCCTTCTCATACAATCAGACCGTGAAAGTCTAGCCGGCCTAAGAAACCAGGGGGCTTCTTTATTTTATGCGTACCAGCTGCCTGTTTCGCCTTCCTGGACATTCAGGGGTGGTTTTCAGGGCGGGTTTTTTATGCGCGATCTTGATTTTTCCAGGCTTACTTTTGGTGATCAGTTCAATGACTCCGGGTTTATCGGCCCTACCGGGGAGTCCTTCAGTACCGATTGGAACATCAATTATTTCGACATTTCCTTTGGCGGTCTTTTTTATAACAGCAAGGTATGGGTTGGTATCAGTGCCCATCACTTAAATAAGCCCAACCTTTCTTTTTTTAAAGAAAATGATGGTACCGATCAGTTACCCAGAAAATATTCTATTCATGCCGGTTACCGGTTAAATCTTCGGCAGGGAGAAGTCCGGCATGTATACGGCGGAAAGAACACACGGTCCATTGATCTTTATCCTACCATCAACTATCGTTTACAGGGCGAATTCATGCAGTTTGATGCCGGCACCTATCTGGATTTTCATCCGGTCGTGCTGGGTGTTTGGTACCGGGGTATACCGCTGCGGACCGTCAATAACATCAGTAACAATGAAGCCCTGATCTTTTCCGTAGGCTTGAGTACCAACGGATTGAATATCGGGTATAGTTTTGATTACACTTTGTCAGAGTTAGGTATCCAGAGCGGGGGTGCTCATGAGATCTCCCTTTCCTACGAATTTTTTGTCGGAGATCCCCGGAAGCCACCCAAGAGCATGAGGGAAATCCCCTGTCCGAAACTATAATCAGGATCTTCCTGATCATAGGCAACCGGAAATGGTTTTAAATCGTTTACTTTCTTGGTTCTTAAAAAGTATTCAGCTAACTTTGCAATCCTTCATTAAAAAAACATGAAGAATAATTCAGGAGAAATGAAATATTTTTACTGAAAAGTTTGTTGTTAATGAAGGGGGGCACTAGTTTTGCATT
>CAZYDB010000311.1:0-1204 GCA_964645995.1 uncultured Roseivirgaceae bacterium
CGGCGTAATTTTAAGATATAGAGGTGATATTCAATAAGATACTTCGCCAGGTTAATAATGTTCTTTAGCTGAAAGGATAAAGATTTTGTTGTCGGAAATCTCGTAAACGAGACGGTGTTTGCGGTTGATCCTGCGAGACCAGCAGCCTGAAAGTTCATACTTTAACGGCTCTGGCTTTCCGATATCCTCAAAAGGGCTTTGTTTAACTGATTCAACAAGTTGACGGATTTTTTCAGGACGTTGGCCTGTCCACCCTTTTTGAAGAATGCAATATCCTCCTGGGCTCTAAGAGTGTACTCGACTACTCTTTCCATATATCATCCAGGTCCAGCTTTACGGTTTTACCTTCTTTGGCCTGCTGTCTGCTCTCCTGGATCTTAGCCACAAAATCAGGATCGTAAGGCTTTTCCCTGGCTACTTCAACCCTCATTTTGAGCGCTTTGGCAAAGGCCTTCAGTGCGTTTTCCTGTTCGGTGGACTCGGTATGGATGATGAAAGTATTTTCGGTTTTCATGGCACTGCAATATACGGCTTGAAATTACCTTTTTTAATTACTATCCATAAAAATACGAACTTAAGAGATATAATAAAATTCAATGCGGCTTAATGCCAGGATCTGTTCCTAATGGCTATGAAAGATTAACTAATTTTATGTATTAATATAGATGCATTATCAAGTGCATTAGAGGGCTTTGAAGGAGATGATTTAGTTTTAGTTTAGCACAGTTAGTCGCGGGAGCAATTAATTCTGATGATATTCATCGGGTCAAATATGCTGATATTAAAGGTAATTTATTGTATTGGAACTAGCATGCCAACTTCTGAATTATCCGTAAATGGAATCTTCACCCCCAAAGAAATCAAAGTGGATATCGTGTAAGTTTATGTCACTTCGTACAACAAGATAGGGCTATCAGACATCATTTTCCCTTTTATGTGATAATTGTCCCCTCAATCACAAAGGCTTTGTGTTTTTACGTTAATATGGCATCAATTTAGTCCAGGGAAATACCCTAAGTGTTGTACCTATGTGTACCCAAAATAAAAAAGACCGTCAAAAACGGCCATAAAGCGAAAAGTCACGGGAAAAGATCTGTTCAAATGAAACAATCCATTCCGCGATTTTTCTGAATTCATTTATTAAGTTAACCCGGATTATTCACAAAAATTTTGAATGATGGATCACACAATCTTTTAACTAAAT
>CAZYDB010000311.1:1304-5555 GCA_964645995.1 uncultured Roseivirgaceae bacterium
CCCGGATTATTCACAAAAATTTTGAATGATGGATCACACAATCTTTTAACTAAATGATATACAATAAGATATACCTGAGGGTTAACCCTGATGAGCACAATTTTAATAGCTCAAAAATGAGCCATCGTAAAATCAATTATCCCTGGTAATATATTTGATTTCTTACGAAATACGCTGAAATTGTGCTTCATCAGCCCGAAGGGCGAAAAATTTCTGAATTTTTCGGGTTAAATATTAAATTGCTCACCTTTGGTGAAATCTACACCTGATTCTGGCGGTGTTGGGCCTGAAGTAGATCACAAAATCAAATCATAAGACAGCTGCGTGTTTTCTCAAGGCATTTTCAATGTGATTTTGTGATCACTTCAGGACAATGAAGCGATCTTTGATCTGCTTTATTGTAGCGAGGACGGGAGTTGAACCCGTGACCTCAGGGTTATAAATCCTGCGAATAATGATATGTCCTGAATTAAAATCTGCTTAAATAGCGTTTAAATGCACTTTTACAATTAAATCGAACCATAAAAATACAAGAAAAACCTTAAAATGTTTTAGGTATGTTTTAGGTATTATTAAATTGGTTTTGTAAATTGACAAAAAATATAACTACTTCTAAAATGGTTTATCACCCGGAAAATTATATTTATTAATGGCATCAATAAAAATCATTCTTTGGAAAGCAGATCGCAAAAAGGATGGTACTTGTCCTATAGCTATCCGGATCACTAAGGATCGTAAACCCCGGTACATATTTACAGGACATTATGTTAAAGAGAAAGATTGGGATCCGGTCAATTCAAGAGTAAAAAAATCTCATCCAAATTCAGCAAGACTGAATAGTTATTTATTTAAAAAATTCAGTGAGGCAAATGATCTTCTGTTGGAGTCCGATTCCGGGACCAATTATTCCAGCAGTAAGGAGATCAAAAATAAGGTAAAAAGAAAAGGCAAAAATATTTCCTTTTTCACTTTGGCGGATCAGCGTATTAAAGAATACAAGGACAAAGGGACTTTTACGGTAGCATTGGCCGATGAATCTAAAATCAATAACATCAGAAAATTTGTAGATAATGGCGATCTGTATTTTACTGATATTACCGTCCCATTCCTTCAGCGGTTTAAAGTGTATTGTGCATCTGAATTAAAACAAAGTGAAAGGACTATAACCAATCATCTGATCCTTATCCGTACTTTATTCAACAGGGCCATAAAGGAAGGAATAGTCGATGCCAAATATTATCCCTTCGGAGGCGATAATATTAAAATCAGGGTCGGTTCCGGATTGAAGATTGGATTAACAAAGGAGGAAATTGGAAAAATTGAGGACCTGGAGCTTACCCCGGAGACTGCGATCTGGCATGCGAGGAATATCTGGTTATTCTCCTTTTATTTTGCAGGCATCCGCATTGCCGATGTGCTTGAACTGAAGTGGTCCGACTTCAAGGATAACCGCCTGCATTATATGATGCACAAGAACAGTAAACCGGTAACTTTAAAAATTCCGGATAAGGCAAAAAAAATAATGAATCGCTATGCCAGGAATAAAAAGAAACCAAATGATTACATTTTTCCGGGATTGGAAAATGCAGATCCCAAGGATAGGAGGGATGTGTACAGAAAAAGGCGAAATGCCGATCGATGGTATAATAAAAAGTTAAAAGAAATAGCCACCATGGCTGGTATTGATAAAAATCTATCGCATCATATTGCCCGCCATTCATTCGGGAATATCGCAGGCGATAAAGTCCATCCATTGATGCTTCAGAAATTATACCGGCATTCGGATCTTAAGACCACCATCAATTACCAGGCGAATTTCATCCATAAGGAGGCGGACGAGGCGTTGGATAGTGTAGTGGATTTTTAACCCTATAGAATCAGTATAGTAAGTGAGAGATGGATAATATTTTGTTTTTATTTCATTTATATGCTATATTTAACCCATAAATGAAATAAATTGAATATATCTTATCTCAAATTTAAAGAAGTGTTAGGACCTTATCTCTGTTTCTCGGTTCATGAGGCTAAAAAACATTTCCCCGGTTTTGACAGGAAAAGGTTGTCCGAATGGCAAAAGAAAGGCTATATTCAGAAGGTAATCAGGGGATATTATATATTCAATGATGCACCGAAAAACTCTCAATTGTTCTGGTGGTATGCGTCGAATTACATATTTGAGCCTTCCTATATTTCCCTTCAGTCAGCCCTCGGTCATTACGGATTTATACCGGAATTTGTTTTTCAGATAACCGCAATTACCACCAAACGAACCAGGAATCTAATGGGACCCGATATATCGTTTATATACAGGAATATAAAAAAGGAATATTATTTTGGATTTACCCTGCTGCCATTTACTGAAGAGCATACTATTCGATTGGCGGAACCCGAAAAAGCCATACTGGATCTTTTATATCTCGAGCCTTCAATGGATAATTTGGATGATTTCGGATCCTGGAGGTTGAACAGGGAAATCATCCTGGATACCATTGATCAGAATAAAATGGATCAGTATTCCCTGATCATTAAGAACCGCCAGTTTCAAAAACGATATTCCATTTTTAAAGAATGGCTGCATGCTTAGTTTAAAAGAAATCCGGAAGTTCTATCCTGAATCCTTACACCATGCAGGAGAATTCCTTATCCGGGAATATCTACAATATAAAATACTGGAATTAATTTACGAATCCGAATATGCAGGCAATTTGGTTTTTTTAGGAGGAACCTGTCTAAGACTGATCCATGGGAATCAACGATTTTCAGAGGATCTTGATTTTGATAATCAACAACTAGACATAAATGATTTCAAGGAGATCTCTGAATTGATTAAGAAAGGACTGGAATTAGAGGGATATAGTATCGAATTACGGGTTGTTCACAAAGGTGCATTTCATTGTTATATACGATTCCCGGGTATTTTATATGACGAAGGATTATCAGGATATAGAAAACAGAAAATTTTGATTCAGCTCGATACAGAACCCCAGGAGTATTCTTATACACCCGATAAAATACTGCTTAATAAATTTGATGTGTTTACAGAAATATTCACTACTCCTTTACCCCTCCTGCTCGCACAGAAATATTTTAGTGTATTGAACAGAAGACGTAATAAAGGGCGGGATTTTTATGATATTGTATTCCTGCACAGCCTGAAAGTTAAACCGGATTTTGGTTATCTTTCACAGAAAACCGGGATAGGAGACATGGGGAAACTTTCAAAAGCTGTACTTGAACATTGTTCTAAAATAGATATGGAAAAGATGGCCAGGGATGTGGCTCCTTTTTTATTTCAGGCAAAAGATGCCAAAAAAGTTTCCCGGTTTCCGGAATTTATCAAACAACTTTGATTCCTGCTTTATTAATTGAGGCCGACTTCTTTTTTGATTCTGTCCCATCGCCCCTTTTTTGTTTCTTTTGTTAATTTATTCACATCCTTTTGTGTTGTTGCAGATTTGGATGTTAGTTCCTCATACCTTAGATAATCAAGTATTGTTTGAACACGTGAAGCATTTTTACCCATCTCAAATCTTACTACGATCTCATTTTTATTTCTTTCAACAATCATATTTATAAATTCTCTATTTACTCAAATTTACTAATTCCCTGATAAATTTTAGATATCCCATCCGGTAATTAGCTGACAAAACCGGTCCGACGGGTATTAGAAAGAAACATCCGCTGTTCGATAAAATCCCAGTCGGAGGTAACAGGCATTCGGATTCTTACCCGTCGGACCGGTATACTCCTTTCCGTCCGACCTTGTGGGCCAGGGTAGAAGGGTCAGATGGGTAGCTGAATAAGAATGCTTTTCTTTTACACTTACCCGTCAGACCGGTTCAGCCCGCGGAGCCTGCTACCGGTCTGACGGGAATGTTCCAATTCAGACAAATTCATTCGCAAGAATACCGCTTAATGGGAGGCGCCCTTGCGCCTTCTTTCTCTCCCTATGCCACGCTTTTCCTTGTAACTTTTGATCCATTTTGGTCATTGATTTGCGGGCATGAAAATCGGCATGGATCAACGATCGGGAATTGGCCTTACGCGGGAGGATTCAAGACGTGTTTTGAACGGTTCAAAACTCCGCTATCGCTACGTTTTTCACCGCCCAAAACACATCTTGGCCCCGGCACTTCGGCCGGGACAGGTTTTGCTTAACGTTCCGCTCTGCTCCGCTGCCCGCTACGCTTCCTGGCCCGTCGCTAAAATGATCCACCGGATCATTTCTTAACGCTCCGTCCTACTACAAAA
>CAZYDB010000312.1:0-5542 GCA_964645995.1 uncultured Roseivirgaceae bacterium
GAATAATTCTTTCTTTAATACAGGCTTGCTGAGAACGTCGTCAAGGACAGCATACCTGACCTGCAGATCTTCCGCCCCCCCCTTTTTGGCCGGGGCACAGGAAAAGCCGGCAAAGGCCGTTGCTATTCCCGCCGTAACGGAGCTCGCAATAAATTGACGCCTTGTTGATTTCATAATCCGGTTTTTAATCTTTACTTATGTTTACATCGCTTTTCCAACACCTACAAGTTCGCGCATTTTCCAAACCCAAAAAAATTTTTAGAGCAAAACCTCATGCAAGGATTACAGGATCATCCTTTTATGTTTGGTAATTAATCGATTGATGTCCTCATGGCCACATACAACGGCCAGAAAAGTTATGTGGCTTAAAAGAATCATGGTATTCGCTGCAAACTGCATACTTCATAGATAGCCGCTTATTTGTAATGAATAATTCAAGTCCGGATCACTTCAGGTTTGTATTCCCTGGTCATATTTCCGCCTATGTGGATAAACATTGCCTTTTCGTGGATAACCTTGTCAAGGACATCTGCCTTTTGTCTCCCCTCCACTACTCTTTTCGTTGGAAAACCTGACGATTTTCTGTTCAGTGGCAGAATGGTGCCTGAAAGAATGTTGCGCACTCATGATAATGAAAAAATATCAGGTAATTCGCACTTTCATTTTGATACGATTCATTAGTATTATTATTAAGAGTGACTGGTTTATTAAAGCCAATCTGCTTTACCCTGCACCGGATGGCGACTCTCCAGCACCTGCTAACGGTTTAAGGCGCTCTGCTTATTTGGTCAAACTGCCGGGTCATAGATTTGTTCTTCCATCTTCATTGATTATGATAAACGATCCCATTATATTTGATTGTATTGGACCGCAAAGTGTTCAATAAAAAGGTCATCCGAAACATTGAAAACGATCTTCAAATATTTTTTTTATAACTAAAGACCATAAAGTATCGAATCATGATTTTTATAAAGAAGACCTTCCTTGCCCTTCTCATTATTATCCCCGTATTTTTTCTTGCACTGTTGATAACCGGATGTTCAAACCGGTCTGAAAGCGGGGATCGCATCCGGCCTTATGTTAAAAATCCTTTTTTCTGGCAGTATAAGGGAGAGCCGGTGCTGCTGCTTGGCGGTAGCGGCGATGATAACTTATTCAATCATGAAAAAATTGATGGTGAATCCCAGGCTGCTCACCTGGATCGCCTGGTGGCTGCAGGAGGCAATTATGTCCGTAATACGATGAGCGACCGTGACGAAGGCAATGTATATGCCTTTACCAAAACCGGTGACCGGTACGACCTCAACTCCTGGAATGAGGAATACTGGCAACGATTCGAGACCTTCCTTCAATTGGCTTCCGCACGTGATGTTATCGTACAGATTGAACTTTGGGACCAATGGGACCTTTCGAGGGATAACTGGTCGCGTCATCCTTTCAACCCCGAAAACAACATCAACTACACCGCCGGGGAATCAGGGCTGTTAACAGAAGTACCCTTTCCTCCCGAAGAAGAGCCAACAGAACACAATTTTTTCCATACGGTTCCCGGACTGGAGAATAATGAACGGGTTTTATCCTACCAGGAAGCTTTTATTGACAGGATTCTGGGCATTTCGTTACCGTTCCCCAACGTTCTTTATTGTATAAACAATGAATCCGGCGAACCTGCTGAATGGTCCGGATACTGGGCAGCACGAATTCATCAGCGCGCGAAAGAACGGGGTGTGTGGGCCCAGGTTACCGATATGCGCAGGAAAGAAGACATAACACATGCCACGCACCGCATCGTTTTTGATAATGGTGATTTGTATACTTTCGCGGATGTTTCACAGAACACGGGCAACCAGATAAGGGACCGGAAACTTCAGTATAGCCGTTTACTTGAAGTGCGTAAGTACCTGAGTAGTGACCCCCGCCCGATAAATAATGTGAAGATCTACAACGATAATTTTGGCGGGGTGCCCAAGTTTATGCGAAATGTATTTGCAGGGCTGGCGGCCACACGGTTTCACCGTCCGGTACCCTATTGGAACGGGGAAGGCAACAGAGGACTGGGATTGAGTGAGGAAGCGCAACAGGTAATCCGGAGTTTCCGAACTTTTACCAATGCCCTGGACTGGTTCGCATTGCAGCCATGGCCCGGTCTGTTAAGTCACGATGAAGGGGTTTATCTTATGGCCCTGCCTGAAAAGCAATATGCCATTGGTTTTGATAGCGCGGGTTCCGTGGTTCTCGATGCTGGTGCATTGGGAGGTTCCGGAGCGCTGAAATGGATGAACGTGTACGAAGGAAAATGGATCGACGGAGGCAGGGTAGAACCGGGAAGGATATCCCTGAAAACCCCGGGAGAAGGTTTCTGGCTTGCAATGATCAGGATAAGAGAGTAGGTTCCTTCGCTGGTCAGGTATGCGTGCCATTAACCTGAAGCCACGAAATGCACCATAAACACCACTGCTAACTTTAAACCCTTGTCATCCCGGCAGGGATCTTTCTTTTGCCCTCTGAAGCTTCTTCGTGATCTGTAGCTTTCGTGATCCGTAGCTTTAGTGAAGGATCATAGCGAAGGCTCAAAGCCAAAGAGGGTCTTGAACCTGCATTTTTCATAAGACAACGGCACAGAGGCCGGGGAGGATCCTATTTCGTTTCAGTGCGCATTCCGGTGATTTTCTTTAAGGCAGAACATTCATAGGGCTAAAAAGATCATAGCGTCTGTCCCCGGCTTATTCAAGCTTTCAGCTTTCAGTCCCAAGGCCGAGCCACGAGTTCCAGAACTCTGGAGTTCGGAAGATACGCCGGCTATTCCTTGAGTGCGGATCCGACTTACGGTCGACAATTTGAGCTTCTTTGAATCCTGGTGACCCCGCATAGAAAGCCGGGCCAAACACCCAATTCAACGCCAGGCAGGCTTGCCTACCGGTATGGCCTGGGCCAGGGAGTTGCGTTTGATTCACACTCGCCCTCCTCACACTGTATGCTCACACTGTATGCCCACCCTCCTCTTGCTGTATGCTCACACTGTATGCTATTATTGGCCCACCCTCTGCCTAAGCCCAATCCAAACACTTGAACAAGAGCGGGTTATTAAGCCATGAATTGCCCGAATTGACAAGAATACTGTTTGCTTTCATTCGTTAAAATTGGAGAATTCATAGCTTGAACTTCATCTTACTTCCAACCTTTAACTTCCGGTTCTGACTTCCTCAGTCTGCCAAAGTCCTGACGAGGGAGGATGACCTCCGGCTTTTATTTTGCATCCTTGATAAAAACCATCATTTCGGGTTTTCGGAAAGCTTGCTGTTACCGGGGAGGATCTTCCGGCGGGACCTCGACCGTTCCACAAGCTTTTCGATGCCGTATATCACCGGGTTGCCGAGGAACTTCATGCCGGTCTTGAGCCCTTTTTTCAAAGGTGTTTCCTCGTCTTTTTCATCGGGGAAGGCCTTGTCAATGGCTTTTTCGAAGATGAAACCCACAGGGTTGCCCACTTTTAGGAGGATATCCACGTTCTTCTCGGAAGCCATCCCTTTGAGCAACTGGCCTATATTGAAGATGATGGTGGAGGTAATGCTCCTGGCCGTCTGGATGATGAACTTGGTGGAAGGATAAAGACCACGGTAGTTCTTCACATAGGTTTTGGTACAGTAATTCTCGGTGATCAGCGCCACCCGCGTCATCAGCGTGGCGTTGATCAAGCCGTCGGCCATGGAGGTCATGATCTTATCGATGAAAGGGATGTTCTTGATCCCTTCGGAAGCAAATTTTGAAAAGACCTCCTGAGTGGCATACTCGGCTGCTTCGGAGCCTCCGATCAGCATCGAATAATACACCTGCCTGCCTATCTTCCAGACATCGCGGGTGGACACCCTTCCGTTATACAGTACAAACAGGTCCTTCACCATAGCCACACTGGAAGAAAGGATCAGCAGCGCATCCAGAAAGCCGTTCTGTACGATTCCCGTCCGGTAAAAGACCTGGGTCACATACTTCTGCCGGATCTTTTCCGATTCGAGATTCAGTATTTTGATCGCCCGGTTATAATCCTCCCGGGTGGTCTGCAGATGCACGACATCAACGCCTTTTGCTTTCAGTAACTGGTTTTTCCTGAACCGTCTGATGCGGCTCTCGATCACATGCATCTCCTTCAGCGGGTTGGTGGTAGGGGAGGGATTGACGGGGATCCTGAAGATCTGGATGGCGGGGATGACTGCAAAATAAAAGGTGATGGCACCCAGCAGGCTGATACTGATATATGCCAGGAGGGGATCGATCGCCTTCAGATAGGCATAAAATGAAATGAATTCCTTGATGACAAAGAAGAGGAGGAAAAAGGAAAAGAAAAAAAGGATCTTTTTCAGAAATTTTAACATCGTCGGTCATGGTATGTATTCATTAAGACGCAAATTAATCAAACCGGGTTTAAAAAACTTAAAAAAAACCAGTTCGTAAATATATAGTAGAACCAACAAGAAAGAGAGTAAATCATATGTTTTCGAGAATAGGCCAGAGGCATCAGGAATACAGAAAGGCAAAACCGGAAAACAGGCGGCCATTCGGCATCAAACGGGTGATCATTTTTGCCGGCATTATTGCAGTTATCGTATTAATTGCCGCCCTGATCGTGGCCGTTTACTGAGCCTTTGTTACAGCATGTCATTAGCCAGGTTAGCCAACTCGGACCGTTCTCCTTTTTCCAGTGTCACATGCGAATAGAGGGGGTGGTTCTGGATGCGATCGATCAGATAGCTTAATCCGTTACTCTGGGAGTCCAGATAGGGCGTGTCGATCTGGTAGATATCACCGGTAAAAAGGATCTTCGTATTTTCTCCGGCGCGCGTGATGATGGTCTTGATCTCATGGGGCGTCAGGTTCTGGGCTTCATCGACAATAAAAAAGATATTGGACAGGCTGCGTCCCCGGATATATGCCAGTGGGGTGATCATCAGTTTTTCGGTGTTTACCATGTCGGTCAGGCGCGTATATTCCTTATCGGATTCCTTGAACTGGTTCTGAATGAACTTCAGGTTATCCCACAGAGGTTCCATATAAGGGTTCAGCTTCGATTTGATATCACCGGGAAGATAGCCGATATCCTTGTTACTCAGGGGGACGATAGGTCTGGCGAGGTAGATTTGTTTGTATTCCCTGCGCTGTTCAAGGGCGCCGGCGAGGGCCAGCAGAGTTTTGCCTGTGCCGGCCACACCCTGGAGAGTGACCAGCCTTACGTTCGGGTTGAGAATGGCGTGGATGGCGAAGGTCTGTTCGGCATTGCGGGGCTTGATGCCGTAAACCGGCCGTTTATCAACTTTTTCGATCTTGTTCTCCGCGGTATTGAAATAAGCCAGCCCCGAATTTTTGACACTGCGCATGATGAAATAGGAATTATTGGTGGGTTTTTTCCTTTTCATGACCTCTTTGACCGTACAGAAACCTTTTTCATACAACTTATTGACCAGGTCGGGCGTAACATCATCAAGTATTGACTTGCCCCAGCGTGGCGGCCTGCTGACCAGCCTGGCGGTAGTTGACGGCCACGCTCACC
>CAZYDB010000313.1:0-5514 GCA_964645995.1 uncultured Roseivirgaceae bacterium
GTTCCGAGGGTAAAAATACATCCACTCCCAAAGGTGAACAGACTATCCCTCCTCAGGTTGTTATTGCCTTTGAAATATTTGAAAATATTACTTAAAGTAAAACCTGATATAATAATAATTAACTCACATGATTTACTGTTAGTTACCTTATTTTATAAAATATTTACAGGAAGAAGATGCGTTTATGACGTCCAGGAAAACTACTTCCGAAATATCCTGTATAACAGTGATCTTCCATTGGTATTTCGATATTTTCTGGCCCTGTATGTGAGGATAAAAGAAAAAATGATCCACCCCCTGGTCGATCATTACCTGATCGCTGAAAAGGGTTATCTGCATGAAATGCCGTACCTGATAAATAAAGGAACAGTGGTTCTGAACAAATACAGGGAAATCAACATTTCCGTTAATGAAAAGGAAGCAGAAAATACCATCCGGCTGCTTTACTCCGGTACCATAGCCGCGCCCTATGGCATATTCGAGGCAATCGATCTTGCCACCGGTCTGCATGTTATTGATTCCCGCATCAGTCTCCTGATAACAGGTTATTGTCCCAGTCAATCCACCCTGAAAAGGGTTAAGGAAAGGATACGACCGTATCCTTTTATCCGTTTAACAGGAGGAGATCATCCTGTTCCGCATGAAGAGATCATTGGGGCGGTGACAACCTCCCGGTTCGGCCTCCTGATGTACCATCCCAATAAAGCGATCCGCCATTGTTTCCCTACGAAGATCTATGAATATACCGCCCATAAACTGCCAATTATCTGCATCAAACACCCACCGTGGACTGCTTTCATTACCCGGTGGTCGGCCGGAATTGTATATGAAAAGAATATGCCTGCAGCAGACCTTTATTTGAAAATGATGAACAATACGTTCTATATGGAGGGCAAGCCGGAAGATATTTTATGGGCGTCTGAAGAAAAGAAATTCCTTACCATCATGGAACAGCTTCGTATTTAGACAAGGCGAAAATATTATTTAGTCTGTAAGAATAAGCGATATATTAAAGGAAATGATGTTTTTACTTTTTTTTAAACTTCTCTTAAAATAATTTTTAGATTAATCTTAATTTGGTAAATTAGTATATAAATTCCTGCTTATGTTAAGTTTTGCCGAGGAAAATTATTTAAAGTCGATCTATCATCTTTCGAATGGGGGCATGCAAACCGTATCGACCAATGCTATTGCTGATTTTCTGAATACGAAGCCTGCCAGTGTCAGTGATATGATCCGCAAACTGGCCG
This sequence comes from uncultured Roseivirgaceae bacterium, assembly GCA_964645995.1. Taxonomy (GTDB): domain Bacteria; phylum Bacteroidota; class Bacteroidia; order Cytophagales; family Cyclobacteriaceae; genus JAGTVG01. The sequence goes on from CAZYDB010000313.1 coordinate 1,251, forward strand.
CAAAAAATGTGATCCATTATGAAAAGTACAAAGGCGTGCGGATATCAGATTACGGAAAGGAACAGGCGTTAAACATCATTCGCAAACACAGGTTATGGGAAGTATTCCTGGTTGATAAATTAAAGTTCAACTGGGACGAAGTCCATGAGATAGCCGAGCAGCTTGAGCATATACGCTCTCCCCTATTGATCAGCCGGCTCGATGAATTTCTTGGTTATCCCCAATATGATCCTCACGGTGACCCCATTCCTGATGAGCATGGTATCATCCAGTCGAAACCCAGGGTTTCCCTGTCTGTCCTTAAAGTCAACGATTCCGGAACCCTCATCTCCGTCAAGGATACCAGTGAGCTTTTTCTACAATATCTTGATAAAGTAGGTATCGCCATAGGCTCCAGGATCAAAGTACTTGAGAAATTCCCTTACGACGAATCGATGGAGATCTATGTTGACGGCAAACACAAAACCTCTGTATCGAGGGATGTATGTGAGAACCTGCTCATCACCAGATAACAGGATGTTGATTGTTCCACGGCTGTTGATTGTTTATCCGGCTTAGTAATTGTCAGGATCAGCCGCAGGCCCCGCATCGGGTATTGAATATGGGCGGGGGACAAGATCTGTTTGATTTTGATGATAGCTATTGAACGGAGGTTTTTTTTATCGCATTGATACAAATGAAAAGGTTATAATACTTGCTGAAACTCCTTATACTACCGTAAACCGGCCGACAATCAGCTTGCAAATCATGAATATTCCGGAGAAAATGAGTAGCAATTGTATCAAAATATCGTACTTTTGCGTATCATGGTATAAAAAAGACGATTGAATATGATGAAGAAATACCAGGTTTTTGTAGCGGGTTTGTTAATAGCCATTCTCATTCATCTCCAGGCGCCCCAGGTGATGGCCCAGGAAAAGATCAAATGGCATACCATGGAAGAAGTTCAACAGTTAAGCCAGGATGACCCCAGAAAAATTTTCATTGATGTCTATACCGACTGGTGCGGATGGTGCAAGAAGATGGACGCGACCACTTTCCAGGATCCCGGGATCATAGAACACCTGAATTCCAATTTTTATGCTGTCAAACTTGACGGAGAAGGAAAGGAAGATATTGAATTCAAAGACAAAGTGTATAAATATGTCCCACAGGGAAAAAGAGGATACCATGAGCTGGCTGCTGTACTGATGAACGGCAAGTTAAGCTATCCCACTACGGTCTACCTGGATGAGAACCTGAACCTGATACAGCCTATTCCCGGTTACATGACCGTTGAAAACCTGGAGCCGATATTAAAGTTCCTGGGTGAAGACCACTATAAGAACCAAACCTGGCAGGAGTTTCTCGCTGCCGGCAATTATTCTAAAAACTAGATACTTTTTTGCACCCCGGTGATACCATTGTTGCATTAGCCTCGCCCTCCGGCACCGGGGCGGTAGGCATCATCCGGCTATCGGGAAGGGAGGCCATAGCCATCACCAATAAGGTTTTTAAAGGAAGGGACCTCTACAGGGTATCTTCACATACCATTCATTTCGGCACGATCCGGGACGGAGATAAAATACTGGATGAAGTCCTGGTCTCCGTATTCATTGCCCCTCACTCCTATACAGGTGAAGACGTCATCGAAATTTCCTGTCATGGCTCTCCCTACATCATCCGTCAACTGCTCCAGCTCCTGATCCGGCAGGGGGCAAGAATGGCTGAGGCCGGTGAATTCACCAAACGTGCCTTTATGAATGGAAAGTACGATCTGGCCCAGGCTGAGGCCGTGGCTGATCTCATCGCCTCCGATTCTGAGGCGGCACATCTTAGCGCCATGAACCAGATGCGGGGCGGTTTCTCGGAGGAGATCAGGAAGCTCCGGGACCAGTTGATCCATTTTGCTTCCATGATCGAGCTGGAGCTCGATTTCGTGGAAGAAGATGTGGAATTTGCCAGCCGCGAAGATCTGAAGAAGCTGGTACAGGCTCTTCTCAAGGTGATCCGCTCGCTACGGGAAAGCTTCAACCTCGGCAATGTGATCAAGCATGGGGTGCCTACCGTAATTGCGGGTAAACCCAATGCCGGCAAATCCACGCTGCTGAATGCGCTCCTCAATGAGGAAAAAGCCATCGTTTCTGAGATCGCCGGCACCACGCGCGATTTTATCGAAGATGTGATCCATATCGAAGGCGTCAGTTTCCGGTTCATCGATACTGCTGGGATCCGTGAGGCCAGGGATAAGATCGAGCAGATCGGCGTGGACCGTACACGTCAGAAAATGAAAGAGGCCAGCCTGATCATCTATATGTTCGACCTGAAGGAAGAAAGCATCCAGGAGATCAGGCAGGAGATCAAAAAACTGGAAAAACTAAGCATCCCCTTTATCAAGGCCGGAAATAAGATGGACGAGTCCCCTCCCGCCCTGCTTGAGAACCTGAAAAAGGAAAAGGATTTCGTATTCATCTCCGCAAAGAACCGGGACAATCTGGAAGAGTTAAAATGCACCCTCATTGAAAAAGTTAACCTGAAAGGATTTAAAACCGGCAATACGGTGGTGACCAACCTCAGGCATTATGAAAGCCTCTATCATACCGAAAAAGCGCTCGAAGATGTGCTGAAAGGGATCGATTCCGGCGTCACCGGCGATTTCCTGGCCCTGGACATCCGCCAGGCCCTCCACTACCTTGGCGAGATCACGGGAGAAATAACTACGGAAGATCTGCTGGGGAATATATTCTCGAAGTTCTGTATCGGTAAGTAGAAATGGAAATATAAAATGGACCCTTCAGCAGAATACCGGATTATCTAATAAGCATTCTTACAGAAGGACAAAAGGGTGCGGTTTGTTTCATTGTAAAACAGATTCTCCACGGTTATAATCCATTCCACCTTGTTGTCCTTCGGTAAGAATCTTTGAAACCTGAAAACCTGTCTCAATTGCCTGAAGTACTCCTCCCCGGCTGGTACAACCCATCCTGGCGCAAGTGTTTGGATAGGACAGTGTGTGGGCTCACTTGTGCCATTGATTTAATCTAATATTATTACATCTATTAATTTTTCCGGCATACCTGCATAATTTACTGCGCTACTATAAAGATAGTGTTCAGCAGATGATACAATTCCTGCCTCCACCGGATTATTATGAATATAGTCTAATCTTTGTTCTATCATTAGGTTTGTGCTAAGTTCAACGGGGTGGTTATGTTGTTGCCAGAATTGAAATAGAGTATTATTGCTATTACGTTTACCTGCCTCTTTAAACATGCTGATAAGCCAATCTCTTCGGCTTTCTTCCATTTTATTCTGAATGGTATTGATAATTTCTGAAGCTGTAAATTTTTTGAAGTCCCGAATGATATCCTGTAGTTTATTATTTCCTGAGGAACTAATAATCAGGTGGATATGACTCGACATAATACAATATGCATACAATAATAATCCTTTCTTTTCCTGGCAGAATTTTAAGCTGTCAATGATCAGATCACGATAATGCCTGCCAATGAATACATCCATCCAATTAATAACGGTGAAGGTTACAAAATATAGTCCTTCCGGATTTCTGATTTTATATTTTCTGCTCATAGCCGGTTTTATTGATGAATCTAAGATTATTATGGATCAGAACAAAGATCTTATCACAGTTATGGTACAACATCCGTATAAAATGATGGCACAAGTCCTTCTCACACACTATCAGGCGACAAGACGTGCGCCAGAGGAGACTCAAAAGTACTATTTTACATACATTTTAAATATATTTGTACTAAATATAGTTCATAATGAAGAGTAAGAAGCAAATACTGTTCCCTAAACATCAAAAAACACTTGAGCAATTCGGGGAAAACATTAAACTGGCAAGGAAAAGACGTAAGCTCACAGCAGTCCAGGTGTCGGAACGAGCCGGTATAGCCAGAAATACCCTATACCTTATGGAAAAAGGCAATGCAAGCGTATCCATCGGAGCAGTATTTAATGTGCTCAGGGTACTTGGGCTTCATGAGGATTTTCTCAAATTGGCAGCTGATGATGAAATGGGAAGAAAACTGCAGGATTTAAAGCTGCTTGGAGGCAAATAACATGAAGACTGAGAAAACTGACATATTCGTATATGCCCATTGGTTGGGGATGCCTGATCCAAAATTAATTGGAGTACTTTCAGCACATCGGGGGAAAGGCAGGAAATCATTCAGCTTTGAATACGATACCAACTGGATCAACTCGGAAGCACAATTTTTACTGGATCCGGACATTCAATGGTTTCAGGGCCCACAATTTC
>CAZYDB010000314.1:0-5501 GCA_964645995.1 uncultured Roseivirgaceae bacterium
CAGGTTTTTTTCATATAACCGCTTATAACGCTCGTACTGTGGTCGTAATAATTCAATCTGGTATTTGATCTCAGCCAGTTCAGCCTGCTGACTCAGATCGTTCTGATTAATGGCCAGGCGTGTATCCGAGGACCGGTTGATCGACTCGAAAAGAGCAGCCTCCTGACTGAGTACACTTAATTCGAGTGAAGTATTTGATAATCGCAGGATCACATCGCCTTTTTTAACAATATCACCAGTTTCTTTCTGGACAGACTGAATGATCCCTCCTTCTATGGCATCCAAAAAGCGGGTGTCAATTGGTTGAACATTACCGGTAACCGGTATAAAATCCTGGAATACACCATACTTCACCTCTCCAATGGTGATCTTTTCAGCATCTATCTTAACCTTGGATCGCTTGTCGGAAAAAAGAAAACTGTATAATACAAAAGAAATAAAAAGTAGTCCCAGGGCATAAAGGGAAATTCGCTTTAATGTCCATTTCTTTTTCTTTATTTTCCTATCCATTGACATAATCTAAAAATCTAATGACCCTAACGCCCTTTTTGATGCCAACAAGTGTGCCAATTTGAAAAAACCCTAATTTTGTAAAATTTAACCTGCTATTCAATCGCTTATCGTCCATCATCGAACGAGGGTGTCCGCTGGCGGTCAATAATGCCCGGGTTTCAATTTAATAGTTTGTTCTAAAAGTTATTAAATTCGCATAAGATACGGTGAATTTTTGCTACATTTAATCCTTTTACCTCTGTTATTAAATCTTTATGTTAAAAGAAAATATCAAAACCGGAAAGATACTGATCGTGGATGACAATGAAGATCTGCTACGGGCTGCCCGGATGTTCCTGAAAAGGCATTTTTTACAGGTAGATGTTGAAAAAAATCCGGAGTCGATACCCAATTTATTGAATAATGAAAGCTATGATGTCATCCTTCTTGACATGAATTTTACCAAAGACGTAAGCAGTGGTCATGAGGGATTCCTCTGGCTTGAACGAATCCTGGAAATAGATCCCTCCGCTGTAGTGATTCTGATAACGGCTTATGGTGATGTCCGGATGGCAGTTAAGGCAATCAAGGAAGGGGCTACCGATTTTGTGTTAAAACCATGGGAGAACGAAAGACTTTTGGCTACGGTAAATACAGCTTGCCGTTTAAGAAAATCAAAAGAGAAGGTTAATGAACTAAGACATAAGCAGAAGCAGATATCCTCGGATATTGACTTTAAATTCCAGGATGTGATCGGTAATTCCCCGGCTATGATCAGGGTGCTCCAGACAATTGAAAGAGTTGCCGTTACCGATGCCAATGTATTGATCCTTGGAGAAAACGGGACCGGAAAGGAGGTGATTGCACGGGCCATTCACCGGAATTCAGGTAGAAAGGATGAAATCTTTATCAATGTAGACTTAGGGTCGATCAGTGAAACATTATTTGAAAGTGAACTCTTCGGGCATGTGAAAGGCGCCTTTACGGATGCCAGGGAAGACCGGCCAGGAAGGTTCGAAATCGCATCCGGGGGCACCTTATTTCTGGATGAGATCGGTAACCTTTCTCCCCCTTTACAGGCCAAGCTTTTAAGTGTTTTACAAAACAGGACGGTAACCCGTGTGGGATCCAATAAACCAAGGCCCATCGACATTCGTTTAATCTGCGCAACCAATCTACCCATTTATGATCTTGTTAAAGAAAACAAATTCCGGCAGGATCTCCTGTACCGCATCAACACAATCGAAGTTGAAATACCGCCATTACGGGAAAGGAAAGAAGATATTGACCTGCTTGCTGAACACTTCCTCCGTATCTATACTAAAAAATACAATAAGAATATCCATTCCATTAACGAAGCGGCCCAAAAGAAAATGTTAAAATATCATTGGCCTGGTAATATAAGGGAATTGCAACATGCGATTGAAAGAGCCGTAATAATGAGTAATGGTAATATACTTAATCCCGAGGATTTCTTCTTCAGCCCTTCGAGTCAGGAAAAATCCGACAACGAAATTCAACTGGAAGAATTCCACCTGGAAGAAGTAGAAAAGATCCTAATAAGAAAAGTATTACAGAAATATAATGGCAATATCACTCAGGCGGCCAATGAGTTAGGCCTTACCCGGTCATCATTATACAGAAGACTTGAAAAATATGGGCTTTAATAACTTCAGGTTATTTTTGATTATCCGGGTAATCCTCCTGTCTATATCCTTATATTTATTCATATACTTGCTAGGACATGACCAACGGTATGTCAGTCCTGTTATCCTGGCATTCATTATTCTTTTCCAGCTTTTTGATATTATCAGGTTTGTAGAAAGGACAAACAGGAAGCTTTCCCGTTTTTTGGAATCGGTTAAATATTCAGATTTTTCATCAGGATTTGCCTACGATAATAAACTGGGTAAAACTTTCAGGGAATTAAACCGGTCCTTCAATGAGGTATTAGAGGCATTCAGACAGGCCAGAGCAGAAAAAGAAGAGCACCTGAATTACCTTCATACGGTTGTACAGCATGTCAGTACCGGATTGATCTCTTTCGACAATGAAGGTAATATCGGTTTGATCAATACAACGGCCAAGCGTTTCCTCCAGGCTCCGCAGATCCATAATCTCATTGAATTGAAACCCATCAATCCGGAAGTATATCGCCAACTGCACGAACTGCAACCCGGCCATAAAGCATTGATACGAAAAAGCAGTGATATCTCCCTGGCAATGCATGCTACGGAATTGAGGCTGCGAGGCAATACCTATAAACTCGTAGCCCTTCAAAACATTGAATCAGAGCTTCAGGAGAAGGAAATAGAAGCTTGGCAGAACCTGACGCGCGTACTCAGGCACGAGATCATGAATTCGATCACCCCGATAGCATCCTTAACAGAAACATTAAATCAGATCCTCTCCGAGGAAACTGAGAAGAAAAACGGGGGCTATTATATTATGGAAGACTCTGTTGAAGACCTCACTGATGGATTAAGCACAATAGAAAACCGGAGTAAGGGGCTGATCCGGTTTATCGATGCCTACCGGGATTATACTACAATACCTAAACCAAAATTCAGCCAGGTGAAGATAAAGAAAATGTTCGACCATATCTTTAACCTGCTGTTCGCCGAAATGGAAAGCCTTGGGATTGAATTCAATTTTTCCCTGGTCCCTGAGAACCTTGAGATCAATGCCGACCGGGAATTGATCGAGATGGTGCTCATTAACCTTATAAAAAACGCCAGGGAAGCCATACAGGAAACCAATGAGGCGAAAATTGAAATACGCGGGCGAATGGATATCGATCAGAGAATCCTGATTGAAGTAAAGGATAACGGACCGGGAATCATCCCGGAAGCTATGGAAAGGATATTTATCCCCTTTTACACAACCAAAAAAGACGGATCAGGCATAGGCCTGGCCCTGTCAAGGCAGATTATGCAATTGCATAATGGTTCCCTGTATGTTAAATCCGAACCAGATATATATACAATCTTCACCCTTAGATTTTAAGATTAAATTATATTTGCTTACTGATATATCATAAGGAACCATTTGAATTGTTCATGATATATCTACAAATTTGCTTAATCATTTTTCGTTTTAACTCATGAGAATAATAATTGCCGGTGCCGGAGAGGTTGGTTTTCACCTGGCCAAATTGCTGGCCTATGAAAAACAAGATATCGTGCTCATTGACCTGGATCAGGAAAAGCTGGATTATGCCTCCAATCACCTTGATTGTGTTACCGTTAAAGGCAATTCAACCTCGTATAGTGTATTAAATGATTCTGGTATTACTGAAGCAGACCTGTTTATTTCCGTAACCAGCTTTGAGGAGACAAACCTTGCTTCAGCAATAATTGCCAAAAAACTTGGCGCCAAAAAGACGATCGCCAGGATCAGTAATCTTGAATTTTTTCTTAAAAAGGATGTTCTTGATTTAGCATCAGTCGGAGTTGACGAACTTATTTCCCCGGAATCCCTGGCTGCCAGGGAGATCAAGCGGCTACTATCCAGGTCGCTGGCTACCGACACCTTTGAGTTCGATAACGGCATGCTTACCCTCCTGGGCATTACGCTGGATGAAAAAAATGAATTAACAAATAAGTCACTTAAAGAAACGGCATTCCTTAATCCTGATCATGACTTCATCACTGTTGCGATCCTGAGAAATGGGAAAACTATCATTCCTCATGGCTCGACCAAATTTAAGGCAAATGATCATGCGTATTTTATCGCCCAGCAGGAAGGTGTGAAAAAGCTTCTTGAGATCGGTGCCAAGGACACTATTGAAATCAAGAATGTGATGATCATGGGTGGAAGTAAAATAGGATTTCATACTGCCAGGAGATTAAGCAAAAAATATAATATCAAACTGGTTGAAAAAAGCAAGGATAAAAGCTTTGATCTCGCCGATTCATTACCTGACACGCTGGTTGTCAATGGGGATTGCAGCAATGTTGAACTGTTGATAGAAGAGGGCATCCGCGATATGGATGCTTTTGTCGCGGTTACCGGTAATTCTGAGACAAACATTATCTCTTGTCTCCTGGCCAAGAACATGGGTGTCAAAAAGACTATTGCTCTTGTTGAAAACATGGATTATATCCAAATATCTCAAAATATTGGTGTCGATACCATGATCAACAAAAAGCTGATCGCCGCCAATTTCATCTCAAGATACATCAGGGAGGGCAGGGTCATCTCCCTAACAGGTATCCATGGAGTGGAAGCAGAAATAATGGAATTTGAAGTTCAGGAGAATTCAAAAGTTACAGAAAAAGAGATCAAGAAGTTAAATTTCCCTAAATCGGCCATCATTGGCGGTGTGATCCGGGAAGGAGAAGTAGAATTTCTATCCGGCGATTTTCAAATACAGCCAAAAGACCGGGTGGTAGTACTTTGCCTGCCTGATTGTATTCATCAGGTGGAAAAATACTTCATTTAAACAAAACATGCGTTTCAATTTCAAACTGATCCTCCGCCTGCTGGGACTGCTTACCATTTTCAATGGCACGTTCATGCTGTTCTGTCTTCCGTTTTCCTTATATTATAAAGAGACAACCTGGCAGGCAATAATAACCTCTGCAGGAATTTCCATCCTTATCGGTGTCATTTTATGGTTTACTTTTCAACGGAAAGATGATGCAGAACTCAGGAAAAGGGACGGGTACCTGATCGTAACTTTTGGATGGCTGATCATGTCTCTTACCGGCTCACTTCCATACGTATTCAGTGGCGCTATCCCTCATTATACTGATGCCTTCTTCGAAACTATCTCAGGCTATACAACCACCGGGGCTTCAATCTTAACCGATATTGAGTCCATGCCGAAAGGTATCCTTTTCTGGAGGAGCCTGACACAGTGGATCGGCGGTATGGGTATTATTGTCCTGGCAGTTGCCATACTCCCAATCCTGGGCATTGGAGGTATGCAACTGTTCGTTGCGGAAGCGCCTGGTATATCACCGGATAAACTAAAACCCCGCATTCGGGAAACAGCTATCAGGCTA
>CAZYDB010000315.1:0-5493 GCA_964645995.1 uncultured Roseivirgaceae bacterium
GTTTGTTGTTGGTCATAAAAAGAGTAAGACATTACACTCTGTATAGACACAGACAAGATTGGAAGAAGTAGAGGAACAGTATGAATATTATATGAAAAGAAGGGAATTGACGTATCAGTCATACCGGCAGGATTCGCTGGCACGAAGTTCCCAGCTTAAACGGATTGATGCTTCCGAGAGAAGGATGATGCAAAGCCTCGAAGGCGTAGGCAGGATACTGGAAAATTTAGTGATCAGGGCGCCGATCAATGGGCAGCTTGCAACGCCTGACCTCGAGATCGGCCAATCGATTAACCCCGGTGAAAGAATTGGCTGGATTGATGTACTTGATAGTTTTAAAGTGCGTGTCCGCATAGATGAATTATATCTCCCGAGAACCGAAAGAGGTTTAAAAGGGACTTTTGCCCTGGCGGGGGAGACCTATGAATTGGAAATCACCAAGATATACCCGACTATTTCAGAAGGTCGGTTCGAAGTCGACATGGAATTTACCAATAACCAGCCAACCGGAATCAAAAGGGGCCAGAGTGTTAGGATCAGACTTGAATTGGGTAATTCAGCACAAGCTCTTTTATTGCCAGTGGGTGGTTTTTATAAGGATACCGGTGGTAATTGGGTATATTTGCTGGAAGAGGGTGGTTCCAGGGCAGTCAGAAAAGAGATCCGGCTGGGAAGGAAGAACCCTGAATATTTTGAAGTGACTGATGGTCTTGAGCCAGGCGATAAGGTTATTACCTCTTCTTATGATCATTTTGGTGACAATGAAGTATTATTATTGAAATAAAGTAAGAATTTAACTAAAATCAGGAATCATGATTAAGACTCAGAATCTAAAAAAGGTGTTTACTACGGATGAGGTAGAAACCACCGCCTTAAATGATATTAATCTCGAAATCAAGGAAGGAGAGTTTGTTGCTGTCATGGGACCTTCCGGTTGCGGGAAATCAACTCTTCTGAATATTATCGGACTGCTGGACAACCCCTCTGACGGCGAATACCATTTCTCAGATGTTGAAGTTTCGAATTTTTCAGAACGGCAAAGGGCCCAACTCAGGAAGGGCAGCATCGGATTTGTTTTTCAGAGTTTTAACCTGATCGATGAACTTACTGTATTTGAAAACGTGGAACTGCCTTTATTGTATTTAAAGGTTCCATCCAGTGAGCGTAAGAAAAAAGTTGAAGAAGTGTTGGAACGGATGAATATCATGCATCGCAGGAACCACTTTCCACAGCAGCTCTCCGGTGGCCAGCAACAGCGGGTGGCAATTGCCAGGGCAATCGTTGCCCGGCCCAAGGTTATTCTCGCAGACGAACCAACGGGGAACCTGGATTCAGCCAATGGCGAGGAAGTTATGAAATTGCTGGCGGAGCTGAATGAGGAAGGAACAACTATTATCATGGTTACCCACTCCCCCTATGACGCCAATTATGCCCATCGTATCATTAATTTATTCGATGGTAAGATTGTTACGGAAAATATCAAAGAGCAATTTCATATTTAATACGGAGACTGTTTTTGTAAAAGAAAAAGTGACCATGCCAAGTCCCTTTTTCTTTTATCTTTTTTTCTTATTTATTCATTAATTCCTCGATCTCATCTACCTCTACGGGTATGTCTTTCATCAGGTCATGAATTCCATCACTGGTGATTATGACATCATTTTCAATACGGATGCCAAGGCTTTCTTCACGGATATAGATGCCCGGCTCTACGGTAAATGACATCCCTTCCTCAAATTTCCGGTACATGCTTCCAACATCATGCACGTCCAATCCAAGGTGATGTGAAGTGCCATGCATAAAGTATTTTTTATAGGCAGGCTTGTCAGGATGCTGATTTTTAATATCTTTCTTATCGATCAGTCCTAATTGCAGTAATTCCGATTCCATTATTTTACCTACCTCTTTGTGATATTCAGGAATTGTATTTCCCGGTTTCAGCATCATAAAAGCCTCCCGCTGAACCCTGAGCACGGCATTATAAACGTCTTTTTGTCTTTGGCTGTATTTGCCGTTGACAGGAATGGAGCGCGTTAGATCAGCGTTGTAATTGGCATATTCGGCGCCTATATCAAGCAGGATGATATCCCCATCCCTGCATTCATCCTTGTTCTCAATATAATGCAAGACACAGGCATTGAATCCTGAAGCTATGATCGGAGAATAGGCGAAACCACGTGACCGGTTCCTTACAAATTCATGGATCAACTCAGCTTCTATTTCATATTCGAAAATGCCGGGCCTTACAAATTCCAGTATTCTCCTGAACCCCTTTTCTGTAATATGACAGGCCTGTTGCAGCGCTTTTATTTCGATATCGCTTTTAATCATCCGAAGATCATAGATTATCGGTGCAGACCGGTGGTATTGATGCAGGGGAAATCGCTCCCGGCACCAGTTGATGAAACGGGCATTCCTTGTTTCTATTTCAGCAAGTGAACGTCTTACATGCTCATTGGTGTCCAGATAAACATGGTCAACCTCTGCCATTAAGGCGTTGAAGGTGGGTCCAAACTGGGAGAGCCACATCACATTATCAATGCCTGAAGCCTTTGTGGCTTCCTCCTTAGTGTATTTATGACCTTCCCAAATGGCTATTTCTTCATTTGTTTCGCGGAGGAACAGGATTTCTCTCATTTTCTCGTCGGGATGGTCAGGACATAATACCAGTATGGATTCCTCCTGATCAATGCCGGATAGATAAAAAATATTGCTGTTCTGTCTGAACATCATGGTGCCGTCAGCATTGGTTGGCATGATATCGTTGGAGTTAAAGACAGCTATGGATCCGGCTTTGATTTTTTTTGAAAATTTTTTTCTGTTTTGTATAAACAAACCGGGGTCGATTGGCTCGTATTTCATAAGATCAGATATTTTTTGATAATGTTGTAATAATAATCATTATTTCAGAGCAATGAATGCATCAATCCAACAATTTGACTATCGTAAATGAATATAGTATAATGAATGGGGATAACAACAGTAATGACTATTTTTGCCCCGGGAAAGATGCAGGAGCAACATCAGACATATGAATTCGAAAATGGTATCAGGCTGATCTACCAGCAGGTCAATAATACCCGGCTGATACATTGCGGTTTTATTATGGATGCGGGAAGCAGGGATGAAACACCTGAGCAACATGGACTTGCCCATTTTTGGGAACATATGGCCTTTAAGGGTACAACAAAACGAAAGGCCTTTCATATCATCAATAGGCTTGAATCAGTTGGCGGAGAGTTAAATGCTTTTACAACCAAGGAAAAGATCTGCTTCTATGCGTCGGTATTGGAGGAATATTTTGAGAAGGCCGTGGATCTTCTCACCGATATTACTTTCCACTCTGTTTTTCCCGAGAAACAGATCGACAAGGAAAGACAGGTGATCCTTGATGAAATTGCCATGTATGATGACAGCCCTGAAGATGCACTGCAGGATGAATTTGACGAAGTGGTGTTCGGTGATCATCCTCTGGGGAAAAATATCCTGGGAAGCCATGATGCCTTAAAGCTTTTTTCAAAACCCCATTTTCTTGATTTTATCAAGCAGAATGTTTCCAGCAGGAAAATCGTTTTTTCGGTGGTTGGCAGTTATCCGTTCGGGAAGATAGTAAAGGTCGTTAGAAAATATATTGATGATCTTCCGGTCATGGAGGCCAATCATAAAAGACTAGTCCCCCCCTCCATCTATGATAATAAGGTGATCAGGGAAAGGAGTTTTGGACGGGCCTATTGCGCTATCGGCAGAGATGCCTACAACCTGACCGAGCCTGAGCGATATCCGTTTTTTATGCTGACCAATATTCTCGGAGGGCCTGGTATGAACTCCAGGTTAAACTTATCCCTTCGGGAAAAGTACGGTTATGTCTATTCTATTGACGCCACATACCATGGATTTACGGACTCGGGGATGACCGCCATTTATTTCGGCACGGAAAGAAAATATCTGAATAGAAGCATTAAACAGGTGCTTAAAGAGTTGAAAAAGCTCCGGGAAGTAAGGCTGGGTACTTTACAACTGCACGCTGCTAAGCAACAGATAAAAGGCCAGCTGGCTATGGCAGAAGAAAATAATTCCAACCTAATGCTTATGCTGGGAAGAAGTATCCTTGATTTGGAAAAAATTGAGACTCTGGAAGAAATATTTAAAAAAATTGATAATATTGGTGGAATGGATCTGATGGATGTAGCCAATGATATCTGGAGGGAACAAAAGTTGAATTATCTGATATTTCAACCAATCTGAGATGGATTTAATACGCCCCAAAATACAGGAATACGCAGAAAAACACTCATCAGCAGAGCCCGAGAACCTCGTTCAGTTAAGCCGGGAGACCAATGTTAACTATCTGTTCCCCAGAATGTTGAGCGGTCATCTGCAGGGGAGGTTCCTTTCCATGATATCCAGGCTGGTAAGGCCTGCACGGATTCTTGAAATAGGCGCCTATACTGGTTATTCAGCGATTTGCCTGGCGGAAGGCCTGATAAAAGGTGGAGTATTGTATTCACTGGAACTGAATGACGAAAATGAAGATATCATCCGTAAATACATAGCGAAGTCAGGGATGGATGATAAAATCAGACTAAAATTTGGAAATGCACTGGACATTATACCCTTATTGAATGAAAAATTTGATATTGTTTTTCTGGACGCAGATAAAGAACATTATATCGATTATTATACCCTTGTTTTTGATAAACTGAATGAAAATGGAATCATTCTGGCAGACAATACGCTGTGGAGTGGAAAAATATTGCAAAAAGAGGAACGTGATAAAGAAACCAGGGGTATTCGTGATTTCAATAACTTTGTTACTAAAGATGATAGGGTTGATAATGTTTTATTAACTATAAGGGATGGAATTATGATGATCATAAAAAAATGAAAAAATTTTCATGGGTATTATGCCTGGGCTTTCTCCACTTTAATCTGTTCGGACAGGGACCGGAGGTGCCTTCCACCCTTTATTTTGCTGACCTGGAGTTACGGTTGAATGAGCAGGTCCGGCGGGAGATCCAGCAGGATGTTGATAACCTGACGCGCAGTCAAAAGTATTATAATATAAAACTTGAAAGGGTAAGGCAGTATTTTCCGATTATAGAAAGGATTTTCAGAGAGGAAAGGGTACCGGATGATTTCAAATATCTTGTAATACAGGAATCGGCATTAATTTCGGATGCGGTTTCTTCAGCCAATGCCATTGGTTTCTGGCAGTTTAAGGAAGCTGCAGGAAAAGAAGTGGGGCTCCGAATTGATTCCCAGGTGGACGAGAGACTAAATATAGTGTCCTCAACAAAAGGAGCGGCCAAATATTTAAAAACCAATAATTTTTATTTTAAAAACTGGCTTTATGCATTGCTGGCATATAATACTGGACGCGGTGGGGCTGAAGCTAATGTTGAGCAGAAGAATTTCGGCACAAAAAAGATGGACCTGAACAAACGTACACATTGGTATGTAAAAAAATTCCTGGCCCATAAGATTGCTTATGAA
>CAZYDB010000316.1:0-5465 GCA_964645995.1 uncultured Roseivirgaceae bacterium
GGTCCTCACCTTCGACATATCCTGCTCCCCCGCCACCCATATGTACCCCGATAATGGTTGTATGAGGAAATGTTTTGGCAATCTTTTCGAGTCCTTCCGCGGGGGTATAAGGCGTATCCGCCCCGTAATGGAAGGCGACGATACCTTTCAGTTCGGTGATTTTTTCGATGATTGTTATCACCTCTTCGCTATCAATAGGATAAGCATTCTGAGCCGGATTCATCTTGACGATCGGAAAGCCGTAGTCAAGGATACATTTTTCAACGATTTTAACAGCATTCTTTACCCCCAGGGCCTTGGGGTCCGTCCACCCCGCAGGAATGAATTTTTCAGGAAACCGGTCGGCTTGTTCCCGGATATATTCATTCGCAAGAAGGAGCAGGTGATAGTTCTGATCGATATCATCTGTATAGGGTGTGGCAGCCGGATTCTGCCAGGTGAGAGACATATCAATGCCGGCCATTTCCATTTCTTTCATCAAATCTTCTCCTGAAACAGGCCTCCCGTGATAATAATTGGGCGTCAGAACGTATTTCTTCTTTAGATGATCCGGCATCTTGCCTGTGTCGGTGATATGGGTGTCAGCATCAATTACCAGATGGTTCTTGTTTTTAGAAAGATATTCAACCTGCTTATCTACTCTTTCTTTTGCAGTGTTTTCCATGAGGGTATCATTTATAAGTATATTGTTTCGATTGGCTTAATAATTCTTCATTGGGCCGGAAGCCAAGAATATCAGTCATCTTGCTGTTCAGATAAACATTGATTTGTGTATTGCGGGTCAGGGTTATTTCCGGAATTCCGCCTCCTTGCAGGGCTGACATTGCAGTCCTGGCAGCCCAGATCCCCTGTTCTTCCTGGATTTTAGAGACTCCGAATAAACAGTATGGCATCATAAAATCATAATAGGTAAGGACAGGCACTTTTACTGTTTTTTTTATGAGATGCATGGCTTGCCGGTCATCCCATCCCTGTATGGCACCATTGGCCGGCAAGTATATCAGGTCGTATTCTTCATTCCCCTGCTGTAAAGCATCCTCCCATGCTTCAAAATTTTTCACTAATTTGTAGTTAGCTTTCCTGCCTTCTTCCTGAAGGATGGCTGTTATGAATCCGGTATTTTTCTGTTCGGATTCAGAATGCTTGGAAAGGATGAAAACCTTTTTAACAGCAGGAAAGTGTTTTCTTGCCAGGTGCATGCCCTCTTTTACCGGCAGGATCTCGAGCATGCCCGTTACATGATCATTGGGAAGGCCGGAATTTTCGGCAGACCAGTTCACCCCGCAAAATATTACAGGAACAGGTTCGTTTTTCAAATAGGGAATAACAATATATTTTACGGCATTGTCACCGGAAGCCACTATGATATCGGGCTGGTAGTGATTTATTTCGTCAATGATCACCCTTGACTTCCTGGCAAGGAAAGTTTCTCCCTGATTCCTTTTGGTATTCATATAAAGGATCTTAAGATCGATCACGGAAGTATCGATGTTTTTCCGGATGTCTCGCGTAATATCATCACTGGATCCATAGCCCGGGTGGTAGGAATTAATGTAGAGCACCTTTTTTTTCAGCGGATCTTGTTGGCAGGAAAAGTGAAGAACTGATAAAAAAATAATCAGTATAAAACTTCCCGTGATCTTTTCCATAGGTTTAAATGTAAGTGGTTTTTTGGAAATGTGCAAAGATGCCCTGGCGCCTGTAAATCAGTCAGCAGAGAGAATGAAGATGACCGGCACCAGATGCACGGACATCCGTGAACAGTTATTTCGGTGGACAGGCCGGAATGGCGGATTGCCAGGGGGCCCTTTGGGAGGCCTGGTATCAAGCGGATCATCAGTAAAAGCAATGATCCTATAACTGGCCATTTTGCCAGAAATACTTAAATATGTATTTGCCTGCGTAAGGGAAGGGAAAAGATGAATTTACGGGTTAATTGACCGGTCTGATCATCACTTCTACTCTCCTGTTCACTTGGCTTTCCTCACCCCGGGGATGGCTATTCAGCGGCTTTGCTTCTCCAAAATACCTGGTATGGATGATCTTCTCCGGAACACCTTTGTTTAAAAAGTAATTTTTAACATTATTGACCCTCTTTTCAGATAGCTCGAGATTATATGCTTCAGTTCCAAGCTGGTCGGCATGACCGGTCATAAGCACTTTCGAGCGTTTATGATCAAACAGGTAGCTTATAATCGAGTCCAGCTTATTTGTTTCACTATCAGGTATTGTGGGGTCATTCAGATCGAAAAAGATCAACTCCGAATTTTTTCTTTTCAGGAGATCCCTTTTTTCAATAATGGTGCTTCTATCAGCACGTTTTATCCTGATCTCTTCGATATGATTTTTAAAATTTTCAGCGCGGACTTCTTTGACATAGCTGTCATTCACCTTTTGAATAGCGATGGAGTATTCACCTGATAATGCATTACTTTTGGCTTTGGCCACCATTTGGTCGGTTTGTTTGCTGAGGATCCGAATCTCGGCATCGACAGGATTTCCGTAATAATCACTGACAACACCATTGATCACCAAAGTAGGCAGGGGTTTCAGTAAATGGTTCGGGTTTTTTAATTGCACATGTACGATATCAGCATCCTGCGTGTAGAAGATCTCCGTTCCCTCTACATTCATCGTAAAACCAAAATCATCTTTTCCGGTGTTAAATGCAGGTCCGAGGTTAAGGATCTGCCCGTGATTCCCTTGCTCATCAATGACCGTTTTGAAGATATCGAGTCCCCCGTAACCCCCGTAACCCGAGGATGAAAAGAAAAGGGTACGGCTGTCAGCTCCGATAAAAACAGCTCTTTCATCGGCATCGGTACTTAACGTCATCTTTTCCGGATAACTCCATTGGCCATAATTATTAAAACTGATGTATAGATCCATCGGTTCCATATACCATTTTCCCGAAGCAAAGATAAAAATCCGGCCATCAGGAGATAGTGCTGATCCATCGGTAGCATAATACCAGTCGTTCTTTTCAATCTGGTCCATAAAGAAAAGGTGTATGTTGCCACCAAGTCCTTCCGGTTTACCCCAGACATTACCCAATAACTCCGCTTTGTAATAGGGCCCCCCGTTGGTATCCCAGCCTTCCTTCCAGCTTTGGAATATGACGAACTGACCATCAGGAGTAACGTTAGGTTCATCCTCACCCATGGAGGTGTTGATAGGCGGTCCCAGGTTTTCAGGATCAGACCAGATGCCATCGACATTTCTGCTGTAATAGATATCCCCATCCGCTTCAGTCCGCCCCTGGTAGGAGGTATATCCGGGGTCGCTCCATTTTTCACCCCCTCGGCCCGACATAAAAAACAGATAGCGGCCATCAGGGGTTAGACAAGGGTTCGTCTCCCGGAAAGGACTGTTGAGGTTTTCAAGCCTTACAATGGATCCGGGAATATCATCAAGTACCCTTATTTCCTTTTTCTGTCCCAGGGCAAGGGTCTTAAAGGTTATAATAAGAAGTATTATACTGCAAATCCGGAAAAATGGTGTCATCATGATATCTAACGAAACAAAAAGATAATTGATATAATTACAAGAGAACCAATACCAATTGAAGCACAGGAAAAAACAGGGGGCTTAGCTTAACCTGAAAAATTCGTGAATTTTTCACCCTATCAGGCTGATGGAGCGCCCCGATAAAAAAGGGATGCCCATCAGGGTTAACCTGGCGAAGTATCCTATTGAATATCACCTCTATATCTTAAAATTACGGCGAACAACAAAAATCTATGTATAAGGTAGGTTAAATAAACTTGTTGGTTTTTTTTGAACTTGGTGAAAGCTGGTATATCTTTTCTGTAATTTTTTAACCGATTAATCCGGCACATGAAGAAGTACATTTTTTCCTTTCTGATCCATCACTGTCTTATCCTGTTGCTAATTCCGGCTCTTTTTGCCGATCCGCCCTCTTCAGACGCCGGTCCGGTTGATGAGAAAGCCACCCGAAAAACAAGGGCACTGTTTCATAATTTGCGTCAGATTGCTTCAGCAGGCGTTTTATTCGGTCACCAGGATGACCTGGCCTATGGGGTGAGCTGGAAAGCGGAAGAGGGCCGTTCTGATGTCAGGGATGTTTGTGGTGATTATCCTGCCGTATTTGGCTGGGATGTCAGCAAGCTTGGCCAGCGTCCTTTTAATATCGATACCGTAGATTTTGAAATGATGAAAGAGTGGATCAGACGGGGGTATAAGATGGGCAGTGTGATCACGATTGGCTGGCATATGGATAACCCGGTTACCGGGGGAGACAGCTGGGATAATACTCCGGCGGTTTCTGCAGTACTTCCGGGAGGAGCAAGGCATGAATTTTATAAGCAGAAACTGGATCTTTTTGCCGGGTTCGTTAAGGATCTGAAAGTGGGTTTATGGACGAAAATACCAATAATCTTCAGGCCATTCCATGAACATACGGGTAGCTGGTTCTGGTGGGGCAGGGGGAATACGAGTGCTGAAGAGTATATCGCGTTATGGCAATTTACAGTGGATTATCTGAAGGATGAAAAGGGATTGCATAACTTATTATACGCCTATTCAACCGACGTCTTTGATTCCAGGAACGATTACCTTGAATTTTATCCCGGCGATGATTATGTTGACATTATTGCTTATGATGATTATCACAGCATAAGGAGCGTGGAAACCATGCCGGATTTTACCAGACGGCTTAGTGAAATTGTCGCTCTTGCGGATGAAAAACAGAAAGTCGCTGCATTATCAGAAACCGGTCTTGAGTCGATCCCGGTAAATGACTGGTTTACCAACATACTATTGAAGGGGATCAAGCAAGATCCTGAAGCCAGCCGGGTAGCCTATCTGCTTGTCTGGAGAAATGCCAATGCCGGGCATCATTACGCCCCTTACAAAGGACATGGCTGTTCTGATGATTTTATGAAATTTTACAGGGATCCCTTTACGTTTTTTGCAGGTGATTTACCCGATATGTATTCAATGCCTAAATAAAAGCCGATGATGAAAAAAAAAGCAACCCGTCTTTACAAGGCGCTGGATAAAGAATTGAATCAGCATATTCTGCCCTACTGGGCAGAGAAAATGGCCGATCCTGAAACCAGGGGTTTTTTTGGAAGAATTGACGGCGCAGATGTACTTCATGAAAAGGCCCCCAGAGGAAGTGTTCTGAATGCCCGGATCTTATGGACCTATTCGGCAGCTTTTAACCAGACACACGAAGAGGAATACCTGAAAATGGCCAACAGGAGTTATGATTATTGTGTCAAATATTTTATCAATCAACAGCAGCACGGAGTTTACTGGTTGGCAGACTATAAAGGAAATCCCATCGACACAAAAAACCAGGTCTATGCATTGGCTTTTATGATTTACGGCTTATCAGAATATTACCGGGCCACCGGTTTTTATCATGCGATGGAAGCGGCTGTAAACCTTTTTAACGCGATAGAAGAACATAGTTTTGACCCCGGGAATAACGGCTATTT
>CAZYDB010000317.1:0-5463 GCA_964645995.1 uncultured Roseivirgaceae bacterium
TGAGAAATTAGTTATGTACCTATCTACTGGCCATTGCTTCTCTCCCCATTTCAAACTCTACTGAATATCTTCGCTCCATAGGGGGCCCGGTCCCGGGTCCTGAAGACCAGTACTGAATCAAAGTCAGGTGAGGTTTGAGGGAATGCGTTAAATGTATTATTCTGTAAAAAGGCCCTGACTGAATCACGATGCCTTATCAGTGCCTCTTTATCTTCAAGTACCGGTAATTCTGGCAAGTTGATGAATGAATCCTGTATGGTTTTGGTAATGTCATCAGTTAGTGGTCCATTCACAAAGACCATAAGCTCTTCTTCCGAAGCCTGTGCTCCCGGTGATTCGTCGACATCACCGGCTTCATCAGGTGTTACCGTTTCGTCCATCAAATGATCCATAAAAAAGGCATTGATCATTTTCCGGGATGCCGGATGATAGGAATGTCCTCCGGGGGTTTCGATGTAACTGATGTTTTCAACCGCTCCATATAATTCATAAAACCGGATTAGTGATTGGTAAATATCCCTAACCGATTCGACCTTATTAAGACCGTCACGGTCGGCCTGTGCTATCAATAACGGCCTTGGCGCTATCAATGCGCCCATTTCAGGGATACTCCAGCCCCAGGTATTAATACACATCATACAATCACAATGACCGTCAAGGGTACGGGTGGTCACCTGCGCCTCGATAGTGCTGGCCCCGCATACCGGAGCAACCGCCTTCACACGGGTATCGACAGCAGCCATGAACCATGCCTGTGCTCCACCTCCGGAAATTCCCGTCACACCCATATTCCCCGCATCCACTTCCTCCCGTCCTTCCAGGAGGTCGAAACCCCGGAGAGCATTCCATACTTCCACACCAGCCGGGGTATATCCCCTGCTGTACCAATGAAACCATCCCCGGGCATAACAGCCCCAATGTTCGCCCCATACCTCACCATACTGGATGGTCTCCACAATAAGGCAGACAAAACCCAGTTGAGCAAACTTGCGGGCATGAGCCTGATAATGCACCTTCTGGTTACGGGCATGACCACATAAATATAAAATCGCAGGTGCCTTTTCCGGCAGATCATCCGGAACATATAAATTAGCGGGAACGTAAAGTCCCGGCAAAGATTCATAATAAAGTTTCTCTATCCTGTAGCCCTCTTTCTGAAGCACACCTGTTACCTGAACATTCAATGCCGGCCTCGGCCCTTCCATGGGCATATCTACAAGACTCAACATCCGCTCCATCTGCCTTTGTTTTTCCGGTCTTTTTTTATCCCAATCATCTGTTGATTGAATTCCCCGCAATGCATTCCCGGTTATTTCCCCGGAAACCCTTTCAAGATAATGACGAATATTATTAGTTGCATCTGAGACCTTTCCAGGTTTGCCAGGCAGTTCTTTTTCTTCCGGCCGGCATCCCAGAAACAGGAATAGAAAAATAAGTTTTACGATTATGTACTTCATGATCTGACGTGTTTAAAACCTATTCAAGTTAAAGACTGATCCCACGAAAACCAATGTTTCATTGAAATAATCAATCTAAATAATTAACTTACTTATACTTTTTAAATAAAGAGACAGGCAGTAACCGGGACGAATTTTGCGGGATCCGGGTTTGCTCCATATTAACTTTAAGAAACAAATAAAATACCTAACCGCATTTAGGTATAAATAAAAACGATCTTCTGATCCCTGGTATATTCAACAAAATAATCCTACTATGAAAAAGCAAACATTCTCCCGGCGTCAAATGTTACTCACCACGTCCACCGGTGCCCTGGCGGCTATGGCTCCATGGCCCCTTCACGGACTAACCATCAATGCTGATAATCATAATAAACTGGCACTAGCGGGAGGTGCTCCTGTAAGGCAATCTGCATGGACTGATTGGCCGGTATGGAACAGGGGTGCAGAAGATGACATTATAACCATGTTACGATCGGGTCAGTGGTGGAGGGGAAACGGTGGCCATATTGAAGAATTTGAAAGAAAATATGCCAGCCTGATCGGTGCAAGGCATTGCCTGGCCACGGCCAGCGGTACCACAGCCCTTTTGACCGCCATGCATGTACTGGATATTGATGCCGGTGATGAAGTGATCGTTTCGCCATATACCTTCATTGCCACCTACAATGCAGTACTGATGAGCAAGGCGCTTCCAGTATTTGCAGACACCGATCCTGAAACATTCCTGATCGATCCGGCGACTATCGAATCACGTATTAATGACCGGACAAAAGCCATACTGCCAGTGCATATTTATGGACTGCCAGTCGATATGGATGCCATAAATTCTATTGCTGAAAAACACGGTCTTGCGGTTGTTGAGGATGCCTGCCAGGCCTGGCTTGCCGAATACAAAAATAAAAAGTGCGGCACACTGGGTGACCTGGGCTGCTTCAGTTTTCAGAATTCAAAACATATCCCGGCAGGAGAAGGAGGCGCGGTCGTGGGAAACGATGAAAACCTGATAGACCGCTGCTATGCTTTTCATAATTGTGGCCGGCCACATGGTACATTTACCTGGGAGAGCCCTTATCCCACCCGGGGAAGTAATAAGCGGATGCAGCAATTTCAGGCCCTTATTCTACTCTCTCAGATGGAAAGGGCTGAAAAAGATGCAGCGTTGCGTTTAAAAAACGCTTTATACCTTGATAAAAAACTAAAAGGACTACCGGGGATCATTCCATATAAGCCTGCAAAAGGGGCAACGAAAGCTGTCTTTCATTTGTATCCTTTCCGTTATAAGAAAGAAGTTTTTAATCATGCACCTAAAAAGACATTCATTAATGCCTTACGTGCTGAGGGAATCCCCTGTGCTGAAGGGTATGGGCCACAGAATACTTATGGCTTAATAGAAGAAGCGTTATCATCAAGAGGATATAAACGACTATTTTCAAAGCAGCGGCTGGATGAATACAGGGAAAAAAACCACCTTCCCGGTAATAATCAGCTTTGTGAGGAGGCTGTCTGCTTCTCACAGCAAATGTTACTGGGTAATGAAGCCGATATGGATGATATCGTTGGTGCAGTTACCAAAATCTATGAAAACAAAGATCGGCTAAATTGATCGGAAGTGGCTTGCATACCCCTGAAATTTAGCTGTGATCTGGTGATTAAAAGATAATAAACTTTCGATTTACCCTGTGGAAAAGTAAAAATGCGTGAATGGTGAACTTCACCCCGTATGCTTGTTTATTCCGGATTAATTGTTATCAGGCAGTTGCCGTTTTCGATGGGAGATCCAGTTTCCTTCCAATAATCGCGTAAAAAAGAATAACCAGAAAACAGACCATCGGTACAATATATGAGAATCCGATACTGCTGGTACTGTCAGAAACGAGCCCCTGTATTGCAGGAAAAACAGCACCGCCAACGATAGCCATGATCTGCCCGGAAGCAGCTATCTTGGTATCCTTACCCAGACCGCGGGTTGCCAGCCCATAAATAGTAGGAAACATCAGTGACATCGTGCCGCTGATACCCACCAGGGCATACACGCTTACAATACCATGCCCAAAAGCGACAATTGAAGTAAGGAGGATGGCCAGCAAAGTCGAAAGGGAGAGCAGAACCCCCGGACTGATCACTTTCATAAGGGCGGTGTTTACGAAGCGCATAGCGGTAAAAAGAATAAGTGCAGCAATATAATAAGTAGAACTCTCATCCTCATTCATACCAAGTTCGCCCATAATATACCGGATGGTAAAAGACCATACGCATAATTGAGCGCCAACATAGAAAAACTGCGCAATAACACCGATCACATAATGCCGGCTTTTCAACAACCGCTTTATGGTAGGCAATAATTCCAGTTTTTCATCAGCATCGGAAGCCTTTGGCATCTTACGAACGGCTATAACGATCCATAAAAGCAATAACACGATGGCTACGCCTACATAGGGTCCCATCACCGCATTAAGTTCACGGCCCTGTACTGCCGCTAATTGTTCTCGTCCCATGGCAGCCCTTTCTTCAGCCGTAGCCATGTCGAGATTTGAAAGAATAAAAAATTTGCTCAGCACAACACCGGTAATGGATCCAATGGGATTAAAAGACTGGGCAAAGTTCAGCCGGCGGGTACCCGACTCCTCAGGTCCGATAGCAATAATATACGGGTTAGCCGTTGTTTCCAGGATAGATAATCCTCCTGCCAGGATAAAGAGTGCCGTCAGAAAATGACCATAAGCCATCGTATAACTGGCTGGATAAAAAAGCATGGCACCCACTACGTACATGCCCAGTCCTAACAATATCCCCGTTTTATAAGTGTATTTTTTAATGATAATGGCCGCCGGCAAAGCCAGACAAAAATAAGCGCCATAAAAAGACATTTGTACCCACGAGGTCTGGAAGTCAGACATGCTCATGATCCGTTTGAAGGCCGCCAGAAGCGTATCAGTCATATTATTGGCTAGCCCCCATAAAAAGAAAAGGCTGGTGATCAATGCGAAAGTAATCAGAGGTGTGGATTTGCGGATACTCTTTTCTGCCATAATTTCAACCGGTTTCTTTATCATTAAAAAAAATCATCTGAATTACGGATATTCGATGGTTATGTGCAAAAAAAATGCTAAAGAAAAAATCTATTTCTCTGAGATGGTAGGGGTCTGATGGATGTATTTTTTTCTTTCAAGAACATCAATCATGAACCTGGCAACATTTTTCCGGCTGATTGTCATCCCTGGCTTGGGGCGTCCCTCAAAGCTGATCATTATATCCTTATCAACTGTTTTGTCGGTCAGCCCAACCGGGCGAACGACGGTCCAATGAAGACTGGTCATTCTCAGAAGCGCTTCCTGCTTTTCATGATCTTTATAGATAGTACCTATGTTTGAATGCCTGATAAGCCATCTGAACCACCCGGGAATCTCATGCGCGGAACTACCTACCCCGGCCGCCGTTATCACAATATAGCGGTCAATATCCCTTTTTTGACAAAGGTCGATCACGTTGCCGGTAACGGTGGACAGGAAATTTTCAGGAGTAATCAACCGGGACCATGGAAATTCGGACTGCCGTGATATATTCAAAGCATTCAGAATGGAATCACATCCAAGGATCGCATTTGCCAGATCATCTTTATTGGCAGGATTGCCTTCAAAAGGGATTAAAAGACCTGATTTTAAAGGAATTCTTTGTTTGTCGCGGACTAATGCATGGACCATATGTCCCCTGTTCAATGCCTCTGTGATCAACCACTTCCCTGTCCTCCCCGTTCCTCCTAAGATCAGTATTTTCATAAGAAATTAAAAAATATACTACTAAACTTTCGACAAAGATAGGCAAAATCCCGATGGATAAGGTATCTATTGAAAATATATGAATGCCTGTTTATTTTTTCGGATTAAGTAGTTGTTATGATGTATGGGATGGAGGTTGGAGGTTGGAGGATGGAGGATGGAGGATGGAGGTTGGAGGATGGAGGATGGAGGATGGAGGATGGAGGATGGAGGATGGAGGATGGAGG
>CAZYDB010000318.1:0-5460 GCA_964645995.1 uncultured Roseivirgaceae bacterium
GTTTGGCCTGGTACACCGGGTCGTTTTGCAGATGTGCGGTCTCGTCGAGGTGGTTATAAAAAGTCGGTTCATGGGTGATGACCAGGTTGCAGTTCAACTCTTTGGCTTTTTTTAACACATCAATGGTGGCGATAAAGGTGCAGGCTATGCCGGTAACTTCTTGGTCTGGATCTCCGGCTTTAAAGGTATCGACGGTTTCTGCGGACCATTCACAGGTGACATTGTTTTTTATTCTCTCCACCACCTCCTGAGCGGTGATATCGTTAGGGGAATTTTGGCCTGCAGCAGGGTAAACCTGCATGATCCATATCAGGAGCGGCACAGTGATTGGTAAAGGTTTAAAAATTTTCATGTTCTCAAGGGTTATCATATAAAGTGTTTAATTCAGCGAATATTCCAATAATTTGCAATAAAACAAAGTCTTCGGATTTAATTGGCCCTCTATTCATCCTTTTCCAGGTATGGGTAAAAGCCAATAGACAACCTGGGCAAGTTTTTGTTAATGTTTATTTTTTCATGCTATTCATACCTCAGCGATATGATGGGGTCCTGCCGGGCGGCCTTTCTTGCAGGTGCGTAGCCGAAGATGATGCCTATACTTACGGCCACACCAAAAGAAAGCACAATAGAAAAAGTATTTATGATGGTAGGAATTTCTGCCATATTGGATATCACATAAGCGATGGATATACCGATGATGACCCCTGCAATACCCCCGCTGAAACTGATCAATATGGCCTCCAGGATAAACTGGAAAGCAATATCCTGACTTTTCGCGCCGACGGCTTTCCTGATGCCGATCTCACGGATCCTTTCCAGCACGGAAGCCAGCATAATATTCATAATACCGATACCGCCTACCAATAGGGAGATGGCCGCAATAGCCCCCAGGACGAAGTTAAAGACACTTTTAGTACGCTGTTGCTGTTTCAGGAGCATTTCCGGGATCGTGATCTCATAATCAATGATATCATTATGTTTCCTTTGCAGGGTCTTGGATATCACCTGCGCCACACCATTGAGCTTTTCTGTTTCACCGATCTGAAG
Source organism: uncultured Roseivirgaceae bacterium (assembly GCA_964645995.1). GTDB lineage: Bacteria > Bacteroidota > Bacteroidia > Cytophagales > Cyclobacteriaceae > JAGTVG01. The sequence continues at coordinate 1,048 of CAZYDB010000318.1, forward strand.
GGTGAGTTGATCGAGTTGGTGGTAATTGGGATTTCTTTCTCTTTCCTCGGGACTCGTCCGGTTAAATAATTTGATTTTGGCCTCCGTGATCAGCGTCCTGTTCTCATAGCGTTGCAGGACGGTATTAATGGGGGTATAAACATCCATATTATAATCCCTTATCCCCAGGTTGGAAATATATTTTTTGGAAATATACCTTTCCTTCAGGACGCCTATTACCCAGAGCCAGTGATCACCGACCTTAATCCTTTTACCGAGCGGATCTTCCTCACTGAAAAAACGTGCTTTAATGCTATTGCCTATTATGCATACCGGACGACCGTAATCAAGGTGCTCATGGTTGAAAAACCTGCCTTCCTCCAGTTCGAAACCAGAGATATCGAAATAAGCATTCTCAACACCCACCAGTTTCGCTGATCTGCGGAATGCGTTACGTATAACATAGGTATCTATGATGATCTCGGGAGATATGGATTCCAAGCCGGGTAAGATCTTGCCGATGCTTCTGGCATCGTATAGTGTCAGTCCGGGCGATAAGTTTTTCTTATCAGTATTTAATGATCCTTCTGTATCGATATCTCCCTGTTCCTGTTCAACAATAGGCTTTATTACTATATTATTGACGCCAACCAGTTTGATCTGATCCATGATCTCCTGTTGAGCCCCGGATCCGATACCCATCATGGCGATTACGGCGGCAACACCAAAGATAATACCCAGGGCAGTAAGGAGTGACCGGACTTTGTTAGACAGAACAGCTTCGAGGGAAATAGATAAATTGGCTAATAATGATTTGAACATAGCATCATCTGCTTGAAGACAAAAGGATTATTTCTTTTTTTTCTGCTCCTTCAGGATCCGAAAGATAGAGTTCGTCATTCTCTTCAATGCCATTCAGAATGATCGTTTCGTCGGAATTAGATTTCCCGGTGATCACTTCCTGTTTAATAAATCCTATTCCTGTTTTTTTAAGGATATAGGTGAGGGTGTCTCCCTGGCTGTGGATAGTCTCCACAGGCACAAAAACCACGTCCTTTATTTCTTCGGCAAGGATCAGATTCGAAGTTGTCATCCCCGGGCGCAGGGTAGTATCTGATTCATGAATTTCGATCAGTACCTGGAATACTTTTGCATCGGTATTCGGCCTCTGCTCCCCGATATTGGCCACATCCACCACTTTACCTGTCAGTTTCTTGTCGGGAAAAGCATCCAGACCAATTTCAACGGTTTGCCCCTTGCTCACGAAATTGATATCGACCTCATTAATATAGGTTCTGGATATCATCTTGCTGAGGTCGGGAAGAGTTGCAACGACTGGTTCCCATGCCCTTACCGTGCTGCCCACACCCTGTTTTTCTCCCCGCCAGTTTCTTCGGTAGATGACCATGCCGTCTTCCGGTGCTTTGATGATCATTTCTTCCCTTATATTTTTTAGAAAATCAAGCCTGCGCTTATCATCCATCATTTCGGCTTTTGCTTCCGTAACCTGGGCGACAGCCTTTTCTTTTTGTAACTGATAATTTTCCAACCCTTGCTCATAGGTTCTGATCGCCTTCTCAAGATCATATTCAGCTTGTTTTATGGTAGCCGGGGGCTCAAATTTTGATTGCTCAAGGGCGATCCTCTTCTGTTCTATTTCGTATTTAAGGTTTACGAGGTTGTCCCTTTCCTTTCGCAGATTCAAGGCGGTGTCTAGTTTGGTCTGTGTGAATTCAGATGTGCTCTGCAAGAGGTCGTTATCTTCATTTTCGATCCTGTCGGCGAGTTCGGAATCATCGAGTCGGGCTACATAATCACCTTTGGTTACCACGGTTCCCTCATCGACCATATCCTCAATCTTAACTTCCCAGATACGCGCCCGTCTGAGTTGAAAAGGACCTTCGATATTAACAGAATTCTTAGCATCCATTTCCCCGGCAGAAATAATTTCTATTTTGAAAATTCCTTTCTTAGCGAGTGTTATGATCTCAACCTCCTCACTGCTATCCCTGCTCATTCTTTTTCCAATGAAGATCACGGTAATGATGATCAGGACGATGGATAATAAAAATATATTTCTTTTTCCCATATCTTGTAAAAACAGATCAGTATTAAAAATTCTAATGTCAGGCAATCAGGATATTACCAATGCATAAAAATATAACCCTTTTTTAATATATTTACTTCAATACCGGATTAAATCGCCTGCCTGAACTCGTATTCTATAGTTAATCATTCAGTTCAAGGGATAGCGTAGTCTGTGAGAACGGTTATTCAATCCAATGGAATCCGGCTACCACTTTAAAACCTGGAAATTTTCGTATAAACCATAATCAAGCAGGTCATAATCTTCGCCTGGTGGCTGGTGTGCCGGCGCAAAAAAGAAACTCCAGGGGGTAACTATTCCTTTCCTGGGATTATTATGATGAGGGCCCAGTGAATTCTTTAAACTTCCGGTTACCCGGAGGGATATCGTATTAACTCCTTCCACAATCCATGCTGATATATCCAGTTTGTACGGGGGCCAGCCGATGATACCCGCTTTATCACCATTCACATATACCTCGACCACAGTTCCATCCCATGCTTCTGTCCTGACCAGGTAGCCGGTCTCTTTTTGCGGGACTTCTATTGTTGTACTGTATTCGACCTGATCATGATAAAAAGGATATCCCTGGTCTTTCCAGCTTCCCAATGCAAGGATAGGGGCCTGCGTGATAATCCACCCTTTTTCAGAGGCCTGTAAACCAAAATCACCCACCAGGTATACCGGCTCCAGTTCAGCGAGTATATCCATTGGATGGGCAGAAATATGCAATTCGTTCCTTCCTTCCCTGAGATAACCCGACAGGTTTACCATGCCAAAACTCCGGTCTAACCACCAGGATCCTTTCTCAGGGGAAACTTTTTGTCCATTGATACGGATAGTATAAAAATGCGGACATTCGATGACCGCTTTCAGGTTAACCGGAATGGCACCGGCTTTGATGGTGAAAGGATAGGTGACATCGAAGCCGGACAGACTATCAAACCGGTTTTTATCAAGGATATCGGTCCTGTACTGAACGGCAACACTCCATGGGTTATAGTTGAATCCGTAGGGTTCTCCCAGATGATGTTTGAAGATAGAATCAGCGGCATTGTAAAAATAAATATCTTTATAGGTATTACCAGCAAGTGTTAAATCACAGTAATCCAGGGTGAGGACATTTGGTTCAAGGGCTTTTGTTTTTATTTCCCGCATCCTGACTTCTTCCGGTGAGCCCTGCTTCTCTGCCGGGCTGTCTGCTTTGCTCTGTATTTTCCGGTTTGAAACAAAGATCAATCTGGAGCCGGCTGGTAAAAGACTGAAGCCAAGGGTAATTTGTCCCTCCTTAACGATACCTGAAAAGGGTTGGATCGACCCGTCAAGGGGATCCATTTGCATGGCGGAACTTCCCTGAATGCTGAACCGGACATCGGCAGATTCTTCCTTGTCAAAATTGGTCCAGAAGAGAAGTTGGCCGTCCTCCAGTTTCCTGCGCATGTGAAATACCCTGCCGCCCCAGGTTCCAGGATCTTTCACTACAAAATCAGGTTCAGAAAAGTATTCGGCGATTATCCGGTCATCAATTGTGTCGGTCATGATCCATTGATTTTTCAATTTTTCAATTTCACCCGCCATCGATAAGCGGACATTGCCATCCAGCCGGCCAGGGAGGCTTCCAAGGGAAATAACCCTTCCCCCGGAAGACAGGTATTGGAGGAGCAGTTCATAGGTTGTATTTTCAAAATTTTCAAAATAGGGCGGAATAACAACGAGTTCATAAGACCTTTCGCCTATCCGGAAAGATCCTTTATTGGCACTGCCGGTCTCCCGGATGATCCGTTCACTGCCCAGGTCATACTCTACCTGGTATTTTTCAAGCGTATTCAGCAGTTCATGAAAAGAATTACGATACCGGTCGAGATATCCTTCCACTCCAAGGTGATTCCGGTCCTGAACGGGTGAAAAGTGCATCCATGTGGTGGTGGTCGGCTCAAGGACCAGGATCCGGTTTCTCTGTTCTCCTGCCGTTAAGGCATATGATAACCTGTGATAATAATCGTTCAATGGTTTGTAGGAATCCCACCAGGGTGTATGATAGGACATGGATTGAGGGAAATCCCTTTTACGGGAACCTTTGATGGTCATGTAGGAGAGATGCTGGTTCATGAAGTTAACTCCCAGAACATATTCCCAGTCACCCAGCCGCTTCATATCTTCAAAGGTAAGCTCCCAGCCAGCCCCGCCATAGGTCTCTGAAAGTGCCCGGTGCCGGCCATACTGGTTGGCTATACTGCTCAGCTCTTTCACGGCTCTGACATTGCCGAACTGGTCAGGCCTATCGGATTCCGTATTAAACAGCATATCGATACCGGGTATCTGATGCCAGGCATACATGGCCATATTAT
>CAZYDB010000319.1:0-5435 GCA_964645995.1 uncultured Roseivirgaceae bacterium
GGAAGACCAAATCGGAAATGGGGAAACTATTCCCCATTTTTATATTTAATACCGGACAAGACAATTATCACACAATAATATATTTTATGATTTCCGCTTAATCCACTTAAAAGCCGGGGTTATTTAAAAGTTGGCACGTTTTTTCCCCTTTTCTGTCACGCGATAAAAAATTATCATCCGTAATTCTAGTATTGAAAAGCAATTCAGATCATGGGGACAAAGTCAAATGAAGAGAACTATCAACTGGAGAACCGGGTGGAATGGCGGCTCTTGCATCGGATCTGTCTTTGACGATCCATCCGCATCCCACCTTGTCAGAAACACTGATGGAGGCGGCCGAGGTCTATTACGGACAGGCCACACATATGTATAAAAAGAAAAAACGGAGATAAGGAAATGATGCTGCCGGGAGAGGGCAGCCATGTTCATGAGTAAACCATTAAACAAAACAGAACATTATGAGGAATTTTAAAATTCGACGGTCGAAACCGAATGGTGAAGAGAACGAAGTAATGAAAATGTATTTCAACGACCTGAACCGGGAAAAGACCATCAATGCCGAAGAGGAGGCTATTCTGGCTCAAAGGATCAGGGAAAAGGATTATTCGGCATTCGATAAGCTGGTCCGGTCAAATTTAAAATTTGTAATATCCGTTGCCAAGCAATATAGAAACAGGAATATACCCCTAAACGATCTGATCAACGAAGGGAATATCGGATTAATAAAAGCCGCCAATAAATTCGATGAGAAAAAAGGGTTCAAGTTTATCTCCTACGCCGTATGGTGGATACGGCAGTCCATCCTGCAGGCGATCAACAAAAATTCAAAACTGGTCAGGATACCTACCAATAAAATCGATCATTTCAATCAAATTAAAAAAGTGCATACCCACTTTGAACAAACGCATGAGCGTGAACCCAGTCCTGAAGAGATAGCTGAGATCCTGGAACAGAAACCGGCCGATATCTACAATACCCTGCATGCCGAGGTCAATGATATTTCCCTTGACCGGCCTCCAGAGGATGATGAGGAGGAAGGGAACAGCCTCTATGAAACAATAGCCAACCGGTCAATAGAGGCCACTGATCACCGGCTGGAATTTAAACAATCCCTTAAATTCGAGATAATAAGAGCCTTAAAAACCCTCGATTCCCGTGAAAGGGATGTAATCAAGATGTCATTCGGACTAGACTACGACCATGCGATGAATTTTGAAGAGATCGGCGATAAGATGGGCCTCACCAGGGAAAGGGTCCGCCAGATCAGGATCAAGGCGCTGGAGAAGCTTAAAAATAAAAACACACAGAAACTGTTGATAGCCTTCTGCAGTCGTTAACCCAGATTATTTATAAACTATTCTCAAAATAAACCGTCTTGACTATTTAAAATATTTATTATCAGGTAGTTACGCAACGGGGTTAACCTGGTGATGTATTTCATTGAATATCAACTATAAATATCTTAAAATTATGTCGTATAATGAAAGTTTATTAATAGTCCAGGCTAAGGGATATAATATATAAATGGGAACATAAGAATATTGAAAACTCATTTTGTATTCTGCCGGAAACAGACCAGTGTACATGGCGTTTTCATGTTAATGCTATTCATTCCGAAGGCTATCCACCGGGTTAGTCATGGCAACCCTGAGTGACTGCAGGCTGACGGTGATGAAACTGATCAACAGTGCCAGCATACCGGTGCCGGCAAACGCCCACCAGGGTATTTCGATATGAAAAGCGAACCTTTCCAGCCATTCCCTGGCTGTATACCATCCCAGTGGAAAGGCGATCAGGCAGGCCAGTCCTACCATGATCATAAATTCCTTCGAAAGCATCAGGTTAATATCACTCACTGAAGCGCCCAGCACCTTCCGTATACCGATCTCTTTAGTGCGGCTCACCGCCATGAATGCAGAAAGCCCGAAGAGGCCCATACAGGCCAGCACGATGGCGAGGCTGGCAAAGGTACTGATGAATTTTGCTGACTTCTGCTCCTGGATATAGAGGCGCTCGTAATCCTCATCAAGGAAATGGTATTCAAAAGGTCTCTCACTGATCCTTTCTTTCCATACAGACTCCAGTCCTGCCAGGGTCTCACCCACCCTTTCACCTTCGATCCGGACAAACATCAGGTTAAGGTACTGGTCATAAAGGAATATCACCAGCGGCGGGATCCGGTTGTGCAGGGAAGAGATATGGAAATCTTTAACCACTCCCTTTATGGTTCCCTCCATGCCACAGGTTATGGTACGGCCAATGGCTTCTTCAGGTGACCAGCCCAGTTCGCTCAAAGCTGATTCATTAATGATAAAGAAGCTTTTATACTCCTCCTTCTGCCGGGAAGTTTTGACAAATTCCAGGTCGGAGGGGCTGAAGTCTGAACCGGCAAGCAATTCGATGTCGAGGGTAGCCAGAAAATCCAGGTCAACGGGTATGGCCTTGGTGGAGAAAATTTTTTCGCCTGATGCTGTAGTAGCATTGATGCTGTTTGTCCACCGGATAAAAGTCGGCAGGTCGTATCCCGCGCTTATGTTCACCACACCCGGCTGCAGCCTCATGGCGTCTTTCATCTCTTGATAATGTGGTTTCACCTGCCGGTCGGCGGGTAGGATCACCACATTCTCCTTATTATAACCGAGGTCTTTCTTATGCAGGAATGTACGCTGCTGGTGGATGATCACCGTGGCGATGATCAGGAATATTGATACCACGAACTGGAATACGATGAGTGACCTTCCAAGGCCGCCTGCTGTCATCCTGATCTCCGATCCTGTCCTGAATATCCGGATAAGCTCATAGCGGCTAAGGCGAAGGGCGGGATAAATGCCGCTGAAAAGGCCGACCAGCGCTGTCAGCGCAAGAAGCCCTGTAAGGACCGGCAGGGTAAAAAGAGTACCGGCCGCGATCGATTTTCCGGTAATGGTATTGAAAAGGGGTAGCAGCCAGACCGAAGCAAACAGGGCGGCCAGGGTGGCGAGTAGTGCAAGAACGGTCGATTCCATGATGAAATACCGGAAGAGGTCACTCCTTCTGGCCCCAAGCACCTTCCTCATGCCGATCTCCTTATTCCGGCGAGCTGCCCTTGCTACGGAAAGATTTGTGTAGTTGATGCAAGCGATCAGGAGGATCAATACTGCAATGGCGGCCATCATATACACATAACTAATATTTCCATTCGGGATCAATCCTTCCAGTTCCGAATAGAGATGGATCCTTGTCAGCGGTTCCAGGTGGTAGGTGAGCATGCCGGTCCCGGGCAGGCCTATCTCTTCCGGGCTAAGGCCCTGCATGTAGGTATCGATTTTATTTTCCGTTTCCCGGATGGGTGACCGCTGGTCCAGCAGAAGGTAGGTAAAATAATTCGCCGGAAACCAGTCCTCGGATTCAGCCGCCTGCAGGTTACCGAATGGAATAATGATATCGAAGAGGAGCTGGGAATTGGCCGGCACATTTTCCACGATTCCCGAAACAGTGTATTCCTTTTCATCATTCACCCGGAAAACTTTGCCAAGGGCCTCTCCCTTCCCGAAATATTTTTCGGCGAGGGTCCTGGTGATCACGATCTGTCCCGGCTCATCGAGGGCTGTCTCGGGATCTCCTGCCATCAGAGGAAAGGAAAATATTTCCAAAAAGGCCGAATCGGCGTACAGCGCATTTTTTTCTTCAAAGATCTTCTCCCCGTATCGTAAGATGGCGGTTCCCCGGATCATACGGACGGAACCTTCAATTTCCGGGAAGGTCCTTGAGAAGAAAGGTCCCGGCCGGGTGCCTGTTACCGCTACCTGCTGCACATCATCGCCGGCACGGTATTCCATGGTGAGCCGGGCAATGCGGTCGGCTTTTTCGTGAAACCTGTCAAAACGCAGCTCATCGGCCACATACAGACCGATCAACAGGCAGCTTGTAATGCCGATGGCAAGGCCGGTCAGGTTAATGAATGAATAGAATTTCTCACGCCGGATCGTCCTGATGACAACCATGAGATAATTTTTCAACATAGGTGAGGTTTTTATTGATTAGACAGGGAAAAAGTGTGGGAGGTTGCATTAGGGAGATGAAAATGCAAAATGGTTAGTTCCGTGCCTATGGCATAAAACTTAAAAATCTATTCCACGACGATCTCGTCAATCAGCATATTGGCGGGTCGGCCGGCGCCGGGGTGCCATTCAGGGGTGTTTCCGATGGTATAGGCAATAACCTTAATGTAGCGCGCCTCCCTTGGATCAAATTCTGAGATAAAATCCCGTTGCTGCCCTCCGTACTGGTCTATCGGCAGGGTATTCTCCACTATGCCCGCTTCCTCGAATTTCTTTCCATCAAGTGACGTGTAATAAGCCACCGCACTGGGGAACAGCCGGAGCCAGTATCCATACTGGAAGTAGGCCGATTCGATCCTGCGCACCCGCCTGTTTTCCTCCAAATCGATGATCACCTCCAGATTCCTGCCTGGAAATGACAACCAGTTATAGGCATAATCATGACCTCCGCGGACCCCATCTGTCAGCATCCTTCCCGCCCCTTCCGGAAGGGTTATCGAGTCCGGGCTGATGAAGGTGACCTTCTTCCCGAAGGCGAGGTGTTCTTTCATGCCCAGTGCGAACAAGCGGTACATGGAGCTCCGGTACTCATCCGGCGACGTACTCCATTCCTTCACGCGTGTTACTCCCTGACGAACACATAGGTCGGTGAAATGGTCAATCCTGCTTCGGATAGCGGTCCTGACCTCCCATCTGCCATTCATCTTTTCAAACAGTCCTCTTTCCCCTGTATATCGTTTTTTTGCCTGCTCCATGATCGCGAATTCCAATGGCAATCTGGCGATGCGCACCCGTTCCAGCAGTTCCGCGCTATCGGCCACCAGTGTTTCCGCCTCATGGAAGAGGGCTTCATAGTGGTCCAGCAGAGCCGGAGTCAGGTAGCTGTTATCCCCCTCATTGGGGCTGCCGAATATCCGCAGCGGCGCCCCGGAAGTCAACAATGCCTCCTGCATATCGTCGATATATTTCCTGATCGGTTGAGCAGCTGGTCCGTAATAGCCGGCAAGAAAATCATTTATCAGGCTGTCGGCATCCGCTTCAGGGTTCCACATCAGCTTGGAGATCAGGTAGGCGCGCAGCTCGGCAAATTCCCCTCCCACCTCACGGTTGCCCTGTTCGAACATGGCCGACACCCCGTTCTTCACAAAGAACTTAATATTGGGTTTCAGCACATGCAGGTTGGGGAATGGGCTGATCAGGTTCGGGAATTGGATCACATAATCCCAGACGATAATATCGCCGGCGATCTTTCCCCAATCACGCACATCGTGTACAAAATCAGTGCTTGCCGTATCCTCTTCAATAGGCAAATGGCGAAAAGCCTCGATGCTGCAAAGCATGATGTTCACATTTTCCCGGGGACGCAGGGTTGCCGGCGCCTTCCGGCTGTATTCA
>CAZYDB010000320.1:0-5394 GCA_964645995.1 uncultured Roseivirgaceae bacterium
CAGGTTTTCCGGATATTATAATACCAGTCAAGACTCACACCACCTTTGATCTTCAGACCTTTGATCGGTTCCAACTGGAGGTAGGCATTCCCGATATTACGGAGGATCTGGTATTGTGTCTCATTGATCCGTTTGTCACCCCGGGCCAGATGGTTCATCTCCCGCTCCGTGCCGTATTTCACCTGGTAATCAACCAGATAGGGAGGAGCATCGGGATTGGATCCACCAAAGAGCGGATGATCAGGGTTGGGGGTTGTGATCGTATCACTTACCGTGGCATAGCCATATTTATCTTCTACGGGGCTGTTGATCCTCAGATAATCTTCAGCAGCATACAGTGGCTGCCAGGGAGGAGCGCTCACCCCTGAACTCAATGAATAGGGGGCACCGCCTCCAAGATTATCGAAATTATCCACATATGCCAGGCGGTAGGTTACACCGGCTTCCATCCAATCCGCTATCTTGCTGGTAACGTTGGTAGCCAGTGAATAACGCTCCTGCCAGTTACCCCTCAAAGGTGCCTCGGTGTAAGCATAACCCGTCGACACATAATAATTCGTACTTTCATTACCGCCATAGATCCTGGCGCTGGCGTCAATCACGGGTGCATCGGGTACCAGGAAGGGTTTCTGCCAGTCAAAAGTAGGCTTGTCACCCAGGTACCTGTCGTAACGGTTTACAGCGTTGGCGCTATCAGGATTATACCAGGTAGGAACGTCGAAATTAGGGTTGGCATTATTGGCATCCTGGTATAATTGGGTATATTCAGGGGTGCTCAACAGGTTATAAAGATTCGGCAGGTTCTGAATTCCGTAGCTGTAGGACAGATCTACCTTGGGCCTTCCCTGCTTCCCTTTCTTGGTTGTGATCAGGACAACACCATTGGAGGCACGAACACCGTAGATGGCTGCTGCCGAGGCGTCTTTCAACACGGAAATACTTTCTATATCATCCGGATTGATCATCGACAGGATATTGACAGGACCCCTCAGGTCACGCACACGGGCATCCTGCTGCTCATAACCGGACCCGTATTCTGTGATCGGCACACCGTCGATAACATACAGGGGCTCGGCGATACCGAAAGTGGAGACTCCACGGACCCTGACTGTCGGCCGGTCACCGGGCTTACCGCTGGGGGTAGACACGAATACACCCGCCATACGACCCTGCATCGCCAGCTCCGGCGCCTGTGAAACACTTTTTTCAATATCGTCAGATTCCATCATCGATATGGCTCCCGTCAGGTCTTTCTTCTCCCGGGTACCATAACCGATGACCACCACTTCCGATAATTGGGTGACATCAGGCTGCATCACCACGTCAATAACGGACCGGGTACCCACCTGAACTGTCTGCGACTGGTATCCCACTGAACTGAAAGTCAGGGATGCCCCCTCAGGCACGTTAAGCTTGTAGTTCCCGTCCATATCGGTGATTGTTCCGGTAGTTGTACCGGTAACAATAATACTAACACCGGGAATAGATTCGCCATCCTCATCGGATGTCACCTTCCCGCTGACCGTTCTGTCCTGGGCATAAACCTGTCCTGCAATGAGGAAAGAAAGTATGATCAGGAACAGTTTCGGCAACTTAAATTGCTCGTAAAAATTTCCCATAATTTTAAAAATTAATTTTTAGAAAAAATTAAGACTAATTCACTGTCAGTTAAAAATTCATACAGTTATATATTACTAAAGACATCTCAAATACCTGACAGGCGTAATGACTGATGGAAAAAAATTGTTTTTTTAATTATATTGCCATGGTTGCTGAAGCCAGGGATATAATCAGGAGGATTAGGGAAACAAAGTCGTAAGTACTGAATAAAATACATTTTTTATTAACTTGCAGTATAACTTTTTACCAATGAAAAACCAGAGACGAGAATTCATTAAAAAGGCAGGGCTGGCAGCCGCTGCTTTTTCTTCACTGCCCATGATCCAGTCATGCACTGATCCGGCAGAATCCGGTGTACGGATGAAACTGGGGCTATGCACCTATTTATGGGGTAAAGACTGGAAGTTGCCGGAATTAATAGCCAACTGTGAAGCAGCCGGCCTTTACGGTGTTGAACTCAGGCATCATCATGCACATGGTGTGGAACCGGAATTATCGAAAGAAGAAAGAGCCGAAGTGCGTCAAAGGTTTGAAGACAGTGCGGTGGAACTCGTAGGCTATGGTCCCAACACTTTTTTCCACCAAACCGACCCAGAAGAGGTGAAGGCTGCCATTGACCTGACGAAAGAATACATCATCCTCAGCCAGGATACCGGCGGAAGTGGTGTAAAGGTACAACCTAACCAGTTTAACGAAGGTGTTCCCCGGGAGCGAACCATTGAACAGATCGGCCAGGCGCTGAATACTCTGGGCAGGTTCGGCGCCGACTATGGACAGGAGATACGCCTCGAGGTACATGGTCCGGAAACGGCTAGACTTCCAAATATCAAGGATATTATTGAAGCTGCGGATCATTCAAATGTAAAGGTTTGCTGGAACAGCAACGAGGAAGACCTCCTGGGCGAAGGACTTGCCTATAACTTCAACCTTGTAAAAGATTATTTCGGCTATACCGCACATATTCGTGAACTGAATGTCGGCGATTATCCGTATCAGCAATTGATGGATCTTTTCCTGCAGATAAATTATGACGGATGGATCCTCCTCGAGTGCCGTACCGAACCCGCCGATCTTGTGGAAGCCATGAGACAGCAGAAAAAGCTATTGGAACAGATGACCCACCAGGCATGAACAAAAAAAATGTATTATTATTTTTTTTACTAACAACACTTGTATTGCCGCTGAGTTATTTCACCGGCTGCAGGGAAAAATCAGAAGGCCCTTATTTCGCCACCGGTATTAAGATCGGGGAAGTTACCGATAAGGAGGCTATCGTATGGGTACGCCTCACACAGGATTCGCTACCTGCAGGCCCTGAACAACCCATGCCTGAGGTACGGTATATAGATCCGGACACCGGTAAAGAGGTAGAGGAGTTCACTGAAAGCCAACATAAATATAAACCTGTTGTATCCTTCCCGCGTGGATATGATATCTCAATGATCGAAGGAGCTACAATAGGGTTAGCGGGTGATATTATGATCTATTACAAGCCGGTGGAAAGTAATAAATGGGATGAGACGAAGTGGTATTCCGTCGATCAGGAAAGGGATTTCACCGTACAGGTTTCCCTGGATGGGCTGAAACCGGACACCCCTTATGAATTACGGGTGATCTCCAGGTATTCCGGAAGCCGAGCTATCGGCGAATCCATAACGGGAACTTTCAAAACGGCCCCTCCTCCGCATCAGCAGGCCGGGGTACTTTTTACCGTGACTACCGGACAGGCTTATCCGGACCAGGACGCTCCCGAAGGGGGCTTCAGGATATATAATGCAATGCTTGCACTGAACCCTGACTTTTTTGTCCATACAGGTGATATCCTCTATTATGATGAATTGGCTAAAAATATAGACCTCGCCCGATGGCACTGGTCAAGAACCTATTCCTTACTCACCAACCTGAGGTTTCATAAAAAAATACCCGCTTATTTCATGAAAGACGACCATGATACCTGGGTGAATGACTGCTGGCCAGGCATGAAATCCGGTTTTATGGGTGACTTCACTTTTGAGCAGGGACAACGGATCTTTCTTGAACAGGTACCCATGCGCCATAAAACGTACCGGACCTATCGATGGGGTAAAGATCTGCAGGTCTGGCTTATGGAAGGAAGGGATTACAGAAGTCCCAATACAATGCCGGACGGCCCAGGCAAAACAATCTGGGGTAAAGAACAGATAAAATGGCTTAAATATACGACAGATAGCTCTTCGGCTACTTTTAAACTTCTGATTACGCCAACGCCTGTTGTTGGACCCGACAGGGAAAATAAACACGATAATTATTCCAATGAAAATTTCACATGGGAGGGATCACAGGTCAGGGAATGGATCAGTTCAATCGATAATATGTATGTGATTACGGGGGACAGACACTGGCAATATATCTCTGTGGATGAGCAGACCGGTATCCGTGAATATTCCTGCGGACCGGCCAGTGATCAGCATGCGGGCGGCTGGAGTAACGACAGAGTATTACCGGAGCACCTATACCTAAATGTGACAGGAGGCTTTCTGACGGCAGAAGTATTTCATGAAGATCCTTCAAGACCAAGACTCATTATGTCACATTATGATGTTGATGGTGCTATCCTGAATTCAGATACACTCCGGGTTTATCCTCCGGATACCAGGTGAAATAATCCATAAGCCGGATTAAATGTTCAACTATATTACTGAAGTTGTTCAATTATGAACACCCAATAAGCAAGGGTGAGGCCTGGTTCCCCTGCAAAACATTCTTTCCCAGCAATTTATAAATTCTGGCACATAATGTGATCAATATAGGCTAAAAGTCATATTATGAATACATTCTCATCAAACAATCTTTCCATTACTTTCCGGTATACACAGGTAATTTTTATTAATGAAATGGAAATTTTTTTGATCCTTAATTGAAAAAACAAAAATTCATTAAATATTTCCGGCCTGGCCGGTCACCAGTCCGAAGACCGTGTGGTTGTGAGCATAGAACGTGAATTCAGACCTCCATTCCCGCTTCCAGCGAAATTTCGAACCTCTCGTTCTCTCCTCATTCTTCATTCTTCATTCTTCATTCTTCATTCTTCATTCCTCCATCCTCCATCCTCCATCCTCCATCCTCATTCCTCCATCCTCATTCCTCATTCTTCATTCCTCATTCTTCATTCTTCATTCTTCATTCCCCCATCCTCCTTCCTGCTATGATCTCTCCAAAAGTCTTCCAACACCCAAGCCCATGCTAACTTTTGGAGAGATCCGGTTTCCGGCCAGGCACCCAAACTCCATTCGCTCTCTTTTTCAACGGATAATCCCTTATCTTTACAAAAATTTTTTTACACAATGATTTTTCATCATGAAACCTGAACAAGTGATCGCCATCGACCTGGGAGGTACTAATGTGAGAGCGGCAATAGCCGACAAAGACCAAATTATCCGGATGAGATCAACACGCGTTAATGCCGCCGGAACAGTAGATGATGTGATACAGCAGATCTTTGACCTGATCGATTCTCTTGGCCTGGAAAATATTCATGGCATTGGAATGGGGGCACCCGGGCCCGTGGATGAGGAGCAGGGGATCGTGTATGAACTGATAAACATACCGGCCTGGAAAGAAGCACCTGTCAGGACGATCTTTGAAGAGCGCTATCATATACCCCTAAAGGTTCAGAATGATGCCAACTGCTTCGCTTTGGGTGAAAAAATATATGGAAAAGGCAAAGATGTGCATTCGTTTATCGGATTGATCGTTGGAACAGGTATGGCGGGCGGGATAATCTTAGACAACCGG
>CAZYDB010000321.1:0-5360 GCA_964645995.1 uncultured Roseivirgaceae bacterium
TAGAATGCCTGCCTGTCACGCAGGAGGTCGCGAGTTCGAGTCTCGTCCAGACCGCTGAAAAACAAGCACTTACGAATTCTGTTTTCGTAAGTGCTTTTTAATTATAAACTATTTATAAATATTTTTTGACTGATTTTGGTATTATTTGAATTCATTTGAAAAAAATTTTAAAGTCAGATTAGATCATATACAACTTTGGGATTTTAAAAACTTTTCAATTGTATGTCGATAGCAAATCGATCACGCCAATCTGCCAGCCTCAAATAATCTGAATATTATTTTATATTCCGGAGAATTAAAAGATGAATGGCTTAACCTGATCTCTTCATGATAATCTTTATTGATTGCGATCATCTGATCCCGGATTAACTTATCATCATAAGTAAAAGATAACTAAGCATGTCAGTCGACATTTTTAACCCTTGGATTCTACTTGCAAACACTATTACAATGCCCCGGATAACCCTAGCGGGAAAATCCGGGGCAAGTGAAATCACGCATTCATTCAATCCTTCGTCAAATCAGCTCCATAACCGGTCCCAAGACCTGATCTCATTCCATTCAGGGGTGGGTGCGAATAGTTTTTCACCTTCAATCAGGAACTCCTTAACCACTTCTTCATTGAGTTCTACACCAATACCCGGCTTTTCGGGCACTTTCACGTAACCGTCCTGGACGAGCGGTTTTTCGATGCCGGTAACGAGGTCGTCAAATCTAGGGCTGTCGACGGCATGATGCTCAAGCCACATGAAATTCTCCGTTGCAGCTGCTGCATGAACCGAACCCATGAAGGATACCGGGCCGGCAGCATGATGGGCCATGAAACCAATTCCTTTGGCAGTAGCATAGTCACCAATCCGTTTGGTTTCAAGGATGCCTCCGGCCGTGTTGGGGTCTGGATGGACAATATCCACGGCACGGGTATCGATCATTTCCTGAAAACCGCCTTCCAGGCGGTAAATGTCCTCACCAGTCTGAATAGGTGTTGTTGTTGACAGGGTCAATTCACGCAACTGGTCGGTATAATGCCAGGGGATGATATCTTCAATATAAGCGAGATTATATTTTTCAGCGGCACGGGCGATCTTGATGGCTTCATTAACGCCAAAATGTCCCCAGTGATCCGTACCCATCGGGATCTCGTAACCGATCTGGGCCCGCATCACCTCCAGGAATTCCATCAGCTTATCTATGCCCTTTTCGGTGATCTGAACACGGGTAAAAGGGTGTTCTGTGAGGTTATATCCACGATATTCATGTTCCCAGGGATTCAGATCTCCCCGGGGATCATTGATCACAGCACCGGGAATACCACGCAAAAGGTTGATACCTATATCCATTTTTAAAGCGGTATAGCCTTTGTCGATTCTTTCCTGCATGCGATTGGCATATTCTACCGGATCGCTTGAAACGGTGGTATCGCAATATACTCGAACTTTATCCCTGTACTTTCCTCCCAGCATTTGATATACTGGTACATCATAGGCTTTGCCGGCCAGGTCCCAAAGGGCCATTTCCACACCGGATACACCACCGCCTTGCCGGCCATGATGACCGAATTGCATAATCTTCTTAAACAGACGTTCCACATTACAGGGGTTTTCACCCAATATCCTGCTTTTCAAGAATAAAGCGTATTCCTTGGCGGCGCCATCCCTTACATCGCCATGCCCGACAATTCCCTGGTTGGTATAAATCCTGACGATCGGCGTGCGAAAAACCACATCGCCTATTTCTGCAATACGAAGATCGGTAATCTCCAAATCGGAAGGGGAAGAATTCCTGTTTACCTTCTGTGTTGAATAGGCCAGCACATCCTCAATGGGAGCGGCAGTTAAGCCCGCAAGACTAAGGCCTCCAAGGCCTAATTTTTTCAGAAATCCACGTCGGTCGTTAAATTGTTCTTTCATAATTTTATTGGTTATATTTTAAAAAAAGAATTAATTTCAAATGAAAAATAAATCTGCACATAGAAGTCACAGAAAAATAAATATATTTAAAAACCTTTCAAATTCTTATTAATCAAAAAAAGTATATCTATAATTTCATGGCCACCAATTCATAAATACATGAAGAATTCAACAGGGATTTAGAATCAAGATGCTTATCCGCGCTTAAGTTCATAACCCTGTTCTCTTACCAAAAGACTCCTGGGCGGGATACGCTTGATAGCCAGGATCAGGTAATCCTCTTAATCTGATTAAGTCTTACTCGGCGGACCGGCCCCGCCCGAAGGCCTGCTACCAGTCCGGACGAGACCTGAAATACAGGCCCATTCAATATCCCGGTATTTCAGGAGATATGGAATCCCTATAACCCGGATTGTCCATTAGAAAATATGAAGTTGAAAACCAAATTACTTCTAATGACGGTCATTAGAAGTATTTATGTGTAATATGCATATTTTCAATGAATTATATCGGTATTTTATGTTTTATTGACGGATTTGGATTAAATTTTTACTCTACAAGTTTTACCTGAAGAATTCACGAATTTTTCACCCTGTCAGGCTGATGGAGCACCCCGATTTTATCGGGATGCCCATCAGGGTTAACCTGGCGAAGTATCGTATTGAATATCACCTATATATCTTAAAATTACGCCGAACAACAATAATTTATGAAAAGGTCAGGTTAAAAACATTTTTACTGCATCCAATTGTTTTTGTTTGAATAATGTATACGGCAAATGATGAAGCGAGCCTTCGATTAATGACGTTATACATAGAATAATATTTTTGTTAATGATTCAAATATAGAAATCATTTTCTGAAGTTTTTCTGGTTCAGATCCTTGAAGATTTTCTTTTTAACCTATATCAGTTGGCATGGCTAGAAGACATGATCCTTCGGCAATATACTGATCAATGGGAAGAAATTACACATGCGATTAAAACACCTAACCGGAGAAGATTTATATCTGAGGGGAAAATTTATTTAACTAATTGATGCCCGTGAAGTAGACATGCTCCACCCTGACCAGGCATCTGCAGGTGAGTTGCTTGAATCAAAAAAACAGGAGATTATGCTGAGGAAAGAGGCATTGCTATGGCCATGCATTTTACCGGTCCACCCATTTAGTTTATGTCAAATATCTACACTGCAGGCGCAACAAATAATTTCATTGCTTTGGAACATCACTCTGTTAATGTGCCCTGATGGGAAGATCTTGTTACTGGAATTGATAAACCAATATCCATAAATGGATTTGCGAAGGTACCTGAAAAAGCCGGACCTGGAATCGAACTTAACGAATAATTAGTAAAAGAACATCTGGTTGAGGATGAAAAGCTATTCGCCACTAATGAGAATGACATAAGAACCGTTCATTGGACCGCTAATGGAGTTAAATCAATTAGTTTTTAAAGTCTCATTATTCTTTTAAAATAAATTTCATCTATAAATACAATTAAGTAAATTAAGATAGATTAGTAATTATAATCTGATCAGTCAATAATGATTTTTATGGTATCCATATGGAGTATAGACTGTTAGGCGATACAGGGATAAAGGTATCCTGCCTAAGTTATAGAGCCTCGTCACTTGGGGGTGTTTTTCATCAGATTAATGAGAATGAAGGGATTAAAACAGTACATACTGCGTTAGACAGTGGTATTAATTTGATAGAGTGTAGTCTTTATTATGGAAATAAACAATTCGAATTATTACTGGGCAAAGCATTGTCATCTATTTCAAGAAATAAATATTATTTATCAAAGGTTGGAAGATATTGGAACCATGGACAAAAATCCAGGGATTATTCGGCAGGAAGAGTCATACCAAGCATCGATGAAAGTATTCAGCGAATGAGCATCGATTATATTGATTTTATACACTGCCATAATATTGAATCTGCAAATAAACAACAAATCATACAGGAAACCCTTTCCGCACTTCTTTCACAAAAGGATTCCGGAAAAATTCGTTTTATCGGTATTACCGAAATACCATTAGATGATTTAAGGGATGTAATTAACTCGTTACTTTCGGAAACGACCGATACAATAATCACTTTCTGCCATTATAGCCTTAATGATAATTCACTTATTGATTACCTGGATTTTTTTAATGGTCGAAAAACAGGAGTTATCAATGCTGCTCTGCTTAGCACGGGTTTATTAACAGAAGGGGGAGCCCCGGATTGGCATCCGGCCGATGCAAAAATAGTAAAAACCTATACTGAGGCGGCTCATTTTTGTAAAAAAGCAGGAACTCAAATTGAAAAAATTGCGATACAGTTTTCAATCAGTAATAGAAAAATACCGACAACGTTAATTATCACTGCCAACCCTGAAAATATGAAGCAGGATATTAAGTGGTTTGATGATCCAATAGACATGGCATTGCCAAACAAAGTGTTAAGCAATTTTAAACTGATTCATCGAAAACCTGTCAAAATTCATAAAATATGATGACCATAGATTCACATCAGCATTTCTGGCAGTATCATAAAGAGGATTACCGCTGGATCAATGAGAAAATGATCTTCATAAAAAAGGATTTTACTCCGGAAGATCTGAAAAAGGAGCTAAACAAGTTGAATATCGAAGGATCAATAGCTGTTCAGGCACGACAAACGCTTGAAGAAACCCGTTGGTTATTAAACCTGGCTGGTGAAAATAATTTCATAAGGGGTGTAATTGGTTGGGTTGATCTGCTTTCTGAAAGAGTTGAGGAGCAGTTATTTGAATTCACCGGGCAATCCAAGTTTATTGGAGTAAGGCATGCGATTCAGGATGAACCTGATATTGATTTCATGGTTAAAAAGGAGTTCATTAGAGGTATGTCCTATCTTCAGGATTACGGTTTAACCTATGATCTTTTGGTGTTACCTGAACATTTAAAAATAGCAGAAAAACTTGTTTCCCAACTTCCTGAACAGAAATTCATCCTTGATCATATGGGAAAGCCTTTTATCAGAAAAAAGATACTTGAACCCTGGGCAACAGATATAAAAAATCTGGCAGAAAATAAAAATGTTTATTGCAAACTCTCTGGTATGGTTACGGAGGCAGATTGGACAAACTGGAGGCCTGAAGATATATATCCGTTTATTGATATAATTTATCAGAGATTTGGGCCTGAGCGCATAATGATCGGAAGTGACTGGCCGGTCTGCCTACTGGCTGGTTCGTACGAAGAAGTTATGAAAATTGTTTTCGACTATATTAAGGGTCTACCGATTGAGGATCAGGAAAAAATTACGGGTAAGAATTGTGAAAGTATTTATGGCCTTAAACATGACTAGAACTTATAATTAAATTAAAATTCCAATAATATTTATGCGACGCTTCATCTCGTCGGTGACATGCGGGATGACCTGCACCGTCTTGCCGAGGTAGTCGCCCTTGCGCTCCTTTGC
>CAZYDB010000322.1:0-2156 GCA_964645995.1 uncultured Roseivirgaceae bacterium
GCCAGGGGGTCTAGATTGAAGGTCAGGTATTTTGCGGCCAGGTTGAGGTCCAGCCACTGAAAGGCTTCTTGCCCGGCCACTGAAAACTTCAGGAATCCATTTTCCAGGGATAATAGCCTGATGGCACTCCAGAGAGTGACCAATGAAACCAGGAGCGTCAGCCATCCTTTTATGGTTCTGATCCGTTCCGGGAACAGAAACAGTATAAGGCCGGAAACCAACGGAATTAATATAAGTATGATGAAAGGATTCATGGTTCTATATCAATTTTTTCTTTCGGATAATTTCGGTTTTCTCCTGCGATCTCCTGATCAGTTCCCGGGCATTCATAAGCGGTTTCCCGGTATTTGCATCATAAAGAACAACCATCCGTTCTGTACAGCAGTAGCACGGGTCAACGGCTGCAAGCGAAATGGTGGCATCAGAGATTGTCTGCCCAACACATGACTTCTTGAAAGTAGCAATATTTGTATAGCTGGGGGCTCTTACCTTATGTCTTGTGGGGGAGTTGGAGCCATCAGTCATAACAAAATGGAAGACTTCACCTCTCGGTGCTTCATGGTGTCCTGTGCCGAATCCGGGGGGCACATCCCTGACTTTCGTTTCTATGTCACCTTCTTTTTCTTTCCTAAGCCCTTCCAGGCATTGTTCGATAATTCTCACCGACTCATACATTTCCAGTATCCGTACTTCCGCTTTCGCAAAAACATCGCCTTCTTCTGCGGTGATCACATCCCAGTCCACCAGGTCATAGGCCGCGTAAGGATCGTCGCGCCTGATATCTCCCGGTAATCCGGAAGCCCTGGAGGTAGGACCTACCGCACAAAACTCAATCACATCCTGTTTGGTCAGGATACCCACCCCTTTCAGGCGCATATGCAAGACAGGATCGTCCATAACCGCTCCTTTTATCAGATCCAGTTTCGGTTTGAGGTCATTTAATATCTTAACGACACGCGGAATAGCTTCATTGGGAATATCGCGGCGGACACCACCAACTTTAAACATGGCATAACTGTTACGGTTACCGGTAATGAGCTCAAAAAGATCAAGCACTGGTTCCCGGTATTTCCAGGCCCACATATATACCGTATTGTAGCCGAGGAAGTGACCGGCGAGGCCGACCCACAGCAGGTGACTGTGTATGCGTTCCAGTTCGCCTATGATAGACCTGATATATTTTGCCCTTAACGGAATATCAATATCCCCGATTTCTTCGACAGCATTGGCAAAAGCGAAGGGATGTGAGGTGGAACAGATGCCGCAAATACGCTCTACCAGAAAGAAAACCTGGTCGAAGGTTTTCGACTCACTAAGTTTTTCGATACCCCGGTGATTATAGCCTGTTTCCCATTCGATATCAGTAACGGTCTCTCCTTCGCAATATAATTTAAAAAGCTCGGGTTCCTCCTGAAGAGGATGGTACGGTCCGACTGGTATAATTGTCTTTTTGGTCATATTTAAAAAATTTATACCTCTTTTATCTCTCTTCTGTATGGATAATAGCCTTTTTCCCAATTTTCCCCTGACAACAGAGGCTCAGGTTGCGGATGATTTCTGAATTCGATTCCAAGGATTTCCAGAATTTCTCTTTCTATCCAGTTTGCCCCTTTAATGAGCGGTGTGATTGAGTCTATAACAGGGTTTTCAATGGGAAGCACAACATTCACATTTAAGATAAAATGTGATTCATCAAGCATGAAGTGATACATGATCTGCAGGCCCTCTTTGGAGTCAAAGCCGGAGGCAATGATAAACCTGAGTTGATGTTTGATAAACAGGAATTCTGCAACTTCTACGATTTTTTCCGGATTGATCCTTACCAATCCCCGGTTGGGGCTGATCTCTTTTTCTGATAAAATATCCTTGCCGAATTCTTCCTTTAGCAATGACAGTATTTCATTAACTTGCATCTGTTAATTCTTTTTTCTGTTCAGTTGTTGGTTTTCCGTTACTTTTTTTTGTGACCAGCTTGACGATACCTGAAATTATTGCTTCAGGTTTGGGCGGACACCCCGGAATGTAGGCATCAACCGGTATTACTTCATCGACCGGTCCCGCATTAGGATAGCCTTCCTTAAAAATTCCGCCGGTACAGCCACAGGCTCCGATGGCGACGATCAACCGCAGACGCGCCGGCAGCGCGTCCACTCGAG
>CAZYDB010000322.1:2166-5354 GCA_964645995.1 uncultured Roseivirgaceae bacterium
CTCCGATGGCGACGATCAATACGGGTTTGGCAGCCTGGTTATAGATCTCCAGTAACCTGGGCCTGTCTTTCTTATTGATGGAACCGTTGACGAGGATCACATCGGCATGTCTTGGACTTCCGACCAGTTGCATGCCGAAACGCTCTATGTCATATCTTGGGGTCAGGCAATCCAGTATTTCAATATCACAGTTATTGCAGGAAGCCCCGCCGTAGTGGAATACCCACAATGATTTCTTAAAACAAAAATCTTTTAAGCCCACCGTTTTGTTGTTTATAGGTTAAAATAGATCAATACAATAGCAATCACGATCAATGCATTTATCCAGATCATGAAAAACTTCATGGCCTGGTTTATCTTCAACCTCGGATTTGTATTTCTGATCAAGGTTAATAAGAGTACTACACCCAACACTTTTAGTATGGCCCATAATATATGGATGCCTTCCAGGTTAAAACCACCCATCAGGAGGGCAATGATAAAGGCCGGAAGAATAAATATCATTATATATTTGGTCAGTTTGACTGTGGCATAAATACTGCCTGAATGCTCGATAAAGACACCATGAGTGATTTCGGTTTCTGCCTCGGACATATCGAATGGTACCAGGCCTAATTTTGCCTGCAGGCAGAAAATAGCGGCAATAAACACCAATATACCAGAAAGGCTGCCAATGAAAACGCCTGAAGAGGATTGATAGGCAAGGATCTCATAGAGGCTGATCTTCAGACCGCTTTTAAGGATTACAGCTACTACGACCAGGAGAAAGCTGAGTTCATAACTGATGATCAGTTTCATTTCTCTGGAGGCTCCGACAGTGGCCAGTGGATTGCCTGAGGCCAGTGCCGTGATCATATAGGTCAGGGAAGGGATCGTCAGAAGATAAAAAATAACGATGATGTCCCCCTTAAATCCGGTATCTATCCCGAACAGGGGCAGCAGGATAAAAACGGCTGCAATGGTGGCTCCGAACAGGCCGAATACCGGAGCCAGCAGGAAGGTTATTTTTGAGCCTCTTGCAGGCAGAATAGTTTCCTTGTAAAGCAGCTTGATAAAATCATAAAATGGCTGGAGAAGGGGAGGGCCCTGACGAAACTGGACCCTTGCGGTGATCTTCCTGTCAAACCAACTTAAAAACCCTCCGATAACTGCTGAAAACAGGAGCCCGGGGAATACGATAAAATAAAAAATATCTCTTAACATGGATGTGTTTTATTCAAGTTCAACCAGATTTTCCCATTTATAATCCCTGACGAGTACTTTGTCATTGATCTGATAGATATGTTCTTCCGGATCTTCTTCCCGATCTGTCAACGATAATGCCTCAACCGGGCAGGTTTTGACGCACAGCAGCTCTTTTACATCTCCGTTCAGATCACAATAATCACATATTGATTTTTTTGATTCAAAAAAGTCATTCATAAGGGTTCCGAACGGGCAGATGGCTACACAGGATTTACAGGCTACGCATAAATTCACCGCCCTGATAACCATGTTGTCTTCGTTTTTTTCCAGCGCTTCTGCAGGACAGACTTCAATACATGGTGCGTCTACACATTTCCGGCATGTAACAGCAAAAGCAGCCAGTTCTTTCAGGGCGATAATACCGTTGTTTTCCGGATGAAAAGTATAGGCGCATTCCGCCGTGCATGCTTCACATTCCCTGCATTTTATCAAATCGATGAGGATTTTTTTTCCCATGATTTTTTGTTCTTATTGATGTCAGATAGTAACTATATTGACCAGTTGAAACCTTGTATCATGCAAACGCTGGGATAGGGTTTCACTGATAAAACGCATCAGTTTATACCCGAATTCCGGTTCTCTGTCAATCCATGCCTGTATCTTTTTTGCGTCTAAGGCCATCGTTTTTGTCGGTACATCAGCAATTACCACGGCAGTTGAGATATAGGGTTTGAAAAGAGATGACCACGAAAAGATCTGACCCGGATACAAGGTGCCTATGTTTATCCGGCCTTTACTGGCAACCGTTATTCCGACCGTAGCATGGCCTTTTAGAACGACAAACAGGTCATGCAATTCCTGGTTTTCCTTTAATATGATTTCTTTTACACCATATTCTTTGATTTCACCCAGGTCAAATAATGCTTTCCTGTGCTTTTCATCAAACTCATTAAAAAAGCGTAGTTCCTTTAAGTCTTTTTCAGTAGTTGTCACTGTATAATTATTTTAGGTGTTACCATATGTGATCAAAGTGTTTTACTTCTTCATAGGTATATACCGGTCCGTCTTTACAGACAAACGTATCGCCAAGCATGCAATGACCACACTTGCCGAAGCCACAGGACATATTTTTTTCCATGGAAAGGTAGATGTCCCGTGGGTCGAAGCCCATTTCCAGTAATTTTAATGTCCCGAATTTCATCATCACCGGCGGGCCGCATACCACCACAACGGAATTTTCCAGGTTAAAAGAGATCTGGTCCAGCAGGGTGGTCACAACCCCTACATGTCCATCCCAGCTTTCATCCGCAACATCCACACTCCGGTAGCATTGAAAATTACCTTCCTTATTAAGTTCACAAAACAAAGGTTTATAGATGCAGTCTTTTGGTGTTTTAGAACCATAGCAAAGCATCACCTGTTTGTATTTTTCCTTATGTTCCTGTAATTCGAAAAGCAGTGAACGGATGGGGGCCAGACCGCAACCACCACCAAGAATAATAACTTCCTTGCCATGAAATTTTTCAACAGGATAACCGCGGCCGAAAGGGCCTCTGATTCCCAGTACTTCGCCTCCATTCAGCGCATGGATCTTATCCGTTACGTACCCTGCCTTCATGATAGTAACATCTATTTTGTCCTTCACATAGGGCGATGAGGAGGGTGTGAAAGGAGATTCTCCGATGCCATCGAGGGTTAATTGGATAAATTCACCTGTTTTGAAGGAAAACTCCCTTTCCGGTTCAAAGGAAAAAGTTTTTATATTGGGTGATTCATCAATTATATCGACCAGTTTCGCCCTTACAGGTTCATATGGATTAAAGCCGTTATTCATTTTATGCAGTTACTTTATCCATTAATTCAGTGATCAGTTCATTTTTATTGATCCTGCCAATACAGGCATCAATACATCTTCCGCAGCCCGTACAGGCCACAGTATCGAAGCGGTCAGGTTTCCAGACATATTTGCACATATAGCGGTTTTTAAACCTGTTGACAAGCGG
>CAZYDB010000323.1:0-5330 GCA_964645995.1 uncultured Roseivirgaceae bacterium
TCCCTGGGTTACCCGTACGATTATTGAAATGATATACGCCAGAATCACCGGCGATAGCTCATACCTTGTGAGCAGCGAGGCCAGTGATTCTCCCACTCCGCTGTCTACCAGCACCTGCTTAAAAACACCACCCGCCCCGGTCACCAGTATGATCAGGCCGGCAGGCGAAAGGGCTGCATTGGCTACTCGCATGATCTGTTCTGAAGTGTATCCCCTTTTGATCCCCATAAAATAACCGGCCAGCAAGGTGGCTATCAGCAATGCGATAAAAGGATGTCCGATAAATCTGAGGCCATCCCAGACAAAACTGCCGGCAAACCATGCTTCCTTATAACCAAGTTCGATAATCGTCCGCAACAGGATCAGGAAGAGCGGCAGGCCGATCAGGAAAAGTACCCATTTAAAGGAAGGCAGTTCTTTGTTCTCATCATTAGTAATATCCTTCAGATCTGGATCAATTTCAGGAGGTGCTATATATATCTTCCCGGATATGTACTTGCCAAACCAGATGCCTGCCACCACGGCTGTTGGGAAACCAATGATAAAACCGAAGATAATGATCCATCCCAGGGGAACATCAATGATCTCAGCCACGGCGATAGGTCCCGGTGTCGGCGGGATAAAGGCATGGGTCACGGCCAGGCCGGCCATCATGGGAATCGCATAAAAAAGGACTGATTTCCCGGATTTACGGGCAAGGGCAAAAGCCATCGGAACAAGGATGATGAACCCTACTTCAAAAAAAACAGGGATGGCTATCAGAAATCCGGAAGTCATCAAAGCCCATGAAGTCTTTTTATCACCGAATTTTTCAAGCATTGACTTGGCCAGTGACTCGACCCCTCCAGTATCCTGCAGGATCTCTCCGAATATAGCGCCAATACCTACCACCACAGCAATATAACCCAGCACGCCTGCCATGCCTTCCTGAACACTGTTAAGTACCTCTTCAAAATGCATCCCGGTAAAAAGTCCGACCAGGATACTTACCAGGATCAGAGAAATAAAGGCATGTATTTTAAACTGTAAAACCAGTAAGAGTAATAAAGAAACCGAAGCAAGGGTGATAAAAACTAATTCTAATGTCGACATAATCCGGTATTATTAAATCCCTCTGAATAATTCGAAGGTCTCCATAAATTCAGGCACGTATACATTCCATCCGAAGTCCTTACTGATCAGATCCCCGAAATTAACAGCACTTTTTTCTTCCCCGTGAACGATATAAGCATTTTTGGGAGAATACTGGAAATTTTTCAGCCATTCAACCATCTCTGTCTTATCCGCATGAGCTGAAAACCCTTCCAGTTTTTCAACATGACATTTCACCGGCACTTCCAACCCGAATATTTTGATGGTTTCTTCTCCGTTTAGGATCCTTCTTCCACGCGTACCTTCCGCCTGGTAACCGATGAACAATATCGTATCCTCGGGCCGCTGCAACCGATGGAAGAGATGATGCATGATCCTCCCGCCGGTACACATCCCTGAGGAAGAAATGATGATGGCATTCTGATTCACTTCATTGATAGCCATAGATTCTTCCTGTGATCTTCTGTAGGATAAGTTTTTAAAATCAAAGGCAGACCCGTTATCAAGATGCAGGGTGGATTTGTCCAGTTTATGATATTCATGGTATTTAAGATAAATCTCCGTAACACTGAAAGCCATCGGACTATCAAAAAAGACGGGCACATTAGGAATCCTTCCTGATTCTGACAATAATTTCATATAATACAGAAGCATCTGGGTACGGCCCACGGCAAAGGCCGGGACAAGAAGACATCCTCCCCGGTCCATGGCCCGGTTTATGACGGTGGCCAGTTCTTCAAGATGATCGCCCTGAGGATTATCACGGTCGCCATAGGTGGATTCCATCACCAGAATATCAGCACTATGAAATTCGGCCGGCGGATATAAAAGAATATCTTCTTTTCGCCCCAGGTCCCCAGAGAAAAGAATACGTTTTTCCTGCTGTTCACCATCCAGAATGATCTCGACCATAGAGGCTCCCAATATATGGCTGGCATTATGGAATTTAATTTTTACCTGATCATTCAGACTGGCGGTTTCCCGAAAATCAAAAGACCGGATCAGGGGAAAAACCTTTTCAACATCCCTGGAATTATAAAGGGGTTGCGGGTTTTCATGTTTGGAATATCCCTTTTTGCGGGCAAAAGCAGCTTCTTCCTCCTGGAGTTTGGCGGAATCCATCAACATGATCTGCATCAATTCCTCGGTTGGGCGGGTGCAATAAACCGGACCTGCATAGCCTTCCCTGACCAGCCTGGGCAGGTAACCGGTATGATCTATATGAGCATGCGTGATTACCACTGCATCAATCTCTGTTACATCAACCGGAAAGTTTTCCCAGTTCTTTAATCTTAATTCCTTTAATCCCTGAAAAAGGCCACAATCGATAAGGATTTTAAATTGATCAACTTCCAGCAAATGCCTTGAGCCGGTGACCGTCCGTGCACCCCCAAGAAACTTAATCCTGACATTCATCTATTATCTGCTATCATCTGAAAAAATGTATAAATAGATTTTTTCACAAAATAGACATTTTAAATGAAAACAAAAGTTCTCATGCTTAAAATCATCAACAGACAGGGAAAGCCTTGCAGGAATCAGAAAAAGTAAGAAATTATTCGGAGGAATCGTTTTCTTTACCGGATTTTTGGGTGTCAATAGCCATCAATCCGGCAACAAAACCTCCCAGAATTGAAACGATCCAGAAAAACAGGTTAGCTCCTTCAGTAATTGGTGCATCCAGCATAACAGAAAAGTTTTATTTTTTACTATATTTTCTACCGATCCTTTGTCGGAAACAGTAAAATTAGGGTAATTTTATTATTCATTTAGAAAAAAAATAAATTATTTCTGAATTGGATCCTGTTTTAAGAACCCATCAGCTATCTAAGTCATATGGCGCCATCCGGGCGGTAGAACTTCTTGACCTGGAAATAAATAAAGGCCAGGTATATGGTATCCTTGGACCCAACGGAAGCGGCAAAACGACAACCCTGGGCATGATTCTCGGCATCATTATACCTTCAGGAGGAAAATTTGAATGGTTTAATCAAATGCCGCTGAATAAAGCACTCTACCGGATCGGATCGATCATTGAAACACCTGCCTTTTATCCTTATCTTTCCGGATCCGAAAATTTAAAGATCATCAGTGATATCAAGAGTAAAGGAAAAGACGAGATCAATGATGTTTTGGTGAAAGTAGGCCTGGAAGAAAGAAAAAACCACTCATATAAAGGCTATTCGTTGGGCATGAAACAACGACTGGCGCTGGCTGCTGCCATGCTTGGCCGGCCTGAGGTTATGGTACTGGATGAGCCTACCAATGGGATGGATCCCCAGGGAATCGCTGATATCCGTGACCTGATCGTAGCGATTGCAGCCCAGGGAACAACCATAATATTAGCCAGCCACCTGCTGGATGAAGTACAGAAAACCTGTTCACATGTAGCCGTTCTGAAAAAAGGCAAAAAAATCTTCGATGGCTCGGTTCAGGATATCCTGCAGTCGGAAGAATATTTTGAAATTTGGTCAGAAGACCCAGAGTTACTGTTGCAGTTACTTAATGAATTCAAAGGAATTGAGGAACTGAAGAAGGAAAGGGAAAAATATGTTTTCAAGCTGGCACCCGGACCGGATAAAAAAGACCTGCAGAAACACCTGATAAAACATGGCGTTTATCCAACGCATTTTGTGTCTAGGGGAAGTACCCTGGAAAACAAATTTCTGGAATTGCTGAAAGAGGAAAAATGATCCGCCTCCTGACCATAGAATTTCGAAAGAACATCACCTATACGGCCTTCTGGGTGATCCTGGGATTGCATTATTTTTTCCTGATCTCCTTTATACTGAATATCAACGACCTGTCAGGAAGTTTTAATTTTTCTTCTTCCGATCTCCCACAACCGCTCGACCTGTCCGGTTTCAATATATTTGCATTTCCCGATCTTTGGCAGAACCTGGCATACCTGGCCAGCTTTTTCAAAATACTGCCCGGCATTTTTATTGCTATCGCGGTAACCAATGAGTTTCAATACAATACCATCAGGATGAATCTTACCAACGGGATGACAAGGATGGAATTTATTTTAACCAAGTATTTGTTATCCATAGTCATTTCACTGGTTTCATTAGTGATTCTTTTGGTTCTTGGCTTATTCATTGGTATGATCAGGAATACTCCGGATCCCGATATATCCGTTCTTTATGGATCGGAGTTCCTTATCGCATATTTTGTGGAACTAATTTTTTATTTTTCCCTTGCGGTCTTTTTTGCTGTCTGGCTGAAAAGGACAGGCATCTCCATATTTATGTTGCTGATCTACCCGCTTTTGGTCGAACCTGTTGTGCGTTGGCAGATCCCCGATCATATTGACAAGTATTTTCCCGTTAAGGCAATGGATCAATTGAATGCGTTCCCTTTCCAGAAATATGTCGGCATGGAGGTATCCGCCACCATCCCCACAGACTGCCTGATCGCAACCCTCCTCTGGACCGGGTTATTGTTTCTCTTTTCATTAATAATGCTGAAGAGAAGGAATGTGTAGAAATGACAGGAGACAGGTGACAGGAGACAGGTGACAGGTGACAGGTGACAGGAGACAGGTGACAGGTGACAGGTGACAGGTGACAGGTGGCAGGTGACAGGAGACAGGTGACAGGAGACAGGTGACAGGTGACAGGTGATAGGTGACAGGTGATAGGTGACAGGTGACAGAATTTCACATCTGAAATCTTACATCTATCTTCAAACATTCATCTATCTTTCCCTTTCATGATCCCTTTGATCTCATTTAGTTTCAGCAGGGCCTCTACCGGGGAAATGGTATTGATGTCAAGCTGATCGAGTATTTCCTTGATCTCCTCAAATTTGGGATCGGCCTCGAACAGGCTTAGCTGGTAATTGCTCTTAGGCATATCCCTTAACTTTTCATTCTGTTTCTCCTGCATCTTTTCTTTTTCCAGATGATGAAGGATCTCATTCGCCCGGATCACGATCGGGTTGGGCATACCGGCCATCTGGGCAACATGGATACCGAAGGAGTGTTCGCTTCCTCCTTCTTCCAGTTTTCGGACGAAAAGGATCTTGTTTCCCACCTCCTTCACGGACACATTATAATTTTTAATACCCGGGAAGTCATCCGCCAGTTGATTCAGTTCGTGATAATGGGTAGCAAATAATGTCTTCACACGACATTTCGGGTGTTTCTGCAGGTATTCCACGATCGACCACAGGTTCGGCACGAAGACGAGGCCAAGGATGAAGCCGCCATTGATCGCCATGGCCAGCGCCATGGC
>CAZYDB010000324.1:0-5300 GCA_964645995.1 uncultured Roseivirgaceae bacterium
TAATTTTAAGATATATAGGTGATATTCAATAAGATACTTCGCCAGGTTAACCCTGTTGGGCATCCCGATTATCATCGGGGCGCTCCATCAGCCTGATAGGGTGAAAAATTCGTGAATTTTTCAGGTTAAAAACACCTACATGCAATTTCCTTGTTATAGTTTTCTGTGAAGAGAGAGCGATAGGATGAATAAGCCGGATTAACGAGGCAACATACTGAGAGGAAAGCGTGTTAACCAATTAGATGGGACCTGTTTTCTACCATTCAATATTATACTTATAGGCTAATTTCAGCCATTTGAGCTTCCCATGGTAAGGGGCGTATCTTAAAGGGATGTCCAGCCAGTTTCCTTTTTTTAATACCCCTTTTTTATGACTGAATGTTTCAAAACTATATCGTCCGTGATAGGCGCCATATCCACTTGATCCTATCCCGCCAAAAGGAATATGAGGGTTACCGAAATGGGCTATGGTATCATTAACCGATGCTCCGCCAAAACTTAGGGAAGTAAGGATATTTTTAACCCTTTCTCCTTTGGTAGAGAATACATATAAGGCAAGCGGCCTGGGTTTTATTTTAATTATATTAAGGATCTCGTCAAGGTTTTGATAAGATAACACCGGTAAGACCGGACCGAAAATTTCTTCCTTCATAACCGGATCCTCCCAGGTAACGTTATCAATGATCGTGGGCGAAAGATACCTTTCCATTGGGTCTTTTTCTCCGCCATAATAAACCTTTCTTTCATCAAGGAGCTCTATTAAGCGACTATACTGCTTTTCATTAATGATTCTTGGGTAATCGGGACTGTCTTTGGGGTTTTCACCATAAAACCTCTTCCACTCCTTAACAATTCCTGACAGCAGGCTCTCTTTCACTGAATCGTGAACATACAGGTAATCCGGAGCTATGCAGGTTTGTCCGCCGTTTAAACATTTACCCCAGGCCAGCCTCCGGGCTGCCAGCCTGATATCGGCTGTCTCATCGACAATACAGGGGCTTTTACCACCAAGTTCCAGGGTGACCGGGATTAGTTGCTCTGCAGCAGTTTTAGCAATAATTTTTCCGACCTTCTGACTACCCGTAAAAAAAATATAATCAAAATGCTCCTCGAGCAAATACTTTGCTGTCTCTGCCTCTCCTTCAACCACTTGTATAAATTCCTCGGGAAAATTATCGTTAATAATCCTGCTGACAATATTAGCGGTAGCAGGTGCGAACTCTGACGGTTTAATAATGGCACAGTTCCCTGCGGCAATGGCACCTGCCAGGGGGTTAATCGCCAGTTGAAAAGGATAGTTCCAGGGAGAAAGGATCAAGGTGAGGCCATAGGGCTCATGATGTAAATAGCTGGAAGATGGGAAATTGAGAAGGCTTGAAGGTAATCGCCTGGTCTTCATCCATTTCCGAAGCCTTTTACGTATAAAACTGATCTCCGATAACACAAAACCTTCTTCAGAAAGAAAGGATTCGAAAGGAGGTTTACGAAAATCCATTTTAACGGCTTCGCGGATTGCCTGCTGATGCTCGTCGATGAGCCCGTATAGTTTTTTTAACTGCTCTTTCCTGAATCTAAGGGGAAGAGTTGCCCCGGAGAGAAAAAATGCCCTTTGTGAGGCAACCAGTTTTGATAGATCACTTTTTGTTTTCATAGTAAATTATTTATCGGACCTGCCTGTAAAAGTTTTCATAGAATAATAAACACCAAAAATGCGTCCGGCAATTAAGTCAAATAATGCCCCCGGTAATACCCCCTTCAGAAAAGGCAGAAGTTTGACCATAAATGGAGCTAAAACTTTTTTACGATCGTTCTTGATCGCTTTGATTATTTTATTTACGATATTTTCAGGTCTGAGCAACGGGGTGAGTAAAGGGGGAGTGACACCCGCAAACATACCCGTATCAATATAACTGGGACAGATAACGGTTACTTTCCTCCCGGATCGTTGCTGCTGGAGTTCCAGCCGCAAAGACTCACTCCAGCCCTGCATAGCCCACTTGGAGGCCGCGTATAAGGACATCCGCGGATTGCCGATATAGGCTGAAGCTGAGGAAATATTAACGATATGCCCGCGATCAGATAATACACCTGATTGCATCAATTCCAGCGTTGTATGCAGGGCACCGGTTATATTGACTGAAAAAGTATTATCTATCTCCTCATGTTTATGTTCTTCAAATAATTTTCCGGTTACCATGCCGGCGTTATTGATCAGGATATCAATCGGTTTCAATCCCGATTGCAATCTTCCACAGGCTTTTATTACCTCTTCTTTTACCCTGATATCTACCGGATCACCAAAGATACCTGTCGTTGTATTGCTCAGCTTTATTACAGCAGCATCAAGCCCTTCTTTGTCAATATCCCAGATTACAATATTGCCGGCCTTTTCTCCGATCATTTTTTCTGCCATAAATAGGCCTATGCCTGAAGCCCCGCCTGTGATCAGGATATTTTTACCTTCAATTTCACTCATTTTTCAATTAGGTTTAATACCATTGAATTTAATAAAAAAAATGAACAAATTTGTGATGATTATCAGTGCCGCTTATTACCAGATCCTGGGGGTGGAGAAACCTGATGAACTTATTTTCAGCATTTGATTAACTTAACCGGTAGGCTATTGAAAATTACGGAACTGTTCAACAATAATAAAAAAACCTTCTCTTTTGAGTTTTTTCCACCCAAGAATTATACCTCTATCCTTGAATTGGGGATTAATATTGGTCAATTGATCAAACTCTCCCCCTCTTTCGTTTCTGTAACCTATGGGGCAGGCGGATCTACACAGGACCTTTCCTTTGACCTGATAGACTATATTCAGAACAAGATCGGTCTGACAGCCATGGCACATTATACCTGCATTAATGCTACAAAAGAAAAGGTAAAAAACGACCTTCAAATTTTGCATAGAAAAAAAATTGAAAATCTTATGTTGCTGCGGGGTGACTTGCCGGAAACAGGAGCAGGAAGTCTTAATAAAGATTTCATGTATGCCAGCGATCTTATCGCCTTTGCCAAATCCATGGATCTTTTTACAATAGGTGCTGCAGGATATCCTGAAAAACATCCCGAATCGGAATCAGATGACCTGGACCTGAAATGGCTTCAGACAAAAATTGATCGGGGGGCTGATTTTATTGTCACTCAGATGTTTTTCAATAATGATCATTATTTTGATTTTGTCAATAAGGTAAGGAAGCTGGGTATCACCAACAGGATCATACCGGGAATAATGCCTATTACCAATTTCAAGCAGATCAAAAAATTTTCAGATATGTGTGGGGCCACAATCCCTGAAAATATCGTCAATAAATTAACCCCCCTCCAGGACAACCCGCTAAGGATGTATCAATCCGGCGTTGATATTGCCATAGAACAATGTATTGATCTGCTGAGAAGGGGCGCTCCGGGATTACATTTCTATACGTTGAATAAATCAAGAGCAACCGTGGATATATTTTCTTCCCTGCCCCATGGATTGACACGATAAATCTAAAAAGTTATCAGGCTGAACAGATCCATTTCCTTATCCAGTTTATCAACGCCCTGCAAAAACGAAAGTTCAACAAGAAAATTTACATAGATCTTTTGGGGATTTGATTTCCGGATCAGTTCCACTGCCGCCTGTGCCGTGCCCCCGGTTGCCAGAAGATCATCATGCAGTAAAACCACATCTTCTGAAGAAATAGCATCCCTGTGGATCTCTATTGTATCAATACCATATTCAAGTTCATACTGAACAGAATGCGTTTCAGCCGGTAGCTTGCCGGGTTTTCTGACGGGAATAAAACCGGCATTCAATTCCCTGGCCAGAATACTGCCTATGATAAATCCTCGGGCCTCAATACCGGCCACCTTGGTAATCCCCTTCGCAGAATAATAACCAACCAGAGCCTCAGTTATGATGTCAATTAATCCCGGATCCTTAAAAACGGTAGTCAGGTCTTTGAAAAGAATGCCCTTTTTCGGGAAATCAGGTACCTCTCGTACGGCATCCCGTATCTTTTGGATTTTTTTTGGATCGATCATAAGTTGTAAGTTTATTTAAACCCCTTTCATTAAAAATAAATCGTGATAAAATTTAATTATTATTCCAATACAGAAGGACGTGGGACCTGCGGAAAGAAGATATTCTTTTATCATGAAAAAAACTCTCCCACTTTTCTCCTGTCCCATGGTTCTCAAAATAAATAAAACAAATTCACATCGAACAGAATTACTATTTAAAATTCTTACTTTCCATATTTAATTGATTATTTTCGATGAAAATCTCAGAACCAGGAATGAACAAAGATAGCCGCGGACGATTCTTCTTCACTAATTTTATCAGAGGATTATTGATCCTTATCCTGTTCGTATTTGTATTTATTTTATTTAAGCGCTATGTAAGCATCGATTTTTTACTCTGGCTGAAGCCTGTTTATGATAACCCCGTGTTAGTTTTTACGATTTATACCATTTCCGAAATCGTATTCGGAATTATTCCCCCCGAAGTATTTTTTATCTGGTCAACACGGGTTGAAGATTTAAGTCAATACATTTTCAATATTTCATTACTGGCTATCATATCTTATCTGGCAGGAATGTTTGGATTCTGGGTGGGCGTCAAACTCAATCAAACTATTTTCTATCGATGGATCAAAAGAAGATATCTCATTAAATACCAGAAATATCTTAATCAGTACGGCTTTTTTGTGATAATCGTCGCTGCATTAACACCCTTGCCTTTTTCAGGCATCAGCATGCTTATGGGATCGGTTGATTATCCTTTCAGGAAATTCTGGATCTTCGCGCTCACACGGTTTATACGATATGGGGCCTATTCGATCATTTTCTGGGAAATTAACATTATAAGCTAACCAGTTGCTTATTCATTGTCCCTTAATCACATAGTTCTTCCATATTTTTTATTGGTTATTTCACCTTTTTTGTGCTTCCCTTCCGCACGGGTCGGTGTGAATATAGGATGGAGTACCCCACCCAGCGGCAAGCCGGGGTCCAAGGACCATCTAACGTTATTTGGAGAGAAGCCTGCGGCCTGAAAATAAGAATATACCGTAAAAAAAACGATTGCCAAACCAGACAACTGCACAAGTCCAGATGAGAAGTAATAGTAACCAATACCAAAAGCTACTCCACTGTAACGGATTTAGCCAAATTCCTGGGCTGGTCCACATCACAACCGCGCATTACCGCTATATGATAGGCCAATAACTGAAGAGGAACAACTGCCACCAGGGGACGCAGTTCGTGGTCACCACGCGGGAGGTCCTCGGCCTCCCCGGCGAGAAGGCGCT
>CAZYDB010000325.1:0-5188 GCA_964645995.1 uncultured Roseivirgaceae bacterium
AAAAAAACCTGATATTTTTACGATATGGCTAAACTGTATTTAATAATTCTATTTTTGATCTTTTTTACTCCTGTACCCGGACAGGTACTTCAACATGGGCTGATCATGCCGGAACAGGTTGAACAGGAAGGGATCTGCTGTGTATACTCTCCCAAAGAAGGTTTTTCAATTTATGACCGGCCGGGGGGAGCGAAAACCGGGATCCTGACAAGAAACATTGAACAAAGAATAGGTTTTGAATCTTATTACCAGATCTACTTTGTGGATGCTCAAACCGGGAAAGCCACCCAGATAGGACTTGATCATTTTCAGGAAGTAGGCTATAAGGTCTGGGCCGTTTCCTATTTTGAAAGAAGGAATGGCTTTGTCAGGATCACGGATGCTGCAAGGGAGTACTGGATCAGTGAGCGTGAAATAGATAAGCATGGTTTTAAGCTTATCGAATGGCAGGATTTCCTTTCCGAAAATGCAGGATTTCTGACGGGCTTTTTTGCCAATAGCCCGGGATTGAATTTAAGGGAAGGACCGGACACTGACTCATTAGTGATCATGGCTTTAAGAGGTACAACCAATCAGATTTTACCTGCCAAGGAGCATTCAGGTCCCTGGACAAAGGTAAAAGTGATCATCTATAAAGAAAATCCCTGCGAGACCAATCTATCGATAGAAAGAAACATCAAGGAAGAACATGAGGGCTGGATCAAGATCGTCGATGATTATGGAAAACCAAATGTCTGGTTTTATCCGCGGGGATGCTGAAGGAGCATCTAGCCTGAAAAATTCACGAATTTTTCACCCTATCAGGCTGATGGAGCGCCCCGCTTTTATCGGGATGCCCAGCAGGGCTAACCTGGCGAAGTATCTTATTGAATATCGCCTCTATAACTTAAAATTACGCCGAACAACAAAAATTTATGAATAGGTCAGGCTAAGGAGGTTGAAAGAATCCTTACCGATTATATCAGATTAGACCCTCAACTAGTATTCTTACTTTTTCATTCTATCAATGTCAACTCCCAGACAAGGGAGGATAGACGTGAATCATTTGCAGAATAATATTTTATTTTAAAATTAATCATCGTATATTTACGATGAACAATTAATATAAAATGAGCAGAACATTAGCCGAATTAAGTTACAGCATTGAGGATCAACAGCTTGCGACCCTTGCCAAGGCCCTTGGGCATCCGGTCAGGGTGCAGATCCTCAAAATATTAAATAGCCAGGCATGCTGTTTTACCGGGGACCTTACCGAGATCATCCCCCTGGCACAATCAACCATATCCCAACATCTTAAAGCTTTAAGGGATGCCGGGTTGATACAGGGAGAGATCATACCGCCCAAGGTAAAATATTGCCTGAATAAAGAAAACTGGCCGAAAGCCCAGCAATTGTTCAGGGAACTTTTCGATCTGTAAAAAAATTTTTCTCTCATGATCGTTTGTTTACGATAAACTGAAGAAATGAAAGTGTATGTCAGTTATGTAATTCAAAACAAGAATTCACACAGCCATCAAGCTGAAATTGTGGATGTCAAAACACCACCGGTTAGTTATTCCCCGGATCCTCCGGTATTAGCCATTATGGATTGGGCGAAAGAAAAGCAGCGAAACATGACGCATGAAGATAATATGATCATTACAAGTATTTATAAAATTTGAAAAAACCAATAACAATTATGAAGAACATTAAAATACTCGGTACAGGATGTCCAAAATGCCTCCAACTGGAAAAAGCAACACGGGAGGCCATTAAAGACATAGGCCTTGAAGCTGAGATCAGCAAAGTGGAAGATATTGCCAAAATCATGGAATACGGGATCATGAGAACCCCGGGCCTGGTGATCGATGAGAAAGTTATCGTATCCGGCAGGGTGCCAGGAAAGGAAGAAATAAAAAATTTAATTAACAAAAACTGACAGCACGATGAAAAATTTTTATTCAGTATTCGCAATCGCGATCTTATTAATATATTCAGCGTCTTGTGATGCACAAACCTCAACCCAACAAGAAACCACCTCACTGGAAGAGGCTGAAACCGTTGCAGTATATTATTTTCACTTTTCCTGGCGTTGTGTAACCTGCAAGACCGTGGAAGCCGAAGCGAAGGAAGCTGTTGAGACCCTCTATCCTGAGCAATACAAAGAAAACCGGATCATTTTTGAATCCATTAACCTGGACACCGAAGAAGGAATGAAGCTGGCCGAAAAACATGGAGTTGCGGGCCAGTCCCTGTTGATCGTCCATGGGAACGATAAGGTGGACCTGGTCAGGGAAGGATTCATGTATGCCCGGATTGCTCCTGATAAATTCCATCAGGCTATCAGGCAACAGATTGACGCAATGCTTTAGGAGGTGATGCATGGAAGAATTATTAACGGGCCTGCTGGATAATAGCTCGGCGCCGGTAATTACAGCCTTCATCCTGGGATTAATGACGGCCATCAGCCCCTGCCCCCTGGCCACCAATATTACGGCTATCGGATTTATTGGTAAGAACATAGAAAACCGGAACCGTGTATTTTACAATGGCCTTATTTATACATTGGGCAGGGCAATCAGTTATACCCTTATCGCTGCTGTTATATTCATCGGAGCCGATCAGATGAAACTTTCCGGAGTATTTCAAAGATACGGGGAGAAGATAATCGGGCCTCTTCTGATCCTGATCGGTCTTTTTATGCTGAACATCATCCGCATGAATTTTCCGGGATTCAGTGGTCTGACCTCAAGGATCGAAAAAAGAGGCATGAACCGATACATTGACGTATTATTACTGGGCATCCTGTTTGCGCTAGCCTTCTGTCCCTACAGCGGGGTATTGTATTTTGGCATGCTGATCCCCTTATCGATCGGAAGCGTTTCGGGCCTTTTGCTGCCTGTTGCATTTGCCCTGGCTACCGGTATTCCGGTCATCATTTTTGCCTGGCTTATCGCCTATACGGTTTCCGGCGTGGGAAAAATGTATAATGGGTTGAAAGTGTTTGAAATATGGTTCCGGAAGGTGGTCGCCATTATTTTTATTGTAGTAGGGGTATACTATTCGTATCTGATCTATATGTAATACTATGTATAAATCAAGAATAATTTCATCAGAAAAACATAAAAATCAATTAAGACAATAGCATGGAATGGAAGAAGGAGATAAGGATCCTGTTCTGGATAACAGTAATTTTTCTGGCGGCATTTTACCTGCCTCTGGAAAGTAACCGGTTCCGGGAGGCCATCATGGCCAGCCTGGATCTGTCGAAATGGTATGCCCGGGAACATGTGATCCTGTGTTTGTTACCGGCGTTTTTTATTGCAGGGGTCATCGCCGTATTTATCAGTGAAGCCGCGATCCTGAAATATTTTGGCGCCAAGGCCAAAAAATGGGTAGCCTATTCAGTCGCATCAGTCTCCGGGACAATACTGGCCGTATGCAGTTGCACGATCCTGCCCCTTTTCTCAAGCATTCACAAACGCGGAGCCGGTCTGGGACCTGCCATCGCTTTCCTGTATTCGGGGCCGGCCATTAACATCCTCGCCATCATACTTACGGCCCGGGTGCTCGGGTTTGAAATGGGCGTGGCCAGGGTGATCGGTGCGGTGGTATTTGCCATTGTGATCGGATCGATCATGTCGCTCATCTATTGGCGGGAAGAAAAGGCAAAACGGGAAGAGCAGTTGAACTTTCCCGACATGCCGGAAAAACGGCCCATGTGGCAGACTTCGCTGCATTTCTTTACCCTGGTCCTTATCCTGGTCTTTGCCAACTGGGGCAAACCGGGAGAAGGAACTACGGAAGGTATCTGGTACTGGTTATGGGCCAATAAATGGTTGATCACCTCGGTTTTTTCAGTAATACTTGCCTTTTCAATGATCTTTGTTCTGAAGCTCAAATGGCTGCATGTGGTATTGGCTGTTGTAGCCACCGTTCTTTCTGCTTTGATCAGTTCCTCTCCCCTCATCCCCATGGTGGTCGGGATGGCAGGGATCAGCATCATCACCCTGATGGATAAAAAAGATCCGGAAAACCGGGAATGGACGCTCGCTACCTGGGACTTTGCCAAACAGATCATGCCCTTACTGGCCATTGGCGTGGTAATAGCAGGATTTCTCCTGGGCTCCACACATGATGATACGGCATTGGCCGGTGTGATCCCCAATGCGTGGGTGGCCGGACTGGTGGGCGGAAATTCCGTGTTGGCTAATTTCTTCGCCTCCATCGTGGGAGCCTTCATGTATTTCGCCACACTTACCGAGATCCCGATCCTGCAGGGACTGATGGCCGCCGGAATGGGCAAGGGCCCTGCGCTGGCATTGTTACTTGCCGGTCCTTCGCTTTCCCTTCCGAATATGCTGGTGATCCGGGGCGTAATTGGAACTCAGAAAACGATTGTTTACGTGGTACTGGTAGTAATAATGGCAACCATTACAGGATTGATATTCGGAAGTTTATAAATGTATGAATTATCATGCAGTGTAAAACACAGTGAATCAATAAAACAGAAAAAAAATACTTATGGAGAACAAAAAAACACCGATGGATCTGTTGAAAGAATTCGCACCTGAATTCGCCAAACACCAAATGGATGAAAAAGCCATGCTTTTCGAAAATGAAAAGTATCAGGCTGTACCTAAAAAATACAAGCTGCTGGCCGGTATTGCCGCTGCTGCCGTACTGAATTCCGATACCTGCACCCGCATGTGGGTAAAACAAGCCAAAGCGGCAGGTATAACCAACCAGGAGATTGCCGAAGCAATTATGGTAGCAAGATACATGAAGCAGGCTACCGTTAACGACACAGTGGCCAACACGCTTCAATTATTATCTGAAAACAAGTTGTAAAACCTTTGAAAACCAAGAGCCATGTTAGACATAAAAGTATTGGGACCCGGATGTCCGAACTGCATAAAACTCGAAAAACTCTGTGATGAGGTGATCCGGGAAAACGCAATTGATGCAAAGGTGGAAAAATTAACTACGCTCGATGATTTTAATAAATACGGTATAATGATGACGCCCGGTCTGGTAATTAATGGTAAGATTTTGTCTCAGGGCAAGATCCCCGTTAAACAAACGCTGGCGCATTGGCTAAAAGACGCCATAACCAATGAAAAAAATGGGAACCGTGAGACATAAAAAAGCCTATAGCCAAAACACGCTAAAGCTTGCTACTTTGCTGGATGCACTTTCGCATCCGGCA
>CAZYDB010000326.1:0-5182 GCA_964645995.1 uncultured Roseivirgaceae bacterium
TTAACCCCGTTGCGTAACTACGTGATCATAAATATTTTAAATTGTAAAGTCGGTTTATTTTGATAATCGTTTATGAATAATCGGGGTTAAGATAATGAAACAAGGATTCTATGTGGCTGATCTTTCTGTTATTCCTTTTTATTTTTTTCATAATTATTAGCACTTCGCGGTGGCAGTGGCATCCTTTTCTTGCACTCCTGGTCG
Organism: uncultured Roseivirgaceae bacterium; assembly: GCA_964645995.1. GTDB lineage: Bacteria > Bacteroidota > Bacteroidia > Cytophagales > Cyclobacteriaceae > JAGTVG01. The sequence continues at coordinate 205 of CAZYDB010000326.1, forward strand.
CTGCTTTTGGTTATGGACTTCTATCCGGAACGATGAAACCCGTGGAGGTGCTGGAAGCCATCAATTCCGGCTTCGGCAGCACCGTGGGCTATATCGGCATTGTCATCCTCGCGGGTTCCATTATCGGGAAATTCCTGGAGAAGACAGGAGGTGCTTTTAAGATCGCTGAAAGTGCTTTAAAACTTACCGGCAAAAAGAATGTCCCCCTGGCGCTAAGCATCGTTGGATATATCGTCAGCATACCGGTTTTTTGTGATTCCGCATTTATTATCCTGGTACCTTTGGCTAAAGCTCTTTCAAGAAAAGTCAGGATATCGATCATCACCTGTGCCATGGCGCTCAGCCTGGGTTTGTATGTAACTCATAGCCTCATCCCGCCGACACCAGGACCGGTAGCTGCTGCCGGCTTGCTTGGAGCCGACCTGGGCTGGGTCATTATGCTTGGCCTGCCGGTAAGCCTGGTCGCATTGACCGCCGGTTGGCTTTTTGCAACCAGGATCATCCCCCTGATGAAAATGGAAAGGGAAGCAGAAGCCAACGAAGAGATGGAGCCTGTTTCTGATGGTCCGGCTCCCTCACTGATCAAGGCGGTAGTACCTGTAATATTGCCCATTGTATTGATCATCCTTCGTTCCATCAGCGAATTGCCCGCACGACCTTTCGGTGAGGGTATTCTTTTTGCCATTATTGGATTTGTCGGACAGCCGGTATCCGCGCTCATGATCGGCGTATTCCTTTCTTTCCTTTTGCCTGAAAAGTTGACCCGGGAGATGCTGTCCTCCTCAGGGTGGATAGGAGAGGCTATCCTGGCCGCCGCATCGATCATTATCATCACCGGAACGGGAGGTGCTTTTGGAAGGGTACTCCAGGATTCAGGTATTGCAACCGTTATTGAGGAAAACATAACGGGAGCGAGGAGCCTTTCAATTTTTCTGCCCGTTATTATTGCTGCCGCCCTGAAATCGGCTCAGGGATCAGGAACAGTGGCTATTATCACAAGCGCCAGCCTGATGGCACCCATGCTGGCTTCGTTGGGGCTGGACTCAGGTATTGCGCGGGCACTGGTAGTGGTAGCTATCGGATCGGGATCGATGATGGCCAGTCATGCCAATGACAGCTATTTTTGGGTGGTAACACAGTTTTCTGGCATGAGAGTGCGTCAGGGTTATAAGTATCAGACATTGGGTACGCTTTTTACAGGGATGACAGCCGTGCTGATAACCTGGTTATTGTATGTAATAGTATTGTAATTTGTATTGAAAATTAAATAATTTATGCACCGGATAAAGTTTACCAGAATAAAACAACATTTCCCTGAAAATTCCCTTCCGGATGTGAACGTAGCAGTGGAAAAAGCATTGGAGGGGCTGAACGGAGTGATAGTGCCCGGTGGAAGCATCGCTATTGGTGTCGGCAGCAGGGGTATTGATAACCTGCAAGTGGTAGTGAAGGAAACCGTTCGTTGGATAAGGGAGAAAAAGGCAAATCCTTTTATTGTTCCTGCCATGGGCAGTCATGGCGGCGCTACCCCGGAAGGTCAGACAGCCATCCTTAATGATTATGGAATCACCGAAAGGGAGGTAGGGGCACCGGTGCGTGCAACCATGGAAGTGGTGTCGCTGAAAAGCTGGAAGGGACCTAATGAATTGTTTATGGATCGTTATGCCTATGAATCAGATGGGATTATAATGATCAATAAGGTTAAGCCCCATACTGATTTCAGGGGAACTTATGAAAGCGGTCTTGTGAAGATGTCGGTGATCGGCCTTGGAAAGGAGAAAGGCGCCCTGGCCATGCATAAGTTTGGCGTCTATGGGCTTTCCCGATTGATGGAAGGTTCCGGCAGGCATATATTCTCAACCGGTAAAATATTGGGTGGCATTGCCCTGGTAGAAAATGCCTATGACGAAACAATGCTTATAAAAGGCCTGCCTGCCGTCGAGGTTTTTAAGGTGGAACCCGCACTGCTGGAGCTGGCAAAAAACAACCGGCCTGCCTTTCCCCTGAATAAGTTCGATGTATTGATCCTGGACCGGATGGGAAAAAATATCAGCGGTGCGGGCATCGATACCAATATCATTGGCCGTATTAAGATCCACGGACAGGATGAGCCTTCTTCTCCTTCGATAAGAGCAATAACCGTTTCGGATCTGACGGATGAATCACATGGAAATGCCACAGGTGTAGGCCTGGCTGATGTCATGACCAGGAAATTGTATAAAAAGATTGATTTCCGCACTACCTATACCAATATTGTGACCAGCAGCTTTCTTGAAAGAGGGAAGCTGCCGGTCATCGCGGAAACGGATGCAAAAGCACTGGCTTATGCCCTGCGCAGTTGCGGCTACCTGGAACCGGGATCGGAAAAGATCATCCGCGTCAGGGATACCCTTCATATGGATGAGATGTATGTTTCGGAAGCCGTATTGCATGAGATCGGGTCTTCGCCGGCAATAGAAGTTATACGGCCTGCCAGGGACATCTTCGATGAGAAGGGTATGATGGATGATTTTTAGAATGTAATCTGTTTTATTTGAAGCATGATATACGCTTACGATGAAGGATAATAAGGTAATGGTAATCGCCGATGACCTTACCGGAGCGCTTGATGCCGGGGTTCATTTTGCTGCTGAGGGAGCGCATGTTATAGTTGTACCTGATATATCGAATGGGAAAATGCCTGATCCGGACAGGCCTGGGGTTGATGTGTGGGTAATGAATGCCGAAAGCAGGCATATACCAGGAACTGAGGCAGCTATAAGGGTTGGCGAATGTGTTGAAAAAGGCCTGGAAGCAGGTGTTCGGTATTTCTATAAAAAGACTGATTCTACGTTGAGAGGGAATGTCGGGGCGGAATTGCATGCATTCTTTTCAACCCTGCCCTTCACCAAGATGGCTTTTGTTCCGGCTTATCCAGCCCTCGGGAGATACACAAAAAATGGCTATCACTATGTGGGAAAAACACTGGTACATCAATCAGGTTTTGGGGATGATCCGCTGGAACCGGTTGCAGAAAGTTATATTCCCGCAATCCTGGGGACTCAAACGGCTGAAAAAATAACGGTAATAAGTGATTTGAAAAACGTAAGACCCGGGCCCTCGAAGGAGGTCCTGGTTTTTGATTGTGTAACGGAGCAGGGTCTTACTAATATTATGAACTATCTTTCAGAAAACGATCTTCTTCATGCCATTTCCGGCTCAGCAGGAATTGCGCGTAATTTGGCAGCCAGGTTGAGTTATTCCGGGGATGTGAAATCATTTAGCCTTAAAAAGAGACCCGTCCTGGTTATTAACGGCAGTTTAAACCCGGTATCCCTGGATCAGGTAAAATATAGTGCTGAATCGGGAATGCTCTCTTTTTTCCTTAACCCGGAACTGTTAGCAGAGAAAAAAGGAACTAATTCGGAACTTGACAGGATCCGTGAAGAGGTCATGGAAGCCATTTTGTCACACGATGAGATACTGATCAGCTCGGTGCAGTCCAGGGAAGTTTTTGATGAATACCGGCAGCAAGCCTATTCGGAAGGTATTTCCCAGGATCATTTCAATAATGCGGCTTTGAAGTTTGGGAGTTGGCTTGCCGCCATCATTAAGGAAGCCGACATCGATACGCTCGTAATCTTCGGCGGGGATACGCTGATGGCTCTGATCAGGGCCCTGGGTGTTAACGTGATCGTTCCTGTAGTTGAACTGCAGGCAGGTATTGTCGTTTCATCATTTGCCTTCAGGGGCAGAAATATTAACCTGATCACCAAACCGGGAGGGTATGGCGAAAGGAAAACACTCGCAACATTAATAAGTCAAATAAAAACCTATGGATATGATAGGCATCACAATGGGTGATCCCAATGGCGTTGGTCCGGAAATAATTCTTAAATCATTTTACAATAAAAAACTCAAAGGTCCATTTGTGGTGATCGGTGATTTTGATATACTGAATTATTGTGCTGAATCACTTGAATTGGAAACTTCCCTGAGAAGGGTCACTGCTGTGGATCAGATTGATCCCGGCTCACTGAATGTACTTGATGAAAACACCCTTGGAGCAGGTGATCTGACTATTGGTCAGGTTTCAGAAAAGGGGGGGAGATCTTCCCTTGCCTATATTGATAAAGCCACCGAACTGGCACTGAGTGGCCGGATACAGGCAATCGTGACCCTGCCGGTCAATAAGGAGGCCATCCGGTTGGTAAATAAAGGCTTTCAAGGCCATACCGATCATATTGCAGCACGTTGCAGCACTACAAAATACACCATGATGCTGGTCTCCGACCGCCTGATCGTCACCCATGTATCCATGCATGTTCCAATGAAAAGAGCACTGGAACTTATAAAAAGGGATCCTATCATTGATGTCATCCATCTGACCGGGCAGGCAGTAAATCAGCTTCGGCGCCGTTCCCGGATAGCGGTGGCAGGCATTAATCCGCATGCCGGTGAACATGGTGCGTTTGGCCGCGAGGAAATAGAAGAGATTGAGCCTGCGGTAAGGAAGACGGCCGCAGAGGGGCTGGACGTATATGGACCGATACCGCCGGACACGGTTTTTTACCAGGCGGTGAATGGGAAATATGATGCGGTGGTTTGCATGTACCATGACCAGGGACATATCCCGATGAAACTGATCGATTTTGATCAGGCCGTCAATGTGACGCTGGGCTTGCCCTTTGTGAGGACCTCAGTGGATCACGGCACGGCTTATGACATTGCATGGCAGGGAAAAGCATCAGCTGCAAGCTTCATTAATGCATTTTACCTGGCTGGAATGATGATCCAATCAAAGGACTCCTCCTGATGAAGATAAGAAGACAGTTGCCCTATTGTCCTGCTGGCAGACTCTTAACCCGGAAAATCCATAAATTTTTCCTGACGGAGGCAGGTGTCCCGAAGGGTCGATTAAGCGTCCCGATAAAATCGGGGCGCTTATCAGGGGTTAACCACGTTACGTAACTACTTGATAATAAATACCTTAAGTGGT
>CAZYDB010000327.1:0-5111 GCA_964645995.1 uncultured Roseivirgaceae bacterium
ATAATCGATATACGTTTTATAGATATCCCATTTCAAATCATTTTGAAGCCTTTTCAACCGTAGGATTGATTTTCTTGCCTTTATAATATCACCCGGTTGAACGTCAGGCATCTCCTGCACGATGATCAGTATATCATTGCTTTCTATTTCGGCGGATAACAACTCATATTGATCGAGCAGATAATCCAATTCCATGTTAATAAGCTGGCAGCTAAGGGATACTTTCTGTTTCCTCTCTTCCAGGTCCGACTGATCCTCGATCAGGTCTATTTTTCTTCTGTTAATATCCGGCCGGTCAGGATTTGTAAGCGGAAGTCTCAGTCCTACCTGGAAGCCCATATGGTCTTCAAATTCATTTCCTCTTTGTTTATCGTATTCAGCCTGTAAAAAACCTATATTGCGGCGTCCTTCCGCTTTTTCCACCTGAATTCTCTGTTCCTCCAGCCGGTTCTGATGTCTGAAGTTCTCTACCATGATATTATTTATCGTATCTTCCAGGGGCAAAAGGCTACCCACCCAGTCTCTCAGGCTTTCAATACTGATCAAATGGATAGTGGCCGGGTCCGGAGAACCCTTAAATTTATCTTTTATGCTTATCTCATGCTTGATTTTATCAGATTTATGCTGCAGGGCTTTTAATTCGAATTGTGTCTCCAGCAGATCCTCTTTTAACCCGATATAATCAGACACTGAAAACCAGTTATTTTCAGTCTCCATTTTCTGAAGCTGTATTTCATGATTGATTAATTCTATTTCGTTTTTTTTAAGGATACCATAAGCTGAATATTCGAGGAGATCCAGTACAAGTTGATAGCGATCATTCAGGGCCTGGTTGAGTGCGTATTGATATTGTGAAAGCAGGTAATCGAATTCAAGCTGGTAATAGGTATTATTCGCTCTGATCTCAAAAGGGTTGGTGGGGTTGATACGAAACCGGAAATCATCCTGTGTGATATTGAAATCATTGGTCCTTGTTCTGAACTCTGTCCGGTGCAACAAGGGTGAGCGGTAAGGGTTTTTCGAGAGGAATTCAGATTTGGATTTATTTTGATGGAGGGCAATGTCATTCCGGGCACCTTCCAGAAATTCATTCAGTGAAAACTGTCCCGGGGCGACCCCCGGTATAGTAAAAAGAACCAATGTAACTATAAGGATATTCTTACCAGTCATATCTATTGTTGTCTGACATATACTTTTTCCCCATTCAGGAATTGATTTTCTTCAGGTATTTCGATGAATATTTCCTGCCCCCATATTTTTATCTGCTGATCAACCAGTAAGCGGCCGGGATAAGTTACAATACGGGAGCCGATCTCAGCAACTTTACCATTGATATGATAGGTGCGATTACTGGATTCAACAAGAACAGCATCACCAACATTCAGGTTATACCGGTTCTTCTCATTCATATATGCTTTTATGATCCTCGGGTATTTTTCATAGATGGATATAATGGTTTCATAGGGGGGGATCAGCTCGCCCAGTTGAGCCATCACATCACCGATCGTGCCGTTTAACGGAGCATAACTTTTCAGGTAATTGATTTCCTGATGTAAAAGGTCTATTTCTTTCCTTAACATCTCAATTTTGAGGTCAAAAATGCTTAATTCATTGGTTTTTCTTTCCTTTAGTTGTGCAATTCGTTGCTGATAGATTGAATGGAGCTGTTTCCTTTCTTTTCTAAGCGCTTCCAGTTGAAGATAAGGTATGCTTTGAATACTGCTTTCCTCATTTTTTTGTGCTGACTGGCCCGTTTTTTCGAGTGAACTAACCAGATCCTTGTTCAGTTTTATTTTCGTTTCCAACTGCAGGATCTCAGCCTCGAGTGATTTTACCTTATTCTGATTTTCCAGGGTAGCCATGCGCATCTGTGAGTTGATCTGATCAATAAGCAGTTTTCTTTCCTGCATCACAGCATTTAACTCATTATTTACCTGCTCTATATCATATAGCAGGTCGGGGCGCTCCAGTTCCATGAGCAACTCACCTTCCTCAACTTCCTGGCCGGGGATCACATATATTGCTTTGATCTTGACAGGTTTCTGGAAGCTGATAGCTGTTTTTTGAGGCTCCACCTGTGCCACAATAGCATCAGATTGCTTCCGATAATGCAGGGAAATGACAAAAAGGGAAATCCCGATAATTACCCAGACGATAATGAAGTAATTGATTTGTTTCATTTTAAATCCTGTCTACTGATCCTCGGTTGTTTAAACGTACATTCGATACAGCATCCATGGCGCTGATCGCCCGAAAAAGAGCAGTGCGATCAGCTTCTTTCCGCAATTGGATCTGATATTCAAATTTTTCAGTATTATTGGTTTCACTAATATTCTGTAACCGGACGGCATCACAGTAATTATTCAGCATCCTTTCCACTTTTTGTAATTGCTCCGGATCCGATAATATGAAGGAGAGGCTCATATTAAACGTGTCTGGTTTACCATAGGGCGAAAAATATAGTCCGAAAGCAATAAGGCTGAAAACAACCGTCCCGGAAAGTGCTATGGCAAATCCATAAACACCGGACGATATCCCAATTGCCAGGGCCGCGAAAATATAGACTATGTTTTTTGGATTGTTGAAACGGAACCGGAACCGGATGATGGCCAGGGCTCCCAGAATACCAAGCCCCCTGGCCAGGCTGTCACCTATAGCCATCATGATCATAGCGGCAATGATGGCAATCAGAACAATTGCCTGGAAAAGATCTTTTGAGTACGAATCCCCGCGGTAGGTGTAGCGGTAAACAAAAGCGATAACGGTACTGAGAAGAAAAGATAGTAATAGGGCATAAATGGCAGATTCCAGAGAGGGAAACTGATAATACGTCTGTTCAGAAAAAAAATCTTGCATTTTGTAAAAGGTAATTACTTTTATTCAGGCCGAATATATGAAAAATGCACCTGTTATTAAATGATTAATATAATATTACCTGTAAATGAACGTCAATTTTGTTTATTATAATCATAATTATTCTGAAATTCCTGCGGAATACTTTCAGAAGCAGAGCTAAAAAAAATTTTGCATACATCCGGAAAATCAGTAGTTTTAAAAATTGCCTCTTATTGTTGCTGCGATAGTTTTAATGAGTCGGTATTAAAAAAGGAATTAATTGTAAGAAAATAATTATGTATGATCATTGATCAATTTAACAGGGCACATGATTATCTGCGTATATCGCTTACTGATAAATGTGATCTGAGGTGTTTTTATTGTATGCCCGAAGAGGATTATGAATTTGCACCTATGGCTAACCTTATGCAGGTTGATGAGATTATCCGGATTGCATCTTCTTTTGCAGCGCTTGGTGTAAAAAAGATCAGACTTACCGGGGGCGAACCGCTCATTAGAAAGGACGCTGATAAGATCCTGCTGGAATTAGCCAAGCTTCCCGTTGAATTGACGCTTACAACAAATGGTACCAGACTGCATCATTTTACCACTGTGTTCCGGGAAGCAGGGATACGTTCCGTTAATATTAGCCTTGATACCTTGAACCACAAGAAGTTCAGTTTTTTCACCCGGCGCGACCAGTTTGAACAGGTAATAGAAAATATCCGGCTTATGATGACAATGGGTTTCCATGTAAAGATCAATGTTGTAGTTTTAAAGGAAAGAAATGCCAATGAGATCCCACAATTCATTGAATGGACCCGGGATGAGGATGTGCATGTCCGGTTTATTGAATTCATGCCCTTCACAGGCAACCAGTGGAACCCGGAAAAGGTATTCACATGGAAGGAAATGCTTGAAATTGTGGGCAGGGATTATAAATATGTGCCTCTGGTCAACGGCATAAACGACACTGCTAAAAAATATCGTATTCCCGGCTATAAAGGGACCTTTGCTGTAATCAGCACTATGAGCGCGCCTTTTTGCAGCAGTTGCAACAGGATGCGGCTGACTGCAGATGGTAAGATGAAAAACTGTCTTTTCTCCAATCATGAGACTGACCTGTTGGCTACTTTGCGCCGGGGGGAAGATATTGTTCCTTTGATCCGGGAGAATGTTTTTCATAAAAAAGAGGCACTCGGCGGGCAGATGACGGAGGAATTTGGAAAGATTACACCGGAAACAATTAAGAACAGATCAATGATAGCTATTGGCGGTTGATAAAATAATAATTTCTTTTTACAATAATGAAAATACATATTCTTCTTTTTGGGCAATTGTCTGAGATTACCGGTACCGAAACGTTAACAGTAAATGATCTGCACGATACAGATGAGTTGATTGACCATCTCATCAATGAATTCCCAGCACTTAAGGAGATTCCCTTTGCCTATGCTGTCGATAAGACCATGGTCCGGGAGAATACTCCGCTTTATAATAATTGCTCAGTAGCTCTGTTGCCACCCTTTTCCGGGGGATAAAAATTCCTGAAAAATGAATGAAAGGTACTTGCGGCAGATACGGCTAAAGGGATTCGGAGAAGCGTCACAGGAAAAACTTCTCGAAGCGAAGGTGGCTGTTATAGGTGCCGGCGGACTGGGTTGCCCTGCCTTGATTTACCTGGCTGCAGCCGGCGCAGGAACGATCGGTATATTTGATCATGACCGTGTATCTTTATCAAACCTCAACCGGCAGGTACTATATGATGAAAAGGATATAGGGGAGTCCAAGGCAGTGAAAGCAGGGGCCAGGCTGGAGGCAATGAATACACAGTTAATTATTCATGCCACTGAGCGCCGGCTGACCAACGAAAATGCATTGAAATTACTAAGGGATTACGATCTTATCCTTGATTGTACGGATAATATGGCCACCCGCTATCTGATCAATGATGCTTGTGTGACGACGGCATTTCGGTCGCGTTGTGGATGGAGGGCATACTGGCCGCCTCATCGGCGTCGCAATCTGCGCCCCGAGAACCCCGGCTTTGCATACACCGGGGTCAGAGCCCTGCGTGATCGCGCACCCAGCGCACGGCCGCTTCGTGCGTGCCAAACCATACGCCCTCGTGACCGCGCATGTGATCGATCAGCTCGCGAAGAATCACGATACGTGAACGGTGGCCTATGTAATGCGGGTGCATGGTCAGGACGAACACGGTTTCCTCCATGTACGCCTGGTCGAATTCGTCCTTGTAGACCTCGAGCACCTCGCGC
>CAZYDB010000328.1:0-5028 GCA_964645995.1 uncultured Roseivirgaceae bacterium
GTCAAGGTAACGGTGAAGGACGGGCGGGTTACGCTCTCAGGTACCGTGCCGACCCGGTATGAAAGGATGGCGGCTCTGGGTCAGGCTCGAAATACTACGGGTGTTGTCGATGTCATCGATGAGCTTGGCACTCGAGAGACAGGAGAAGCTGAGGGTGACCCGGACTCCAGGGCCGATGCCCGGCATCGATAAGCCTTTCCCGGTTTGTGTAAAGTAAAACAGGAAGGAAAAGTACCCATAACCCTACGATCCTTTTGATAACCCTGTTAATGCCTGCTACCTTCCGATTTTTCACCTGTGTCAATGTTTAATATCTTAATTGTTTCATTATCCGGAATGCCTGCGGGGTAATAGATCTTTATGTTCCTGTCGTTTTCCCAAATCGCACGCCCCCCTTTTATCTTTTCATTTAATAGAACCGTTCCAGACACCGCTTCAATGACCAGCAAGGTCGTAACATCATCTTTCACTGAAGGAACACCTGGCCTCTTGCCTTTCCGCTCCATACAAAGTTTATGGGACCCGGAAGCGTTATCCTTACATTCAAAATCTCCGTCAGGCATGGTATGCAGTTGCTTCACCCGTTCTTCCCGGGTATCATTGCTTCTTTCAGCCACTTTACAGGAAAATAAGGCCATAATAATCAATAAACCGAAATAAACTAAAAAGGTTCTATGGGTCATAAAGCAGCTTCCTGATGGAATTTAATGTTGAAAAGTATATAAATAATTGATCAGTTAGAAATTATTGATAAAAACAATCATCAATTATCAGGCTGAAGACAAGGCAAATCCCGTAAAAAGGGGTATTTTAAATTGAAATAAATAAAAATTCGTCCGACAGGTCATTTATCAAACTTAACCCGGATAAATAGATTGACGTTATAGGAAAAAATACCTATTTTCTACTTTAATTTGTGAAATGCTTGGCCTTTAAAGTAATAACTATGAATACAGGTATTGATCGAAAGAAATTTTTATCAACGATTGCGTTAATATCGCTCCTGATTACCTCTGCATATGCGCAATTTGAAAGAACCGCCGGAAAGGTCGTGACTGACCGGCAGCCCGGTGGAATCATAGAAACATGGAACCTTGAAAAAGCCAAGGAGGTGGAAGGTTCCTTCTTTATGAACGAGAACTGGTATGTTGGCTCAATTAATTTATATGATGGGAGGGTACTGGAGAATATCCCTTTAAAGTACAATTTACGTGACGATTTTCTTCATATCCTTGATGAAAATGGAGAGAACCGGATCATGCGTACCAATAAGATTAAGTCCTTCAGATGGTTCAACCTGGAAAACAAGGAGAACGAAGAATTTTCCAACAGTTCCGACTATGACATCCATGATACACCGTTAACCGGCGTTGTCAAGGTCCTGGTGGAAGGCAAATGTGACCTGTTGCTACATAAAAACCTGATCCTCCAGAAAGGCACCTATAGTGTGGTGCATGATGCAGGACAGAAGTATGATGAATATATTATCAATGAAGACTTTTATGTGGACAAGGACGATCATCTGCAGATAGTTAAAAACAAAAAAACCGTATTGAATATCTTTGAAGAAGAAAGGGAAAAACTTAAATCCTACATAAAAGAAAATAGAATAAATGTAAAAAAGGAGGAGGGACTCATTGCGGTTGTTAACTATTACAATTCACTGTAAGGGTATTTACTAGTACCTGTTCCCGTAAAGAAATTCATTTTTAAGTCCTTAAAGAATTATAAATTCCGCATTAACAGTCATGGATTATTATTTCTTTAATTCTTCCATTAAATTAATGCTTTGGTAATAGATAATTTTCTGACAGTTTAAGTGACAATTCATATATTATGGCAATACGACCATATAAATACATATTTGAGATATTGTCAGACAACCCCAGGCCATGGATAGTAATATGTTACATTATACTTATCTCCCTGGCTTCTCCGATTACAGGTTATTCCCAGCATTCCCTAGCCCGCCAATGGAACGAAATCCTTCTTGACGCCATCAGAAATGATTTTGCGAGGCCTACCGTACATGCCAGAAACCTCTTCCATACCTCCATTGCCCTTTATGACACATGGGCGGCCTATGATCCCATAGCCGAACCTTTTTTGCTTGGGCGGCAGGTTGGTGGGTTTAAATGTGATTTCCAGGGAGTCATAGTTCCCGAAAATGTAAAATCCGCCAGGGAAGAAGCCATGAGTTTTGCCGCCTACCGGCTTTTAAAACACCGGTTTTCTGATTCTCCAGGCGGGCTGGAAACATTGATCAGGTTTGATTCATTAATGACAGCATTAGGGTTTAATATCAATTTCACCTCCACCGATTATACCAGTAATGCGCCGGCAGCGCTGGGAAACTATATGGGTAAATGCCTGATTGATTTTGGCCTTCAGGATGGCTCCAACGAGCTGGATGGTTATTCAAACATGGCTTATGAGCCGTTGAATCCCCCCCTGGTATTAACGCTTCCGGGAAATCCGGAAATCGTATACCCAAACCGTTGGCAGCCGTTAACACTGGATATATTTATTGACCAGAGTGGCAATGAAATACCCTATAACACGCCTGAGTTCCTGGGACCTGAATGGGGTTCTGTAACCCCTTTCGCCCTGGATGAAGAAAGCCTCACCGTATATACACGCGATGGTTTCGACTACTGGGTTTACCATGATCCGGGTCCTCCTCCCTATCTTACTAATGAGGGATCCATGCTGTCCGATGCTTATCAATGGGGATTTACCCTGGTTTCGATCTGGTCAGCCCATCTTGACCCCACTGATGGTGTAGTCTGGGACATCTCTCCCGCATCTATTGGAAATATTACTTCCTTGCCGGAATCTATTGAGGATTATCAGGATTTTTATGATCAGACTGATGGCGGGGATCCCGGCCGGGGTCATGACAGAAACCCGGTTACGGGCGAACCGTACGAACCTCAAATGGTTCCAAGAGGCGATTATACCAGGGTATTGGCCGAATTCTGGGCCGATGGTCCGGATTCAGAGACACCTCCCGGACATTGGTTCACCCTCCTGAACTATGTGAATGACCATCCGGCATTCGAGAAACGATTCAAAGGCAAAGGTCCTAAACTGGATGCCATGGAATGGGACGTAAAAGCATATCTAACCCTGGGCGGTGCAGTTCATGATGCGGCTATTACTGCCTGGGGCATCAAAGGATGGTACGACTATGTCCGTCCAATATCCGCCATCCGTTTTATGGCCGACCGGGGGCAAAGTACAGATCCTTCACTCCCTGACTATGCCATTGATGGAATTCCTTTGATCGATGGGTTCATTGCGATTGTCAATACAGACGATCCACTTGCCGGTGAAAATGGTGAACATACGGGAAAGATCAAGTTATACACCTGGAGAGGTCATGATTATATAGTAAATCCTGAAACGGATGTTTCCGGTGTTGGGTGGATATTGGCTGAAAACTGGTGGCCCTATCAAAGGCCTTCCTTTGTCACACCTCCTTTTGCGGGGTATGTTTCCGGGCATTCCACCTTTTCACGGGCGGCAGCTGAAGTACTTACCCTGCTCACCGGTGATCCTTTTTTTCCCGGAGGCATGGGAGAGTTCCTGGCCCGGAAAAATGAATTTTTACATTTTGAAGATGGCCCTAGCGTCGATGTAAAACTTCAATGGGCTACCTATCGCGATGCCTCTGACCAAACCAGCCTCTCAAGGATATGGGGAGGCATACACCCTCCGGCAGATGATATTCCCGGTCGCGTGATTGGAGAAGAAATTGGAATTAAAGCCTTTGAATACGCAGAAAAGATGTTTGATGGATTAATTACCGGAATTGATGATCAACTTCAATATAATGATCAACCGGTTAACATATACCCGAATCCGGCCAGGGCTGATCAGCATGTGCATATTAGTTTCGATACTTCTCCGTTCAATAAAGTAAATATTTATACTTTGCAGGGAAAAATTGTTCGAACACATGAAATAAAAGTTCCGGTTAGCAGTTTAGACCTGGAAGTACAGGATCTTCAGAAAGGTATGTATATTGTCGTACTTGAATCCGATTATCAGTCATATTCAGCCAGGTTAATCATCCGGTGAAAAACTGCTCTTGTACGATCAACGGATCAGGATCTTTTTATAAATAATCCTCTCGCCGGCATTGATATGGATAAAATATAATCCTTCAGGGTATTGAGATATGTTAAGGCTTAGAATATCTTCAGAATACCTGGAGAAATAATTATGTTCTCCTGCATGAATACCATTGGCAGAAACAAGTGATGCGCTGATATCGGTGTTTATGAGATTCATTGGGATCTTAAAAAAAAGCTGATCTCCTGCCGGGTTAGGATAAACAGTAATTGTTTCCTGACTGAAATTTTCTACACTGGTAATAACTTCCATTTGGATACTTGTACTCGCCACACATCCTTTCCGGTCAGTAACCGTTAAAGTATGCGTGCCGGGACCGACACCGGTAACCGTACTGGTATCCCTTCCGCTTATGCTCCAGAAAAAATGATAAGGAGGTTCTCCGCCGGTGACTTCTGCCTTAATTGTTCCATTAAATAGATCAGGGTCAGTGGGAGTTGCGATTAGATCAATCTCCGGGAGTTCATTCAAAACGACAGAAACCGTATCGGAAAAGGCCTCCCGTCCGTAATAATCAGATACAGACACAAAATAATCACCGCCTTCCTTCAGCCATACCACCCGGGATTCCTGCCCGGAATTCCATAAATAAGATTGATAATACCCGGTTTCCAGTAATAATGAATCCCCCTGACATAGTTCCCTGGTTTTGTAATATAACCGGGGAGGTAATTGTGAACTTCCTTCATAAATTGTGATCATCCGGTTGCCTGAAATATTCCGGATAATATCCTCATTACCCCCGGGCCATTTTACTATGATAGAATCTATATCCATCTGTTCACCAAGGCCAAAAACATGATATCCTGAATTCTGGGCCAGAAAACCCAGGCTACTCTGTGTGTATTTCATTTGTTTTATTCCATGCTGAAACAACTCTATTACCGAGCC
>CAZYDB010000329.1:0-5011 GCA_964645995.1 uncultured Roseivirgaceae bacterium
GTAATCCCGAAAACGGCCCATCTGATCCGCTGGTCATGGTTTTGCAGTTGTATATTTTTGATCTTCTTCTCAGGATAGGGATTATTCAGTCCAAAGCAGATAAGTCCCACATCTTTCACCTTCATTGAAGGACCACGCCACCAGATCACGGATGAGGGCACTGTGCCTCTGACTTCGTTTAAGGTGGGATACCACCAGTGGGCGATATCTCCTGAATCCTTACCTCGGTCCCTTACGACATAATGAATGTATTCAGTGTTGTCTTCATAGATCAGTCTGATGATGCCTGCCACCGGGTTACTGGTAGCTGTATGGAGGAAATAGATTGAACGGCTGGTATCATTTACGGCGATGGTAGCATCAGGGCGGTACCGCTCATCACCCGAAATCACCAGGCATGCTCTATGTTGGTTAACCGAGGGATCGATTAGATCAAAAGGTATTTCATGATTAATCACTTTTCCTGCAGGCAGGTTTCTGAAGTCATCGATCTCGCTTCCAATCCACCCCGGAGTATTTCCATTATCCCCTGCAGTTCTACCGGTGTTCACTATTTTTTTAAGGTCCAGTGTGGTGAACTTACGTTCAGGGCTGTCCGGCATAGCTCCCCGGTAGCATCCTTTCAGACTGTTGTCTTTAAGTTCTGCCAGCTTACTCACCCTTCGAAGAATACTGACACCATATTTTTCGAAACCATGCTCGAGGGCTCCCCTGGCAAGTTCACCAGCCACAATAGGTGTAACCCCTCCGTTCATATAATGCCATTGCGGACGACCGAATTCCTTTTCACCGAATGGCGGATAGATGGTATACCACTCCCCGGGAGAGCTGGCAGGGATCTCCTTCTGAAGATACTCATAGGTTTTAATGATGGAAACACATTTATCATGTTCCAGACCGCGGTTCAGGGATAAGGCATTTGAAAGGGATATCTGCCTTGATTGATCCACACCCAGATCGCGGTTGGTGTCCGGGTCTTCCGGGATATGATGCGTATAGAAATCGCCATTCCATGCCAATTTGTCTATTCGTTCCCTGATCGCTGAACCGGTACGGCGCATTTTGTCCGCTTCGTCGGTTCTGTCCAGGTGGTCAAGCATTTCGGCAAGCTGGTGACAGGCGTTGGAAAAGGCGATATTGTCACCAAAATGAATGCCTGTGCGCGTCTTGCCAAGGATGAAGCCCATAATATCGTTACCGGAGATGGCGGCATCTTCTTTCGGTTGAAAATCCCAGATATCAACAGTGAAGGGTCTTCTGAGTAACTGAAACCTGGCAGACCAGTAATATTCAGAACTGAGTGTAAAATTCACAGCCTTAATGGCTCTTTCAATATGCCTCTGGAGCCATTTGTCATTGCCAATTGCTTTCCAGGTATGGTACAGGCCTTCGACGAAGGTATATTGTCCGATGTTCTCTGCCGGTACCTTCACGAAAAGACAGGAAGACAATGGATCTTCAGGACGGTAGACGAAATTTCCATAATCAAAACGGTATTCCCAATAACTCTGATGTGCGGTATATGGGTGTTTGTAATTATCAAAGATCATTCCGTCGCCCCGCTGTCCGTCCCCATAAAGATCGACACTTTCTTCGATATCGGGTATGAAATATTTCATGGCACGGGTTACAGCATACATGGCATCCTGAAACCATCCGGAATAATGCTTATATTTTTTATTGTTATAACGAACCGTTTTACCCATCCCGGAGGAGGTTTTGAAAATGGACCAGTGAAGCATATTCATCATATTCCTGAATTCATTGCCTTCATCCAGTACTTCGGTCCGGCAATTTACCGGGAACTGGACCTGATCTACCAGATTGTTGCGGTGATCAAAAGCAAGTATCCAGTGAAATCCGAGATTCCCCCCCGGCTTTATATTCAGGCGGCCACGGATGTCGTTATGGTGGTATTGAATGCCTTTCCCGTCAAATACACGGATGGTTCCTTTTTCAATATCTCTGATCTGAATATTGATCCTTTCCAGAGGTTGATAGTATATCCCGTTAACAGGTTTTTCAAGGAAAAGGAATTTGCTGCCGGGTGGATTTTCGAATTTATCCATCTGTTTGGCCACCAGTGGATAGGTGCCGGTAATACCTAAAGTGCCGAACAGAGAGGCTTCCCGGATGAATGTTCTTCTGGAGGTTTTCATGATAATAAAAAATTGTTAGTTTACTTGTTTTTTCAACGCAATGGTCAGATTAGCACGAAAAAGCATTTATTTTTTTCTGAAAAGACCGGCTAATCACAATTTCTTTACTATGTAGTTAATTGAATAAATATTATTTATGATCTTTAAATATTTAGCTGAAAATTGAGTTATGAATTTATGATGACCGGGGCTTATTTCCGTATATTAATCAGATTATTCATGATAACGCAAAATATATAATTTTTTCATCCTTTAAAAACACGGATCTTCGGGGTTAAGATAATATTTAATTTTCATGAAGAAAAATTTCAAGTATATTGATGCCCTGAAAGATGATTTTGATCAAAACTTAAATTTACAAACAATGAAAAAAGCAACTATCCTTATGCTGTTGGTTTTCTGGATCATGGCTAATGATGATATTTATAGTCAGCCCAGGGAGGATTTTATCAAGGTTATAGTAGCTCCGGATCATCCTGACTGGCTGTATAAGACCGGTGAGAAGGTGGTTTTCAGAATAACGGTGTTAAAGGATGGCAATCCGGTCAGGGATGCTGAGATCAGCTATGAGATAAGGCCTGAGATGATGGAGCCTGTTGATAAAGGGACGATCCGGTTGAAAAAAGATTTCATGGAGGTTAATGGCGGAACGATGAAGAAACCCGGATTTTTACGATGCTGGGCGACGGTTACCTATGAGGGAAAGGATTACCGGGGGTATGGTACCGCCGGATTTGATCCTGAAGGAATCAAGCCCACCACTGAAGAGCCGGGTGATTTTATGTCGTTCTGGAATCAGGCCAAGGCCGACCTGGCTGAAATACCCCTCGATGCAAGGCTCACTCTACTACCTGAAAGGTGTACTGAAAAAGTAAATGTTTATCATGTTAGCATGAAGAATTATCCCGGGGATGCAAGGGTATATGGGATACTCTGTATGCCGAAAGCTGAAGGCAGCTACCCCGCGCTATTGCGGGTTCCCGGGGCGGGCATCAGGCCGTACAATGGAAATATCGAGACAGCGGAGCAGGGGGCTATCACCCTTGAGATCGGTATCCACGGAATCCCGGTTACCATGGATCAGGAGATCTATGAGAATCTCCGGTTTGGGGCATTGAGTCAATATTGGGTGCTTGATCTCGATGATCGTGATGATTATTATTTTAAACGGGTGTATCTGGGATGTGTGAGAGCCATTGATTTCATCTTCTCCTTACCGGCATTTGACGGAAAAAGCCTGGCCGTGGCCGGTGGTAGTCAGGGAGGGGCACTTTCGATCGTCACTGCCGGCCTCGATGAAAGGGTTCAGTGGATAACTCCTTATTATCCTGCCTTATCAGATCTTGCCGGTTATCTTGAAGGAAGGGCAGGTGGTTGGCCTCATATGTTCAGAAAGGCTGATCCTCAAGATCCAGTAACGAAAGCGGAGATAGAAACCTCAAAATATTATGATGTGGTAAATTTTGCCCGGCATGTCCAGGCAGAAGGGTATTATTCCTGGGGGTTTAACGATAACGTATGCCCGCCAACATCCATGTATTCTGCCTATAATGTGATCAGTGCACCCAAGCAGGTATTCGTAGTCCCGGAGACCGGTCACTGGACGTATCCGGAGCAACATGAGAAAACCAACGCCTGGTTATATGAGAAAATGGGGTTAAAATAAAGCGGATTAGTATTCCTGTGCATATTCTTTTCTGGCTTCTTGTCCTGATTTTTTAAACATTATTTTTCGGGATGGAGAACCGGGATTACAGGGGCGCTTTTCGTTTCGTTTTTGATTCTTCTTCCCATTACGATCTTTACTACCTGTTTTCTGAATTATTATTTGATATCCCGGTTTTTACTTACCCGCAAATATTTATGATTCTTCCTCTTCTTCCTGTATTCCCTGATCATATCCATAACCCTTGAGCTGAATGCAGTGATGTTCAGCCTGACCGGAAGAACATGAAGATTTTCCTCAGGGAGATAAGGTATATTGAAGGACTTAAGGATTATGTAAAGCTCTACCTTGAAGATGAAATGATAATCAGTAAAGTAAGTTTAAAAGAGATGGCGGTTAAGCTTCCTTCGGCCACTTTTCTCCGGATCCACCGGTCATACATCGTATCGAAGCAGAAAATTAAGGCCTTTACCCACGAACAGGTAGAGGTTGATCATAATCTGTTACCAATTGGAAACAGTTACCGGCAGGCCGTCATTTCCTCTCTTTCCTGAATCCACTTGTCTATCCTCAGATAAAATCAATGTTTCCAGTTAGCAAAACACGGCCTGGCCGGTCTGCAGCTAAGGATATCGCACAACCTGCTGCACCAATATTACAATTTGAAAAATAGCAATCCATGAAATTACTTATTATATTCGAAGCCAGTTAAATGGGCTCTTTTTATGATTTTCATTTTTTTAATCCTAATTTTTTATCGATGAGAATATCAGTAAATCAAATTTCGGATCATAATGAAAAACTTCTGAAAAATCATAAGATCAGGTACGAGCAATTACGCCAGGCTATTGAACAAAAAGGGGTGGAGGTTGAACAACTGATAAATACACTGGCAAATTTTCAGGTGGCCATTCCTTCCTGGGCACTTGGAACGGGGGGGACCCGTTTTAGCCGTTTTCCGGAGGGCGGTGAACCTCGTAATTTGGAAGAAAAGATCGCTGATGTAGGGCTGATCCATGCCTTAAACCGTTCAAGTGGTGCTATTTCATTACATATTCCATGGGATATACCTGAAAACTATGATCAAATTGCGGCGCTGGCGCGATCGCATGACCTGGTATTCGATGCTGTCAATTCAAATACTTTTCAGGACCTGCAGGACCAGGAGTATTCCTATAAATTCGGT
>CAZYDB010000330.1:0-4990 GCA_964645995.1 uncultured Roseivirgaceae bacterium
GCATACCGTCAAGGATATCGATGTTGACCTTATCACGGCTGAAATTAATAATTGAAGCAAACCTCACAAAACCATATTTCTCTGAGAATTGCCATGAATACCTGAATTTGAGTTGCAGATCATTATTGATCTCTTCAAATTGGATGATATTTCCTTCCCGGTTTTTATACAGATTTCTTCTGACATCATAAACCCCCTGATATTTCACTGAAAAAGGCTCCCATCTCAACTGGCGCGCTTCTTTTTCAGCCAGAATAATTGTATTACTGCCCGTATAGTCAGAGGAATCGGCAATTTTATCATCCGTATAATAAGGAAACAGGGCGTTGTTTTCATCCTTACGGCCAGCAGTTAATCCTCCCGTACTAGACAGGAAAAGCCAGTGATCGGAATGACTGACGAGGCTAATAAAAAAAGGCCGCATCAGGTCATAATCGGTGATTTTATAGTATGTCCTGCCTCTGAGGACAACATATTCTCCTGAGATCCGGTATTCCTGTTTAAGAACAGGCGTGTTCCCAACGAAAAGTCTTTTATCCTCCATTTGGCGCCCTATTTTAATTCATAAACCCTTACATAATCAAGGATAAACTTCTGTGAGGTTACAGTTGTATCCATTCCCTGAGCGCCACCCCAGCCGCCTCCCATGGCCAGGTTTAGAATGATGTTCTGCGGCTTATCAAAGGGCCATTCCTTCTCGTCCGCATTCTTATCGTATAAATAATATTGCTCTCCATCAACAAATCCGAGGATCCTGTCTTTATACCATTCAACGGCGTACGTATGAAATTCATCAGCAATGTCTTTTACTTCCCTGGTACTGCTGATCTGGTTATTGATCTTGAAATAATAGGCCGGCGTATGAACTGTTGCATGGGCGATGCCATCGCCTGATTCGTTATCTACCTCATAACCAACGCTTTCCAGAATATCTATTTCACCGCAGTAAGGCCAGTCCTTTTCGTCAACATAATCATCACCCAATGTCCATCCTGCCGCCCAGTTACCCTTTTCACGGGGCACGATAGCTCTGAGTTCAATCTTGCCATATAGAAAAGAGACTTTGCCGCGTGTAGTGAGCCTGGCCGAGGTCCATGGGAACCCCATGTCATTCTTTCTGGCCTCGATGATCAGATTTCCGTCTTCCAGTCTGGCATTCTCCTGCCGGTCGGCTGTGTAATACTCCAATTCAAAATTACCCCAGCCCCAGTTTCCAATATCATACGTCCATTTAGACGTATCCAGGGCCACGCCTTCGAACTCATCCGACCAGACCAGGGCCCATTCCTCACCGGCAGTATTTTGCTGCATAATAAACGGTGTCTGCTGGTGCTCCCGCATCAATGTAAATATGATTTTATCGACTCTTGCTTCACCCGATTGCAGATGGAGTTTCATTTTATGCCTGTTATTGTCAAAAGGGCTTCCATCCACATAAAAAGTTTCAAAATTTTCCTGGGAGGTTACCGAAAGATTCCCGGTCACATTATAGGTCCTGCCATCCGGATTATCATAATAATCTTCAATCCACAGGAGAGCTTCCGGTGCTTCCGCAGAAGCCACTACCTGACTTCGATACCGGCCCGCAACTTTAAAATCAACATCAAAAGCAAGCCAGCCGGCACTGTCCATCAGCACAAAGGAAACGACATCCTCGTTGACGGCATAATCCCTGCTTGAACCGGTAAAACTTTCCGCCTCAATGACAATCTCCGTTTTAGCGGCAGGCAGGGTATCTGACGTTGTTTTCTTTTCTTCCTGAGATGTATCCGTTCCGCAGGAAGCAAGTTTTATTGCCAGTGAAAAAATTAAGAATCCAGGATAAAAAGTTTTCATGAGTGATAGTGTTTTCTGAGTTTATTTAACAAGTATTTTTTCCAGTTCCTCGAGAGATTTTCCTTTTGTTTCGGGTACAACGAATAATACAAAGAAAAATCCCGCAGCAGCAAACAGTCCATACAGAAGGAAGGTAGTGCTACTGCCGAATGTCGCCAGTTCCCAGGGAAACACCAGTTGAACAAGAAAGCTGATCGCTGAATTAACAAATCCGGCCAGGGAAATGGCTAGTCCCCTGACTTTGATGGGGAATAATTCAGAGAACAGCACCCACATAACGGGGCCGATTGAAAAGGCGAAACAGGCTACGAAGCCTATGATCCCGATCAGGATAAGGGTGGGATTCATGTTAATGGCAGCCGTTAATATAGCCGATTCAAACTTTTTGGCTTCTTCCTCACCCAATAAATCGATAATCGTCTTTTTAAAACTGACGTCGCTGTAATAGGTCTTATTCATCATAGGTTGCAGAAGTTCTTTTTTCACCTCCGCAGGTAATGTCTTTGCCGTTTCATCGGACAAGGTAAAAGTTGCCGAGCTGAAACCCCAGGCCAGCAGAAACATGGACAGGGCTATACCGGCCACGCCTGCAGTAAGGAGTGGTTTTCGGCCGAGTTTATCGATGAACATAATGGCGACTACGGTAAATACAAGGTTGGTTAATCCTACCAGTATGGCCTGTACAAAGGAAGCATCGGTTCCTATCCCTGACTGTTCAAAGATCAGGGGTGCATAAAAGAAGACCGAATTGATACCGGTGATCTGCTGAAGAATGGCAACCACAATACCTATTGTCAGCACAAGCCGCATCGCCGGTTTGAACAATTCGCGTAATGGTGTTTTCTGCTCGGTTTTGCCTGGTCTCAGGCTTTCCTTAACATCGTTTATCTGCTTTTGTGTTTCTTCCGGCGATACGACCTTATGAAAAGTTTTAACAGCCTCCTCTTCACGTCCCTTCATTACCTGCCACCTGGGGCTTTCTGGAACGAAGATCATACCGAAGAAATATAAGACGGCAGGCAGTGTCTCCAGACCCAGCATCCATCGCCAGTTAAAGGCATCAAATTTAAGGGCCTGAGCCCAGGCAGCTTCAGATTGACCCAGTTGAAGGATCAGGTAATTGGTAAAAAAAGCCACCGATATACCTATTACAATATTGAGCTGGTTGAAAGAAACCATCCGGCCTCTCATTTTTGGGGGAGATATCTCAGCGATATACATGGGTGCAAGGATCAGGGAGGCACCCACGCCGAATCCTCCGATCATCCGGGCCAGTACCAGTAAAAAAAAGGTGGGCGCCAGGGCGGATCCGATTGCCGAAACGGCATACAGAACCGCCGCCACCATCAACATACCCTTTCTGCCAAAACGGTCACTCAAGGGACCGGACACCATCATTGCAAGTGTAGCTGTAAGCGTGAGTGAACTGACCGCCCAACCCAACTCCAGTTTGGTTAGGTTAAATTGCGGCTCAATGAATCTGACGACGCCTGAGATCACGGATGCATCAAATCCCATAAGAAACCCCCCAAGGGCAACGATCAGTGCCACTCGAACGGTATAGGCTTGTTTTTTAGTCATGGTGCAGGAATAAGAATATTAAAAATCTATAATAAAACTGTTACATATACTTAATTGATCCTTGACCTTCCCTCAATGTCCTTAATCATGGCCAGATCCAGGCCGGCCGGTCATTATCTTCTCCTTACAGCTCTTCTCAATATGATCCGGTGGTCTTTTTGGGATACCGAATGGAAAGTTCTGGATAAAAAATCAAACCTTAATCAGTACGCCGGCTCAATATAGGAATAAAATACTGAAAAACCCTGACACAATCTACGATCATCCGTTGTGGAAAGACAGTAGTTTCATCCGGATCCCCGGGAAGTGTTCCTCCTACGGCAATATTAAAAATAAAAAAGAATTCCTGGTGAAATTCGGATAACCCTCCTGCCGTGATGTCAATGACGTGATATTGCTCGTCATCTACCAACCATTTGTTCGTAGTTTCATCCCAAATTATTGAGAACACATGGAATTTATCGTTAAAGATGCCGGATTCCAGGGTATATTCCCCGCCGTAACTGGCATTGCCACCATCCAGCCAGTGAACGGTACCAAGCACCGTGTTTTCACGATCATCTCCACCTACCAATTCCATAATATCAATCTCACCGCAGGCAGGCCAGCCAACAGTTTTAAAATTAAATCCAAGCATCCACAGTGCCGGCCACATTCCCTGTCCTTCCAGCAAGGCGGCACGAATATCGATCCGGCCATACTCAAAGGATTGTTTGTCCATGGTGATGATCCTTGAAGAAGTATATTTGCTTCCTCCGCAGAATTCCTTCCGCGCTTCAATCACCAGATGACCATCGACAATGCTGGTATTCTGCTCCCTGTAAAACTGAAGTTCGTTCTTTCCCCATCCATTGGAACCCGGACCTATTTTATAGGACCAGTCATTAAGATTAAGGGCAGGATCATCAAACTCATCCTGCCAGACAAGTGTCATATTCTGGTACACTAATGGTGAATTTGCCCCCTGTTCATGTATTGAGAAAATATAAGGTTTGGCAATGTCATCATTTATGATTGTAATACCTGCCGCTATCCCTTCCAGACGTGCATTAACAGGATCCGATAACTCAAGGAATAACGTCTCATCATCTACTACAAGATCATCCCCAATAATAGTAGCCGGGACAGACATGCTGGCAGAAGCGGGTTCTATGGTTACAAGTTGATCAATGTTGATATAATCTTCACCACTGGTAGCGGTTCCGTTTCTTGTCCTTACGAGGACAAATATCCTTTTATCCGCAACCTCCAAAAGTTGTATGCGTCCTTCATGTTCAGCATTCATATTTTTTTCGTAACCCGAATATTATCTACTGAAAGTAATGGTAATTGTCCGGGTGAAGTGTCTTCACAAGAAACAGTAGTAAATAGGGGATGAATAAAATGGAGATGATGTTTTTTTTCACAGGGATTACAAATTTTAAAAAAGGCACCCATTTCATTTGAAATGGGTGCTGAAGGTTGCATGATTAAATAAGATCCGCTAACCATACGGAGGAACTATTAATTGAAAACCATTCTGAAGGTCCAAAATACACCCTCTCCGGTTTCAGTGACAAGCTTTAAGGTTTTT
>CAZYDB010000331.1:0-4975 GCA_964645995.1 uncultured Roseivirgaceae bacterium
GGCGCCGCAACGATCAGCAAACTCCAGCAGGCTAAGTTTATAAAAGTCACCGGCTCAGGGGTTCTGGAAAGTCACCCGCATGATGTCTTTATCACCAGGGAAGCGCCTAACTACAGCCGTAAATAGCTATTTAAGAACCTGGATCCAGCCGTTGCAGGCAGCATCATCATCCAATAAAAGTTCGTAGTAATAAACTCCTGCAGGCAGACCGGTGGCTTTCCAGTTATTCTGGTAGCTTTTATCGGTGAAGATCACCTTTCCCCAGCGGTTGAATATTGTTAGATCTTTGGGAGCATCGGTTTCAATTACGAAAAAATCATTTTTTGAGTCATCGTTCGGTGTGATGATATTTGGAACGAAAATATCCTCAATACGCACAATTTCTTCTTTAATATTGGTACAAAGGCTATCAGCAGAAGCCTCCAGGCGGATGTTGTAATTACCGGGTTCCTTATAATTATGCAAAACAAGGCTGTCTGTCAATGCGCTTTTTTCACCATCACCAAAATCCCATATAAACGTATTGCTCCTTTCCGAAAGGTTAGTCATTTTAACATAAGGATGATTTTTGCAATCATAAACCTTTTCCAGGCTGAAATCAGAAATGACCTCAGGAATAACATTAACCTGTACACTGTCAAACGTTTCACACAGGTTTTGGTCTCTGATATATAATTGATAAATTATGGTTGAATCGGGTGAGGCCACCGGGTTTGCAATGCCGGGGTTGCTGAGGCCCGTAGCCGGTAGCCATGCATAGACGATACCCCCGCCTGCCTCCAACACTACCTGATCAGACTGACAGATAGTCGGGCTCTCCGGAATGGTGAAATCCGGACTGAATACCTGGATCTTCTGCCTGGCAATATCAATTTTGGTGCAGGTGTTCTCATCAAAGGCGCTAAGGGTTACCTCATATCCCCCCGGTTGCTCATAAAGGTAAAAAATGCTGTCCTCCTGGAAGGACTTTTCTGCCCCATCTCCAAAGTCCCATTGAAAAAGCTTTCCACCGATGCTGCGATTCAGGAAAACAACCTCGAACGGAAGACATCCTTCAGTGATACCGGGATTATCGAATTCATAGGTATCAGTGGTGAAATCAGCTTTAAGCGATGAAAGATCAAATTTAAAAACCCCATTATTACAACCTCCTTCGCTATTATTGGTATTTGACCACACCCCCGGGGTTGTCGGGAACTGAGACCCGTCCCGGCAGGCGCAAATGGCATGGTATACGATCCCCCGTTTATCAAACCGGCTGGTTCCCCCATCAACATGTTCTCCTGAACCTGTGTTCAAAGCACCAAGATAGGTGCCATAGAGTATTTTTTCAACATCTTTCAGTAACACCATCAAATAGAAATCCGAGCCGTCGGTATTGGCCTGGAAAGCATCTTCCGTTACCGGAAGGCCAAATGTATTTCCGCCGTTATACTTACTTGACAAACTGTTAATTACGCCTCCCCAACCACTTAAAAAGATATTGCCGCATTCATTGACGAGAAATGCCGTTGGCGAAATATCCGGGATGCCGCTACCTCCTCCGATCACAGTGGATAATAATGAAGTTTCCAGGTCTGCTGATAGCTTATGCAGAAATTGCCCGCTGTTCGGGTTGGTGTAAACACCGGGCGTAACCGGGTAAGGTCCACTGGTCTGGCCAAATACCCAGATATTTTTGTCCGGATCCTGATCGATGAAATAAGACTGATCATACTGATTGGTCCCAAGAAAGGTGCCGGCCTCAAGAAATTTACCATCAGCGGAAAGCAGGGTAATGAAACCATCAACATCGCCGCCGAATGTGTTTTTATACGCATTTTGTGTAACCGGGAAATCACTGCTCATCGTTCCACCGGTAATATAAATTTTCTCTGATGGGGTGATCCTTATCCCGTAAGCGGCATCCGGCAGGGCCCCGCCAAGATAGGAGCTCCATAAAACCTCGCTAAGATCATCCGATAATTTTGCTATGATACCATCCTGTGTCCCGCCACCGTAGGTAGTCTGAAATCCACTGGCAACTGGAAAATCAGCAGAGGAGGTATTCGAGGCTATATAAACCTGGTTATTATCATCAATATTTATTTCACCACGAAATTCATCCCCGTAATTTCTTGATAGCGGGAAGCCTTCGGCATTGTTGATCCCGTCATTGTCCGATCCTCCAAGGTATGTTGCCGCCTTCAGGGTTGTGCCATCATCGCTCAGCCTGGCGATAAAAAGATCCGACCCGTTCAGATAGTTTACCCCGCCGATAACCTGTGGATAAGGGACTCCCCCGCTGAAGTTCCCGGAAAAAGCATTTCCTGTTACCGGGAAGTCCCCAGACCCTGTAATGCCCAGGATCAGGAGTTCATTGTTTTTATCAACGATCAGACTAAAAGGTGTTTCAGCATCCGATCCGCCCAGGTAAGTGCCATATAATAATTCAGATCCTGTCGAATCAAATTTGAATAAAGCAATGTCCCAAATTCCACCAAAAGTAGCCTGAAAGGCGCCCTTGGTGGTCGGAATTTGTGAACCGCTTACCTGGTCCCAGACTGTTCCTCCGGAATAAACATTACCATCATCGTCGAACGTTGCCGTATTACCCCAGTTATCACCGGAAGATCCGGAATATGTTGAAAATACAAGCAATGGATCGATAATAAGTTGGCGCTCCGGATCATAGCCACCCGGTAATTCGAAGGAGATCCTTTTGTTTTTTAACCGGTAATTACAGTCAACCTGTGTCGTATCACCATTTTTCACCTGGAAGGCGTAAGGGGTGTTCTCGATAATCGTATTAAGGCTGGTCTCCGCATAGACGCTGTTATAGTTAATATTGATATCATCAATACCTTCATACTCAAATAAGATCTGTTGAGGATCCGCTCCTTTCTCCACCACCATATCGTATTTTATATGCCCCTTTTCTGAGTACAATTTCATGTGTATTCCCGGGTATAAATTCCGGAATTGTAACTCACCATATGCGGGTACTCTGCCAGCCCATTTTTCAGGATCATTGCCAAGAATATAATTATAGTAGGCTTTTTGTTTTTTTCCCGCCTGAATGATCATTTGGCCAGACCTGCCTCTGAAATGCATTTGTACAGCATGCATTGTTAACTTTTGGTCCCCGGGGTTATCTAATCGCGATCCCTTTTCCCTGGAAGAGGATGATGCATGATGATGCCCTATTCCCCCCTCATAAAATAAATAATGAAGGGCGTTATCGGTGATAAATATAAAACCATTCTGTATTGCTGCCCTGAAAAGGATCTCCCGCTCCCACTGTCCTTTGTTTTCAATGAACTGGATGTCCTGAGAGGGATCACCATACCCCCTGAGCATCAGGAACCATGTGAATAATATGATCCATAAAGACTTTGGTAAATCCATAATCAAATAACAGGTTTGTTCATTGAACTGTTAAGCCCAGTTATTCATCCGCGTATTACAAGGCAGAACAATAATATATTATTATCTGATGATCAACTGATTATTCCAGGGTATTTACCCCCTGCTGATCATGATTTCATAGTCAAATGTATGCTGATAAAATGAATGATTATTGATTTTATATGCAGCCATTTTGCTAATGTTCAATAAATCGTGATCCAACGGCCCACCGGCCGGGGATTAATGAATTTAGGGGTTAAATATACACGATATCCTTAACTTACAAACACCCCAAACCGGGGGATGGTTGTGTTTTGGACTAAAAATAATGAGGAAGCATAATCCAAAGTTGCCATTTTATTATATTTTTTAATCTTTATTATGATTTTTGGATTGTTGTATCTATGGATCAGGTTTTTTATCTGGTTCATCAGGCTTAGGGTCAACTGACTCCTTATAAGATTTTTAAGGTACTGGTCAACACCCCAAAAGTATCAAAAACTTGTTATCCTTCGTCAGTAAGGCGGAGAACTCCGGATAGGGTCCTTGAGTAGTGGCCGTTTATGATAAAGATAATTTGACTTTTCACTTGATTAATATAACTTGAGCTGATAATAATATTTCTGGCCATGTTTTTTGAAAGTCAATATAAAGGAAAAATTATCATTAATTTAAAAATTGATGATGGTCAACTATCATCAACCATTCAACGGAAAGGGATTGCGGAAGATAATAAAACGGCTGTTTCCGCTGTATTGGCTACTTATATTTCCATGTGTAAACTTGATGGAAAAGATCCTGTCAGTCTTCTCCAGCGAAACCTGGTAGTGATTGAGGGGATCATCAATAAAAAAAATAAAGACACCTAACTTTTTTTACAATGCAAATGCCTCAAAGAATCGCGTCTATAGATATTTTCAGGGCTCTCACAATGCTGCTGATGATTTTTGTTAATGATCTCTGGACACTTCAGGGAATCCCTGACTGGCTGGGTCATGCGGCAGCCGGGGAGGACAGACTCGGGCTTGCAGATGTGGTCTTTCCAGCTTTTCTTTTTATTGTGGGCTTATCGATTCCTTTTGCCGTAAAAGCCAGAAAGAACAAAGGGGATAACGGACCGGAGATATTCTGGCATATATTTCAGCGATCATTCGCCCTGATCGTTATGGGTGTTTTCATGGTCAATTTTGAGAATATCAATGGAGATTTGTTGCCTTTTAATAAGTATTACTGGGAGATTTTAATGGCACTAGCCATTTTTATGATTTGGAATAATTATCAGACCAGGAAAGTTGCCGGTATAATTCCCGGTTGGCTGATGGAGACCATTGGTGTAGGTATTCTGGTTTATCTGGCTGTGATTTATACAGGGGGTTCTACCGAATCTCCAGCCTGGATGAAAACACATTGGTGGGGTATCCTTGGACTTATCGGCTGGGCCTACCTGATCAATTCAGTGCTGTACCTGCTGATTGGCCCCAGGGTGGTCTGGGCTTTGGCTATCCTTGTACTATTTTACGGCATGAATGTCCAGGAATCCATTGAAACCGGATCTTTCAGTGGCGTCCGGGTGATCATCGGCGCTTCC
>CAZYDB010000332.1:0-4931 GCA_964645995.1 uncultured Roseivirgaceae bacterium
GTTTCTATATAGAGATTTTATTGGAGCATTTGATAATGCTGCCTTTGTTGACCCCTGGGGAAACTTTTACGAATCAATTCCTTGGCATCAGCCATGGTGGTAATAAATACAATCAAAATGAAAAAAGTTCTATTCATAATCATAATATTTTCGTTATTAAAGTGTGATATTTCAAAACCATTGAAAATAGATGATAATAAAGTTTATTCGTTTCAAAATCCATGCGGTGTTATCGACTTTAGAGCATCTGTTTTGCCGAGTTGGGTTACTTTATATCAGGATTTTAGAAATGGTGAATACCGATTGAATCTGGATTCAATAAAAATAAAATTTGAACCATCAGGATTTATAGAAATTGATACCCTTGAGTTTTATAAAGAAGATGAATTACTTTCAAACTTAACTCAAGTTGTACAATCAGGTGATTTAATAAAAACATATGTGTATCTCAATGTCTATAACAAATCCTTCGAAGGGACATTATTAATATTACCCTGTTCTTATATTATGTGTAAGGATATACCTTTAATAAACGATACATTACGCATTCAATTTTAATAATATTAAAAAGGTATTAACTAATATTACTCGATTTGGTTTACATTAACTATAGGTCTTACTCTCTAGTTATCATTCAAACTTTATAAATGAAAGTGCATGGGGTGTACATTAAATTTGGAGATATGACTGTTACCGAAAATGCTACATGCTTATTTTCCGAAATCAATACATAGTTAATTTCCGATTTTACAGCATATTTATTTTCCGGTTACATCATGACAATCATTTTCTCGGACAGCCGACAAGGGGTTAAAACCCAGATATGGATCTGTTTGATCGCACAATTAATTTTTACAGTAATCCATAAATTGGTTCGTGAATGCGAATTATTCACAACAATAGTCGCGATGGCCTCGTCTAATTTGGGATCTTATCAGAATCTGAAAAATGTATTACAAACAAAAAGGCTCATTGGCGAACATAGAAAACTTAATAAAATACAACTTCAACTCTTTGAAAAAAATATGGGGGGGTATTCCTGAGATTATGAATAATTCACCCTGATTATTAAAATAACTGGCTTATTGTCGTAATTTTAAATTTACTCGGATGCCAGTAATGTTTTATCGTTGATATAGATATCAATGGGAACATAGTGGTTAAAACCGATAAATAATTAGTCGCGGAATATGGTTTTGACAGTGATGGGGATAATAATGAAAAAAACAAATGAACAGACCCGCCAATATGCTGCTTTAGCAGGAGCTAAATCTGGAATAATTTTAAAACCCTGGAGTATCGGATAGGTTATCGAAAGGAATTGAAAAAACTTTAAGGGAATATCCAATACTTATAAGGAATGATAAGAGAAAACTTATTACTGTCGAAGGTTCGATTGAATTGGTTGATTGTGTTTTTGGAATAGTTGGCATCTAAGACAGCATGTATTCAGAAAATAAATATTACCGCAAATGGTCATTTTTATGACAATTCAAGAGACAAAGCAAGTCCGGAATACATTTTTTACCATTAAATCAAAAAAATACTTGCATTATTATGTACATCCGTTTAGTATTGTAAATTGAAACGAATCTATGTTATTAACTGAAACCATAAAAGTAAACCTTAAAGAGGCATCTTCAAAAAGATGTTCTTGCTGGCATTGGTGTTGCTGTTGCCGTCAGGATGGGAATGGTTTGCTCAATCCGTTTCATAAAATTTTTACTTTAATAGCGTGATGTAAAAAAAATATAAACAGGAATAAAAGTAAGCCTTTCTCAGACCTCTGAGAAAGGCTTTTTTGTTTTCATTTAACCTTAAAATCATATGAGAAGTTTTCGAACTGAACTTGAAAATCCAATAGTAGAAAAAGACATTATCGAACTCGACCAGAAGATCAGGCAATATCATAACCTTGAGATCGATGAAGAAAAATTCCGCAGTCTGAGGCTGGCAAGAGGCATATATGGCCAGCGGCAACCTGGTATTCAGATGGTACGTATAAAAATTCCATATGGAAAACTGACCATCCGCCAGTTCAAAACCATTGCCGACATCTCGGATGAATATGCCAGCAGTACATTACATGCCACAACCCGTCAGGATATCCAGATCCATTTCGTGAGCCTGGACAAAACTCCGGAAATGTGGGCTAAGCTTGAAAAAGATAAAATCACGCTTCGTGAAGCATGTGGTAACACGGTTCGCAATATTACGGCCTCCCCTATTGCCGGCATCGACCCGGAAGAACCTTTTGACGTATCACCTTATGCTCAGGCAGCATTTGAGTACTTTCTAAGGAATCCCGTATGCCAGGAAATGGGAAGAAAATTTAAGATATCATTCTCTTCAAGCGAAAAAGATTCGGCCATGAGCTTTATTCATGATCTGGGTTTTATTCCCGTTATTAAAAAAGTCAATGGAAAGGAAAAACGAGGATTCAAGGTTTTAATCGGAGGAGGTCTGGGGGCCCAGCCTCACCTTGCCCAGGTGGCCACACAATTCCTTGAAGAAGAAAGATTGATCCCGTTTACCGAATCCATCCTCAGGGTTTTCGACCGTTACGGCGAAAGGACGCGGAGACAAAAAGCCCGCCTGAAATTTCTGCTTGCCGATATTGGGCTCGAGGAATTAGTAAGGCTCGCAAGGGAGGAAGAAACCTCATTGAAGGTTAAAACATATAACGTACCCTTAAAAGAAAACACAATGCCACCCATACCTTCCGGTCCTTTTGAAGATACAGCACCGGAGGAACCCGAAAAATTCAATAACTGGGTTAAAACGAATGTATTTGAACAGAAGCAAAAAGGATATTACAGCGCATATCTCAAAATCCCGCTGGGGAATATTAATTCGGATAAAGCCAGAAAACTGGCTGAAATAACCGGGAAATATGCGGCCGACGATATACGTATCACTATCAATCAGGGATACCTTCTTAAATTTATCCTTCCGGCTGCTCTCCCCCATTTGTTCAATGAATTGAATGGGCTGGGCCTGGCGGAACCCGGTTTTGACAGCACGGCAGATATTACGGCATGTCCCGGAACCGATACATGTAATCTGGGCATATCAAGCAGTACGGGAGTGGCCCGTGTACTCGAAGAGATGCTGGTCAAAGAATATCCTCAGCTGATCTTCAACCGGGATATTAAAATTAAGATCAGCGGTTGTCCCAATAGCTGTGGCCAGCATGGTATCGCCGGTATCGGATTTCATGGAAGTTCGGTCAAAAAGGATGGCAATGTGCTTCCTGCCGTGCAGGTAATGCTGGGAGGCGGCATCCTCACCAACGGGGAAGGCCGGGTGGCTGAAAGAGTGATCAAAATACTCAGCAAACGGAGTGTTGAAGCCTTGAGATGCCTGCTGGATGATTACCTTGGAAACAAACAGGAAAATGAAAACTATTTGGATTATTACATCAGGCAATCGAAGAACTATTTCTATCAGTTATTGAAACCTTTTAGTGACTTGAATACGCTGAATGAATCGGATTTCAGAGACTGGGGATATGACGAAAAGTTCAAGGTAGAGACAGCGGTCGGTGAATGTGCCGGCGTGATCATCGATCTGGTAAGCACCCTGTTCTATGAAGCCGAGGAAAAATCAGGCTGGGCTCATGAGAACTTCGACGAAGGAAATTATGCAGATGCTATTTACCATGCGTATAACACCTTTGTCAATACAGCCAAAGCGCTGCTGTTGTCAAAGGACATTACTTGTAATTCTCAGATTAGCATAATTAAAAAATTTGATGAGGAATTTGAGAGCACGCTGGAATTCGGAATGAACGAAACCTTTGGCAATGTTGTTTTGGCTCTGAAGAAAAATGAACCGGAGGAAGAATTTGCCAGGGAATATATCGGGAAGGCCGGATCTTTCTTAAATAAAGCTAAAAAATTCAGGGAACAGGATCTGAAAAAGGAAAAAGAGGCAGCCAATGAGTCAGTACAGTAATATTCCGCGATTAACTTTAATAGGTGCAGGACCGGGCGACCCCGACCTGATCACTGTGAAGGCGTTAAAAAAATTGGCCGAGGCAGATGTAGTTCTTTATGACGCCCTGGTCAATACCGATTTATTAAAATATGCTCCCGCCCTTTCATGTAAAATATTCGTTGGAAAAAGGGCCGGACATCACCGCTACAGCCAGGATAAAATTAACCGGATGATCGTTGAAATGGCCCATACCTACGGTCATGTTGTGCGGCTTAAGGGGGGCGATCCCTTTATATTCGGGAGAGGCTTTGAAGAATTCAGTAATGCTGTGAATTTCGGGGTAATGGTGGAAGTAGTTCCGGGTATTACATCTTCCACAGGATTACCCGGGATTCATCAAATTCCGCTGACACAGCGAGGACTGAGTGAAAGTTTCTGGATCATAACCGGCACGACCCGGTCCGGAACCCTGTCAAAAGATATTCAAATTGCAGCTACTTCATCGGCAACGGTCATTATACTGATGGGAATGAAAAAATTACCTGATATAGTGAAGGCCTATAAAGATGCCGGGAAGGATGACCTTCCTGTTATGATCATCCAAAACGGTAGTATGCCGGATGAGAAGAAAGTGACGGGCAATATTTCAACTATCGAAAAGCTTGTCATCAGTAAAGAACTGGGAGCTCCGGCCATCATAATAATAGGAAGGGTGGTGGATTCTGCCCTCACTTTTATAAAAGAAAACGACCGCCTGAAAAAAGGGCATGCAGGACAGAAAGGCCCGGTCACCAACAGAAAATCCAAAGGATCATTTTCAACCGTAACCACAACACAATAATGAATGAAAACCATCTATATCCGATATTTGTAAAAATTCACTCCTTGAAAGTCTTGCTGGTAGGAGCCGGCTATGTGGGCACCGAAAAGCTTAATTCCATTCTCTCCAATTGTCCTGAAGCGGATATCCTGATCGTGGCTGACAGGATATC
>CAZYDB010000333.1:0-4899 GCA_964645995.1 uncultured Roseivirgaceae bacterium
ACCCAGTGACCTAACAGCTTCCAACTTCGAGCTTCCAGCTTCCAGCTATTATAAATCACAAATCCTTCTCCCCCCATTTCATGGTTTAACTACCGAGTCGGGCAAAGGATTTCACAGCGTAACCGGATGAATCATCATAAAAAAACAGAGCCGGATACCCAAGGGCATCACGGCTCACCAATCAACTTAACCTCACTTGCACTTAAATAAACAAACCCAAAACCATCACCATGATATTTTTATAATCAAAATGAAACAAGCAGATGATATCAAAGATCATCCCTAAGATGAAACCCGACTTTTCTTTCGGGCCTGATATCTTCCGGTTCAAAATCTGTCTTGTATTTTCCTTTGATCTTAAGAAACCTGA
The DNA here is from genome assembly GCA_964645995.1 of uncultured Roseivirgaceae bacterium. Taxonomy (GTDB): domain Bacteria; phylum Bacteroidota; class Bacteroidia; order Cytophagales; family Cyclobacteriaceae; genus JAGTVG01. The sequence goes on from CAZYDB010000333.1 coordinate 371, forward strand.
TAAAATCTTTATATAATAATATAGTGGTCACTATTATGACAAATATGATTATACCCATCAACGCCGCTAGTATTGTAAACAAAGCTTCATTTTCCATTAGACCGTATTTATTTAATTGAAATATAAGATCATCGGTTCAAATTCATCCCGGATAATTGCCTAATCAATCGTCTTTTTTTTGGAATTATCCTGCCTGGGTTTTAATATTTTTAAGGCGTTTTGGGAAAAAACAGCGATGTTTACAAAAACAACCATTATTATCAGTCCTAATAAAGCCGCAATCAATGTCCCGGTTCTTTCATCATCCATTACTCTGTCTTAAATAAATCTGACTATTACTATCCCAACAAAATTGGAATTAAATACCTCAATTTTAACTGTAGAAATCACCCATTTTATATATTAGGCGAAATACCTAAGCCGGGTGGCCGAACACAATTTCAGCTTAAACTATTCTTGGTGAGGCCCCGTAAAAAAAACAATATTTCATGATTTGTCGATGAATCCAACCAGACATTGGCCTGATTTTACCTCTTTCAGGGGAAATAGTAAACCGTTCCATAATCTTTGATAAATTTTAAAAATTTCCTGATTGACCAATGGAAGATTCCTTATGACATAAGTTCTTTTAAAATTTCTTGTCTTTTCAGGTAAGAAATTGTAAATCGCAAGCGGTTTTAACATGTAGCATATCATGAAGAACAGAACACCTTTTCCACCCGTTTTCTGGGTTGCCAATACGATAGAGATCCTGGAACGTTTTGCCTATTACGGAATTTATATGGGGTTTGGAATATACCTCCAGCAATTAGGTTATTCCCGGGGCGATCTGGGTAATATTCAGAGTATCTTTCTGGCCGTATCCTATCTTATCCCCCTGTTTTCAGGAACTTTTGCAGACAAGTATGGTTTTAAACGGGTGCTGATCATATCTTACCTTGCCTATCTGCCGGCCATCTTACTTCTTATCGTTACGAAATCATTCTCCGGTATTGCCTTAACCATGCTCACGATCGGTTTTGCAGCCGGCATATTCAAGCCGCTGATCTCCGGTACGGTACGCGCTGTTACCGATAAGACCAACAAAACCCTGGGCTTCGGTATTTTTTACCAGATGGTGAATGTAGGCGCTTCCTTTGGTCCGCTGGTCATGGGTAAACTGCGGGCGATGGACTGGGACCTGGTTTTTTATGTAGCAGCAGCCACCATTGGTCTGATGTTCATTATTACCCTTCTGTTCTATAAGGAACCGGAAAGAGAAATTGAGGGGATCAGCATGAAACAGAAGTTCAAAGATATCTGGATAGCTCTATCCGACTATAAGTTTGCCGTTTTTATTATCCTGCTTGGTATTTTCTTCTGGTTGCCTTTCTGGGCGTTTTTCAACCTGGCCGCAGTCTATATTGATCAAAACCTCGATACGGCTATTCTTTATCAGAATGTTCGTTCCGTACTTGGAGGATTTATTACAAACATTATTTCACGAGAAGAGAATGGAGTCTGGATGATCAATGGTGAGGCCATTGCTCATACCGGATATATAATCCTAATCTTCCAGGTATTTGTATCAAAATTCTTTGAAAAAAGATCCGCCCTCCCCTCCTTTAATCTTGGCATGTTTATAGCTGCTACAGGTTTTGCAGTTATAGGATTCGCTCATTCAGCGGCCCCGGGATGGGTATTTCTCGGGATATTTCTTTTTGCGGTGGGCGAGATGATCTCCTCTCCCCGTATTCAGGAATACATCACCTGGATAGCCCCTCCTGAAAAGGCGGGATTATATATGGGTACTAACTTCCTGGCGACTTTTATAGGAGGCGCCCTGAGTGGGGTGATTTATACCCGGCTGATGGGTCATTTTGAATTAATCAACCATCCTGAATATGTGATGTATACCTTGTCCGTCCATATGATCCTGGCAATAGCCGCCATCTATTTATTCGTAAAATTCCTGGGTGACTTCAAGGAACTGGATGAATAAAACCCGAAACGCAGGGCCGCATTCCCGGTCAGGCTTTAGTAAAAGAATTGTTGGTCAGTTATTGGCCGATTCTTTCTTCAAGTTGAAATTATATTTGTTGTTCAGCTTGATAACAGACTGGTAATCATTGTATACCAGGAAAAACATATAGAATAGAAACAGGATTATCATCATAAATAAAGCTAATATCATATCAATTATCCTCCGGTTTTTGTTTTTGTGGCTATTACTAACAGAAGTATAGGCGCCGGATAAGCCTGATTGATATGATAATTTCTTAATTATTCGCTTAGGTGTATTTCTTATCCGTATCAGTGTTTTTGCAAGACGTATAATAGCAGATCCAGTGATCAGGCGATAAATAACATAACACAGGTGTACGGGGAGAAGGGAATTATTTGGTCTGATAACGGATATCACATGATTTGCCTATGCTCCACATCGTACTTGGCGGTCATCCATCACCCGGCGGCGGCAGGGATCCCCGGTTCCTTTACATTATGAGTCTGGAACCATGATAGGCACTTTACACATGCCATGCTCAAACCTTATTATACTTTTACCGGTTAAGCGAAAAACTGAATTTATCTGAAACCGGCTTGCAAGAATGACCCATGTTAGGCAAATCACCTATTCATTGATTTTCAATAATTGCCTACCAATTATATTCCTGATAATCATATTGTTAGTTCATGAAAACTGCCGGAGAATACATTTCCGGCCTTTAAAACATACTAACATGACAATTCTCAAAGCTATTAAAACACCTGTTTCGCTCAACTTCCGGGCTATTTCATTGTTCCTATTCATCACCGGGTCAATTTCTTGTTCTGTCGATCCGGGCATTACCCCGGATCCTTCACTAAGCAGAATTGAGATCCAGAATGAAGAAGATTTTCTGAATCAACAGGTTACCACCCTGGAGGATACCATTTCCGTTATTGAGCAATCAACACATAACCGGAAGGTGAAAAAAGTGAAATTCTCCCTGATCCTGAAAAATGAAATTGCGCCGCCTGAGATTAACGGCCATAAGCTACAGGCATCCTCTGTATATCTTGATAAAAATCAGGCCGTAGTGAGTTACAACTTTATTGGTTCCCCTTATTATGGCGCCATAGAATCATTTACGGTAAATAGAAGGGCCAAAATGAAGTCGCGCATTTTGTTTAAAGATGCCGATATCCACGATGTTTTTATTTATGATAAAAAGGTATATCTGGCGACCGGTTCATCTAATACCATAGATGATCAAACTGCCATTGCCGAAGTTTACAGCGTTAGAGGTTTTAAGTTCGAAACAACAGATTATAAACGCTTTGCCCTTGGAAGTTTTGCAGTAAACAGCGTTAACGTCTTTGATGAAACGATTTTATATACAACAGGAGATGATGAAATGAACGGAGGCGGAATTTACCAGGTTGACCTCAAGAATTATGCATTATTGAATTATACTGCGTTACATGATGCCCGGTGGGCCGATACAAACAATACTGACATTTTCGTTATGCAGGGAACTCCGGGGAGGTACAGCCGCTTAGACCGTCAGTTCAGACTGCTGGACCAGATCCCGGTAGAAGGTGCTGATATTCCGGAATCCAAATCCACCATAGAGGTTCATGGAAATATGGTCTTTATCGCCGCAGGTAGTGCAGGTGTTCAAATATTTGATATAAACAGGAATATAAAGATCGGAGAGATCCCGCTTCCCGGGAGCAAACCCGGGCAGATCATGCTTACTAATGCCGTTTCTTATGACGACGGCCTTCTGTTCATTTCGAATGGAGAAGGCGGGATCTGGGTAGCTGAGGTCATTACGCCGGTAACCAGTAAATTTGACAAAGTAAATTTGACATTACTGGGATATCTCGAGTTTGACAATCTGCCTTCAGTAAATCATGTTTCCTTCCGGAATAACCTTCTTTTTATCGCTTCAGGATCGGCCGGGGTGAAGGTGGTACAGGTCATCAGGTAACCTATAATCTTAAAAATTATTCTGGTATTGATTTATTTCTTGCATATGCTTAACTTGGGGTATAATAAACATAAACTATCCTGGAAGACACCAAAATGTCCAGATCCCCTAAAAACGGTTCACCGGAAAAAGATAAATCCATAAAAATATCAGAAAACAACCGGTTTTCAATGAGTAATGAGATGGTTGATAATTTACCCGGCATGGTATACATGTGTTTGAATAACCGTAAATGGACCATGTTATATCTTAGCATGGGCTTCCGGACATTAACAGGGTATGATGCACAGGAGATCATTAAGGATAATAAACTTGCGTATGCCGACCTGATCCATCCTGATGATAAAGAAAGGGTATGGAAACATATTCAATCTTCACTAAAAACCAATTGTACATTCGAAATCGAATACCGGATCCACACCAGGGATAATAAGGAAAAATGGGTATGGGAGAAAGGAAGAAAAACCAACCGGACTTTTAAAGGCAGCATTATTTTAGAAGGTTTTGCGTCGGATATAACCGAAAGAAAACATATGGAACTCCGCTTAAAGCAAAGTGAAGCATTCCAGCGGT
>CAZYDB010000334.1:0-4885 GCA_964645995.1 uncultured Roseivirgaceae bacterium
CATCATGCCCGTTTACCACCCCGATATGCATGGCTTCCTGGACCTCCATGATCGCCCCTCCCCATACATTAAAATCAAAATTACGAGGATTCTCATACCATTTTTCTATGTTCATGATGATCTGGATTTCTTTCGTTTCGCCGGCTTTCAGTGAGAAGGAGGAGCCAAGCAGGCTTACAGTGAAATAATTCTGAATAAAGCCGGTAATGGCACTAAAATCGATGGTGTCGGCCTCATATATCTGACCGATCCCAAGATGAAAATTATAGAGCTGTTCTTCGTCCTTTTCATCCAGCCATTTTCCGTTAAGCATCATATAATGATATCCGCCACCCAGGATATCCGGCCACATCATCTTGTTTTCCGGAGGATTGACGAACATAAAGGATTTGTTCTTTTCTCCGGGAATACCGAATATGAAGGTGATTGAATCATAAGCCCCGGGGGTGATATCGTCAAAAACCTCCCAGGTCAGCGTTTCGGGGATATCATCCTCCACATAATGAATATCTTTCCAGTCACCGATCATCCTTTTGGTGCCATTGGCATTATGGAGAGTTACGTCGGATATGAAATACATTATCTCACTCACTTCATATGGATTTCCGGCAGCATTAACATACATCATGGAGTCAAGGATCATTGGTTCTCCATCCACATAATGATCAAATGTAAAAACGATATGACCTGCCTGTATTTCAGGTTCGGGTTCTATGCTGTTGCCATTATTACAGGAACTGATGTAAAAGCCTGCACAGGTCAGAAAGAACAATAGTACTACTGATAGAAATCTGTTTTTCATCTTCACTAAATATTTACATATACGGTTGCATAAAAAACCCTCCCCGGTTCGAAAAGGTTTATATTCGTTCCAATAATTCTCCTATTCAGATGTTCATAATACGATAGGTCCAGTACATTGTTGATCCCTGCATGGATACTCGTATATTGATTGATCTGATATCGCGCGCCAAAGTTTATCACTGTAAATCCGGGGGTTTCCGGCTCATAAAAGGCTTTAGATACATGTCGCTGGGATGCCACAGTTCTAACCGTCAGCCTTGGCACGAGTTTACCTTCAAGCATCCGGTAGTAGAGATTAACCGTAGCTTCGAAAGGCGGTATTTCCAGCAATCCATCGTTTTTCAGTTCAACTTCATCCACCACGGCCCCCTCCCGGATAATGTATTTGGTCACGGATGGGATAACCCCGTAGGTATAGGCCGCCACCAGGTCGGCTCCGAACTTATTCTCCTGTGGAGACTTGTAGCCAAACTCAAATCCTTTGGACGTCACGTAATCTGTATTATAAAACTGCTTCACCCCCATCACATTTGGTGATTGAGGGGTGATGACTGCTGGCGGTAAAAGATTCGCGGCAATAAAATCCTGCACATAGGAATAAAAGAAATTGAGATAAAGATCGCCATAATCATCATAATGAGCCTGAAAGGTCAAGTCGACTTCGTTGTTGGTTTCAGGCTTCAGTTGCGGATTGCCCAGGTAGTCATACCTGTCATAGCCGACAGGAAGGAGTTTGATGTACCTTTCGAGCATATTGGGACTTCTTGTTCCCCGGCCCAGGGCAAGAGACACGTCCAGCCAGCTATTCAATGTTTTTGTAAGGCCAATGTTCGCGCTGACATTAAGATAATCGGAAGAGAGCTCGTCGAAGTAACCGGTGCCGTCATGAATGACCTTCAGTGAGTCTTTTGAGTCAGCCTTGTTATAGTCCATTCTGATGCCCGCATTCAGTTCATAGGAGGAGAACCATGTTTTATACTCAGCAAAAGCCCCGAGGTTTTGTATCAATGCCTCTCTCCAGAGAATTTTGGTATTGGTTGAAATGGTGCCCATCATTTCCATCACTCCCACACGTTTTCCATCCTTCCAGATATTTTCATAATCCAGTCCGGCCTGGATCCGGTGCTTCGTGACCAGCAGGTCAACCATGGCCCTTCCTCCTGTATTAATCGCATCGGCATCGGATACCATTTCCATCAAGGCGGCACTTGGCCGGTTGAGGTTGTCCATAACATGATAAACATCCGACTGGTAAATCTTCACGTCAATGCCCTTAATAAAAGGATTCAGGTCACGGGCCTGGTAATCGACCGATAGGATCCGGGTGTCGTCGGTGCGTTCATCCATGGGAAGGGCAGGGAACAGGACATCCCTGCCATGTACACCATCGTAGGATAGTAGGATCCGGTGTCTTGGATTGATCGAAAAGCCCAGTTTGGCCACATAATTATATTTGGTGAAAGCCGAGGAATACGTCGTGTCCTGCCCTTCACGGCTTCCGCTATTATAGTTGCCAAAATCCTTATAGCCGCCAGCAACATGAAAATATATGTTCTTATTACCCCCGTAAACCGCACCATGGAGCTTCTTGCCGTTCCAGTTTGATTCCATCCCATAGAGGGCATCGGCATGGATCTCGAATTCCTCGTAAGGACGCGGATATTCTGAGACCAGGTTGATCACACCGCCAAAGGAAGGGCCGTACTTCATCGAAAAGGGTCCTTTGATCACTTCAATTCTCTCGATATCCTCGGCTTCGATATGAGCCGTTACGGGATCCATGCGGTTAGGGCATCCCCCTTCGATCCTTACACCGTTATTTAGGATAACATTAAGCTGATTGTATTTATAACCCCTGACGACCGGGTCGACGGCAGCACCACCCCGACGGATACCGGATACGTTGGGTATACTACGGAGATATTCGCCTACATCCCGGATGTTCGAATTTTTCAATTCAGCCTTGTCTATGTAATTGGTGGCGATATGGGATACTTCATTTATGGCCTGATCACTAATAGTAATGGACTCAAGCATGATGGTATCCTCTTTTTCCTGCGACCATACTGGGGTTTTCAGCAACAGGAATGAAAAACCCAGAAAAAAAACCACCACTTTATTGGGCCTAAACGATATATTTTCAGTTAAAAAGTATAACAAGATTATTGTCAAAAGAATCATTGCTTAATTAAAGGTTTTGTTAATAACGTATTTCCGAAACGTAAATTTTTCAGATTTTAAAAAAATGGTACCGGGCCGCTTAGCCTTTCAGCAATCCATTCATTGCATCATTTCCTTACCGGCCCAGAAGGGACGTAATATATCATTCCTTAAGACATAATGTTTACTTTCAATAAATATTTCCTTGGCAATGTAATGATTGGCACATAACTCCGGTGTTTTAAATGCCAGCACGGTGATCTTCTGCCCGAACGAGAGTTCACTCATTACCTGTCCAACGGCCTGGGTAGGTCCGATATGGACATTGATTGTTGATTCATTGAAAATCTCAAGGATCAGGTGACTGCCGGACTCGTATCGGCCGGTTCCGGACACACAGGGACCGTCTTTCATGTCTTTGATTATACCTGTAAAGGAGATTATTTCCGGATTGATGCCTTCCCGTGCTATACCGGTTCTTTGGCCGGTACCTTTTTGGGCGAAACTGACACCGGAAATGAGTGTCAGGCTCATCAATATCATGGGTATGAGGATCTTTACCATAATTCTGTGTTTTTTTTAATGATCGTTATCATTGTTTTTGTACTGATCAATAGTTTTAAACAGGGTCATTCTGGCCAGGTCTACACAATCGAGCTTGTGTTTGGGTACGCCACCCAGGAAATTAACTATGTCTTTTGAAGAGATCTCCATTGCCTGATCGATGTTGAGGCCACGGATCATTTCCATTAAAGCGGATCCGGCGGAGAAGGCGCCGGCACAACCGACGGCTTCGAAGCCCGAGTCTCTGATGATATCATTTTCAATTTGCAGATAGACCTCCATCGTGTCCCCGCAATGTCCTGTGAAAGACATGGAAACGCTGGGGTTCTCAACCCTGCCGACATTTGTTTTGTGGGTCACATAATCAATAGCCTTTTCGGAATATCCTGCCTTTCTTAATAATTCTTCCATTGGATTTGATTTAAGAATTACTCTGATCTAAGATAATTCATAAGATCCATAGTTAGAACATCTTCATATTTCAATTATCAGGAATGAAGTAATTCTTCCCGGACCATCGTATGTCCGCATTTGGGACATTTGCTGCCTGTACACTTTGCATCTCTCTGGTGCGTCACTTTTTCACCGCATTCATTACAAACACAGTAACCGCCCGGGCCATAAGCACCCCCGCGATTACGGCCTTTCCCCTGACCATCTCCCTGGCCTTTTCTTCCGGATAATTTGTTTGAATCTTTCATGAGCATTTCATTTAGGATTTTTTATAAGTAGTAGAAAGCATATCCGGTTTGCTACGGTTGCTGTTTCTCAGGCAGCATGCCCCATGTCCAAATCCACCTGCCAGGCTCAGGAGATTGGATAAGCCGCATTCCGGACATTTATCCATTACGAGTCCGATCTTGGTTTTAAACATATGTCCACAATCCGTACATTGAATAATATTATTCCTGAAATGAATGCTGCCGCCTTCTATGGAAAGGATTTTGCCACCGATCAGGAATTCTGCAATTTTTTTTCTTGCCCGGTCAATAAGACGGGAAAAAGTAGATCGTGAAATCTCCATTTCTTCCGATGCCTCTTCATGAGAATAGCCTTTATGGTCCGCCAGGCGTATTGCTTCGTATTCATCAAGCGATAAAAGGATCTGCTGGAGGCTGCCTCCGGGAACCCCTACAGGCTTAAATTCTCCAAATAATGGTGGTTCAAGAACAATCCTGCTGTTTTCAGGTCTGGGCATAATCATTTTTATTATTGTATAACAAATATAATGAACATATGTGCATAATGCAAGGGATCGGGATGGAGGATGGAAGAATGAGGAATGAGGAATGAAGAATGGTCTCTCCAAAAGGTTACGTGGGCTTGTGGGTTGGAAGATTTTTGGAGAGATAATATC
>CAZYDB010000335.1:0-4473 GCA_964645995.1 uncultured Roseivirgaceae bacterium
CCAGGCTTTCTGCCGAGACAACAGATTCGGCCGTTGTCATGGAAAAACCCAGGGAGTTTGAGCCGGCAGTGTATCAGGGTTCCGAAACACGCCTTTTCGACCTGTTACATACCAAATTAGAAGTTAGTTTTAACTGGGATGTTCAAAGGCTAAATGGAAAGGCATTATTGCAATTGCGACCCTATTTTTACAATCAGAACACACTTCTGCTGGATGCGAAAAATTTCGACATTCAGGAGGTAAATCTGGTAGAAGGAATAAATAAAAAGGGCCTCGAATATTTTTATGATAACCGGCAGCTGATGGTTATCCTCGATACTATTTACACTAGAGATGATGTTCTTACCATTGCGATTGACTATACTGCCAAACCAGTAGAAAGAATAACCGGAGGCAGCGAAGCAATTACTTCCGACCAGGGACTTTATTTTATAAATCATGACGGATCTGATCCCAATAAACCGATGCAGATCTGGACCCAGGGCGAAACGGAGGCAAATTCATTCTGGTTCCCGACAATAGATTCCCCAAATGAAAGAATGACCCAGGAATTATATATAACTGTAGATCAGAGATTTACTACATTATCAAACGGAGAATTGATCTATTCGAAGTTCAATGGGGACAGTACGCGGACGGATTTCTGGAGCATGGATAAACCCCATGCACCCTACCTGGTTATGATGGCCGTTGGTGAATTTGATATTATAAAAGATCAATGGAAGGACCTGCCCCTCTATTATTATGTTGAACCGGAATATTCAAGATATGCCAGGGATATTTTTGGTGCTACTCCGGAGATGATCGGGTTTTTCTCTGATCTGCTGGGAATGGATTTCCCATGGTCGAAATATGCACAGATCATCGTGAGAGATTATGTTTCAGGGGCTATGGAGAACACATCCGCTTCTCTTTTTTATGATGCCATGCATGTGGATAGCCGGGAACTTATTGATTATAATTTCGAAGGAATTATTGCCCATGAATTGTTTCACCAGTGGTTCGGCGATCTGGTAACACTGGAATCCTGGGCCAACTTAACCCTCAATGAAGGCTTTGCCAATTATTCAGAATATTTATGGAATGAATATAAATATGGACAATATGAGGCCGGATTACACAACCTTGATGAAACGGAACAGTATCTGGAGGAGGCTAAAACGGAACAGAAAAATCTGATCAGGTTTTATTATCACGACCGGGAGGATATGTTTGACAATCATTCTTATGCAAAAGGAGGAAGGATCCTGCATATGCTCAGAAAATATGTCGGCGATGAGGCTTTTTTTACTTCTCTTCAAAGGTATCTTGAAAGACATAAATTCAGCAGTGTGGAAGTGCATGACCTACGGTTGGTTTTTGAGGAAGTTACTGGTGAGGATTTGAATTGGTTCTTTAATCAATGGTTCATGGCCTCCGGCCATCCGGTTATTGAGGTACGAGATTCCTACGAAGGTTCTACTTTAAGTGTGGAGATTATACAAAAACAGGATCTTGATACGACGCCCTTGTATAAGTTGCCTGTTTATATCGATGTATGGAACAGTAAAGGTAAGGATAGATTTTTCATTGAAGTGGATAAGCCGCGGCAGACCTTTGAATTTTCAGTTGAAGAAGAGCCGGAACTGGTATTATTCGATGGAGAGCAGCAACTGCTGGCAGAGATACATCATACAAAATCACAGGCTGAATATATTTATCAGTATTTTAATACAGATTCTTTTTTGCCGAAATACAGGGCGCTGGATACTTTGCTGGAAGATCCGGCGGATAGTCTGGTCCAGGCGGTGTTATTGGATGCCTTCAGTAATCCTTTCTGGTATTTCCGTCAGTTAGCTGTTAATTCAATCGAGAATTACCAGGCTCCTGTCCCTGAAGAATATGAGAAAATGCTCGTTGCAATAGCCAGAGAAGATGAAAAATCACTTGTGCGGGCAGATGCCTTACAGATAATATTTGAAAAATTTGGCACCAAATATAATGACCTCTACCTTGATGCCCTCAACGATAGTTCCTACATGGTAACAGGTACTGCCATCTATGCCTGCTCAACTGTGATGCCGGACAAAATGGCCAGTATTGTTTCCCGTTTTGATCAATATAACAACATAAATATTGTAATTCCCCTGGCCAGTTTTTACATTGACAGGGGCGGGCATAACCAATATGACTGGTTCGTAAGTAAGATAGACCATGCGGATACAGAAACACTATGGTACCTGCTGCAGTATTTCGGCGAATATATTATGGATGCTCCGGTACTGATCCAGCGAAGGGGTATCGTTCTGTTGGAAAAATATGCGCGTAACCATAATAAAAACTATGTGAGGTTGTCAGCTTACCAATCACTTGGATTATTATCTGATCTCGAGGGTGTTAATGAATTAAGGGAGGATATCAGAGAAAAGGAAGAAGATGAATACCTTCGGCAGCTTTATCGTTCATTCCCTTAAAGGAGAAACTTAGCTGATTCAGAGGTGTTTCTATCCCGAATTTTATCAAATGTTTTCTCATTTAATGCGACAGTTCAACGTATGTTGGTTTTAAGTGAGTTTCAAAACCTTTACCTGGGTTAATCAATAACTGCTCTATTGATTGTTTTAAATCGGGCATGAATTTTTCGGGTTAAAAAATGCGCAAATAATTGGAGGCAAGAGGTGTTCTGCGATAGTATCATATGCCCTTTTTTATTATCAATTTATTTGTATTAAATATTTGATTAAAAGAAAAAAGAATATAATTTTGCATTCCCTTTGCGAAAACGGATTCCATTTTTGCAAAGGGTCGTTTTTTAATTTGACAGTTTTAATATCAACTGGGGGGATACCAAAGTGGCCAACTGGGACGGACTGTAAATCCGTTGGCGAACGCCTTCGTAGGTTCGAATCCTACTCCCCCCACCAGGATATTTAGTGATTTAGTGATTTAGTGATTTAGTGATTTAGTGATTTAGTGATTTAGTGATTTGGTTCCATGCCAGAGGCACAGGGATGTTTGACCCGAAGGAAAGGCATGGTTTAGTGAGTTGGGATCTGATGATGAGATGATGTTTTGCATGGATGCGGTTGCAATAATGATGAATGCAGGATGACGGGTAGGACACGCTCCTGATATTGAAACCCGCTTCTGTAACAACTCGACAGCCTCATTCACTTTAAGATGTGTTGAAAATAATAAAATCAATCCATCACAACATCACATCATCGTCAGATGGATTTGCGGGCGTAGCTCAGTTGGTAGAGCGACAGCCTTCCAAGCTGTAGGTCGCGGGTTCGAGCCTCGTCGCCCGCTCTAATCCTGAAGCCGATGTAGCTCAGGGGTAGAGCGCTTCCTTGGTAAGGAAGAGGTCATGGGTTCAATTCCCATCATTGGCTCATTATTTTATAAATTAATTCCTTGTTTAAGGTAAGCAGGGGATTACAGGCAGCAGTTGGTGCCTGATTTTGCAGAAATGCTTCATTATGTCCGAGTTAATTTAATTAATAAACTAAACAGGAATTTTCAAATATGGCTAAAGAAACTTTTGACCGTTCGAAAGAACACGTGAACATCGGTACGATAGGTCACGTTGACCATGGCAAGACGACTTTGACCGCTGCTATTACCAAGGTGTTGTCAGAAAAAGGACTTGCCTCTTTAAGGGATTTCGCATCGATTGATAATGCACCGGAAGAAAAAGCAAGAGGTATCACGATCAACACGGCACACGTGGAATACCAGACAGAAAATCGTCACTATGCTCACGTCGACTGCCCGGGTCACGCCGACTATGTGAAGAACATGGTTACGGGTGCTGCCCAGATGGATGGCGCCATCGTTGTGGTGGCTGCGACTGACGGACCTATGCCTCAGACTAGGGAACATATTCTGCTTGCCCGTCAGGTTGGTGTGCCTGCTCTGGTAGTATTCATGAATAAGGTAGACCTCGTTGATGATGAGGAATTACTGGAACTGGTTGAGATGGAAGTCCGTGAATTGTTATCAGAGTATGAATTTCCGGGAGATGATCTGCCGGTTATCCAGGGATCTGCCCTGGGTGCGCTGAATGGTGAAGAAAAGTGGGTTGAAAAAGTTATTGAGCTCATGGAGGCAGTTGACTCCTATATCCCGACGCCCCAGCGTTTGGTTGATCTGGATTTTCTTATGCCTGTTGAAGACGTATTCTCTATCACTGGCCGCGGTACTGTGGCTACAGGTAGGATTGAAAGAGGTGTGATCAAAACCGGTGAGCCGGTGGATATTCTTGGTATGGGAGCAGAAAACCTCAAGTCGACGGTTACGGGTGTTGAAATGTTCAGGAAGATCCTTGAAAGAGGAGAAGCCGGAGATAATGCCGGTCTTCTGTTGAGGGGTATCGAAAAAGATCAGATCAGAAGGGGTATGGTTATCTGTAAGCCCGGATCAGTCACACCACATCATAAATTCAAAGCGGAGGTCTATGTGCTTTCAAAAGAAGAAGGTGGGCGTCATACT
>CAZYDB010000335.1:4483-4867 GCA_964645995.1 uncultured Roseivirgaceae bacterium
CGCGACGTCCTCAGTTCTACTTTAGGGCAGCGGATGTGACAGGCGAAATAAAGCTTCCTGAAGGTGTTGAAATGGTTATGCCAGGCGATAATGTATCAGTTGAAGTTGAACTTATCAGCACCATTGCCATGGAAAAAGGACTCCGTTTTGCGATCAGGGAAGGCGGCAGAACAGTTGGTTCCGGTCAGGTCACAGAGATCATTGAATAAGGCGGTTAATAAAATATATAACAAATGCGTTTCAAATATATCGAAACGCATTTGTTAATTTTTATATATCATAGTATCTTTGCAGCCCTTTTGGGCATAATACGGGTGTAGCTCAATTGGTAGAGTAGTGGTCTCCAAAACCATTGGCTGGGAGTTCGAGTCTCTCCACCCGTGC
>CAZYDB010000336.1:0-4852 GCA_964645995.1 uncultured Roseivirgaceae bacterium
CATACTGGCCGTCGAACACCTCGGACCGGTGGCTGCTACGATCTTTCTGGTGGGAATAGCCGCCGCCGCCTATTCCTCCGCCGATTCATCCCTTACGGGCCTGACAACCTCTTTCTGTGTAGATGTATTAAACATGGATGACCATGGCCGGCATGACCACAAGCGTCAATTGATCCATTTTGGGTTTACGTTTCTAATCTTCTTCCTGATCCTGGTCTTTCAGCAGGTGAATAACGAGAGTGTGCTGTATGCATTCATCCGGACTTCAGGTTTTATTTACGGACCTCTGGTAGGACTTTTTGCTTTCGGGATCTATTCGCGCAGACAAATTGCCGACCGGCGGGTCCCCTGGATCTGTATACTGGCGCCGGCACTTTCCACCTTATTGGACCAGAAGTCTGAAGACTGGTTCAATGGTTATACTTTCGGTTACGATATCCTGGTCGTGAACAGCCTCATTGCACTGGCCGGCCTTTTTCTTTTTTCGAAAAAAAATAATGATACTCATGATACGCATTACAAAATGGTTTCACAAGGTTAAGTTTCATTGGCCCTTTGCTTGTATCTTTTTGATATTCCTGTCAGTTTCGTACATCGTCAGGGGCCAAACCTCCATGGAAAAGGTCTTTCTTGATCCGCCCGAATCGGCCAAGCCCCGCGGTTACTGGATCTGGTCGCACGGGAATTTTGACTATGCCACCATCCGGGAAGAACTGCAGGAGTTCAAGGCCAAGGGTCTGGGTGGCGTGGATATCTTTGATTTCGGCGTCAGCGACCGGCTGGATATCATCCCTGCAGGACCCTCTTTTCTGAGTGATGAACAACTGGATGGTATTGCTTTCGCCCTGCGGGAAGCTAAAAAACTTGATCTTTCCATCGGTTTCTCGGTCTCCAATGGCTGGAATGCAGGAGGTGACTGGACCACACCTGATGAGATGTCGATGCAACTGCTTATCTGGCAGGATACACTCGAAGGTCCGGTTGATCTGAGAGCGGTCGGGTTCCCGGACATCCCCATGTACTTTACCAAACCTTACGGGCAGTATAAACTGGATCCCCCGGTGGATGATCAGGGTTTCCCGGAATGGTATGAGAACGTTAGCCTGCAGGCTTTTCCCCTTGGAGAAAATGGCATCATCGCAGATACTGCCGATGTCATATCCTTTGACCAGGATGCCATCGATAAAGAAATGGCGGATATCAGGATCCCTCCCGGCAAATGGATAATCATACGGTCCGTGGTGGCTCCCATTGGTCAGCATATGTGGATGCAAAGCGAGAATACCGAAGGGTATATCATGGATCATTTTTCGAAGAAAGCGACCAGACATCATTTCAATTATGTGATCGGTGAACTTGAATCCAGGCTCGGAGGCTTGGGGGAAAGCGCCCTCGAACGCCTTTACGTTTGCAGCTTCGAATCCGAGGCACCGGTCGAATGGTCTCCTGAGCTGCCCCAGGAATTTCTGGAAATGAATGGTTATCCCATCAATCAATTCATCTCCGTCCTGGCGGGTCATACCGTGATCAGCCGGGAAGTCTCTGACCGTTTTTTATATGATTACAGGAAGACGGTTTCCGAGATGTTCATCAATAACCATTACCGGCAGGCCAGCCGGATCTGCCGGGATCATGGCTTGCTGCTGGCATCCGAATCAGGAGGGCCGGGCCCGCCCCTGCATGACATCCCTTCGGAGGACCTGAAGGCCCTGGGTGCCGTGGATATCATGCGCGGAGAATTTTGGAACCGGCACGAGCGACTTGATGAAGATGGGGTAGACATGATGCAGGTGGTGAAGAACATTGCCAGTGCTGCCCACATCTACGGACATAAAGTGGTGGAGATGGAGGCCTTCACCAGCTTTAACAAGCACTGGCAGGAGACACCGCTCGAGTTGAAGGCCCTGGCTGACCGGGCTTTCTGTGAGGGGATGACACGTGTGGTCTACCATACCATGCCACATTCACCCCCGGAAGCAGGCATGCCCGGCTGGAGTTATCAGGCGGGTACACATATCCATCCTAAGATGACCTGGTGGCCGATGTCGGATGATTTTCATGCCTACCTGGCTCGCTGCAGCGCCATGCTGATGGAGGGTGATTTTGTGGCTGATGTAGTTTATTACTATGGCCATGATATCCCGAATTTTGCCCGGCCTAAACATATCCGCCCGGGTCTGGGAGCAGGATATGATTATGACGACCTGAACACGGAAGTACTGTTGCAGATCGAAAAGGTGGAAGACGGGAAGATCGTCCTGCCGTCTGGAATGAAGTATGCAGTCATGGTCCTGCCTGAAGATGAGCGGATGGACCTGAAGGTGCTGCGCAAGATCGAAGAGTTGTTGTTAAAAGGCGCTGCCATCATCGGTCCGAAACCTTCCAGGGTGTACGGGCTAAGTAATTTCCGGCAGGAGGAAGAGGCCCTCCGCCTGCTGGCCGATCGGATATGGGGCAAGCAGGATCAGGTGCGCCGGTTGGATAAGCGGTATGGCAGCGGCAGGATCATCACAGGTATCACACCCCGGGAAGTGTTGATGGAGATGGGCCGGGGACCGGATCTTATGTACCGGACCTACCCTGAAGGGGTAAGCCTGGATTTCATACACCGGACAGGCCTGGAAGGGGAGATCTATTTTGTAAGGAATACCGACTCCACAGCCGCTTTTACGGAGATCACCTGCCGGGTAAAAGGTCTCGCACCTGAGATCTGGGACCCCGTCGCAGGGACGATGGAAAAGCCGGCGCTTTACCGGGAAGCCGGTGAGGGTATCCTCCTGCCGGTTTACTTTGAACCGCTCGAATCGAAATTTATCATCTTCCGGAAGCCTGTGAAGAAAAAAAACCAGGTTACCCGGCTCAGCATCGATGGTGTTCAGGTTTTCCCGGCCGGCCAGCCTGCAAGCATCAGGGTTGACCTGAGTTTTACCGGCGACGGTTTGATCCGTTTGAATCCGTACAGCACCGGTCAGTATTTTTGTACCCTGTCTGATGGTGAGGAAAATTCGATTCTTGTTGATAGCCCCTGGAATAAGATCAGCATTGAGGGCCCCTGGGATGTTCGTTTTCTCTATGGGTGGGGTGCGGAACCCGTTCAGGTTTTTGAAAAGCTGAAAGATTGGTCCCTTTCAGCAGATCCCGGAATGAAATATTTCAGTGGGAAGGGTACTTACCGGGTGCCTTTCCGTCTGGAAAAAGTACCGGCGCCGGATGCACAGGCGGTCCTGGATCTGGGAAAAGTTGGCGCCGTGGCGCGCGTCTACCTGAATGGCTGGGAGGTAGGCAGCAGCCTGCTTCCCCCGCATAAGCTGGTCGTCGGTGATTATCTCAAAGAAGGAGAGAACTATCTGGTAGTCGAAGTGGCAAATACCTGGCTGAACCGGATGATCGGCGACCTGGAGATGCCCTTGAATGAACAGTTTACAAGAAGCAATGTGGCTCATGGTACCGATCCGGCAAACAGGCCCTGGTCGGGGTATCAATTGCAATCTTCCGGATTGATCGGCCCGGTTAGCCTGGAAATTCGTAAATTGTACTTTCTGGAGGTTGAACAATAAACTAATTTCAACGATGAATAGATTATTCTTACTTTCTAAAGGAAGAAATATTGTTTTCTTTCTGATACTGCTGTTAATGCTCCCGGCCTGTTCCGGCGGTCCGCCAGAGCAAAACCCGGCACCTGCCCCCAACGTCCTGCTGATCTTTACGGATCAGCAACATCATGGCATGATGAGTGCCATGGGGAATCCGCATCTTTCCACTCCGGCCATGGACCGCCTGGCCGGGAACGGGATCCTGTTTACGGAAGCCTATTGCACTTCGCCGGTCTGCGGTCCGTCACGAAGCAGCATCATCTCCGGCCGGATGCCCCATGAGACCGGCGTGGAATGGAATGGCAACAGCATGAGGGAGGGAATGCCGAATGCCGGCCACCTCTTCCGGGAAGTGGGCTATCGTACGGTCTGGGCCGGGAAATGGCATCTGCCGGCCAGCTATCCGCAGCGGAGATCTCCCGAAGGCGAGCCGATCCCGGGATTCGAGATGCTTCCCTTCTATGACCCCAAAGCAAGGGACTGGCTGCTGGGGGCGAACACAGATCCGCCATTGACCCGCGCGGTGGTTGATTTCCTGGATAGCTATGAAGATAACCGGCCTTTCTTCGTGGGCCTGAGCTACCATAATCCACATGATATTTGTATCTATCCCAGAAGAGTGGGCTGGAAGCCGGATGCGGAAGACAAGTATGAGATACGGCCTTTCGGGAAATTCAAACTGCCGGCAGCCATCGCCACACCGCCGGATTCGATTGATGTGCTGCCTCCGCTACCGCCGAATTTTGAGATCGATCCGGAAGAGCCCGGGTTCTTGCAGATAAAAAGAACGCTTGACGGTTATGGTGATGAGCTGAAAATGGCTGGCGGGTACAGCCCTGACGAATGGAAAGGGTATTACCATGCCTATTGCAGGCTGACAGAGATGGTCGATGCCGAGATCGGCAAGGTGATGGAAGCGCTGGAAAGGAATGGGTTAAGGGAGAATACGATCATCCTCTTTACCTCCGACCATGGTGATGGGGCCGCAGCCCATCGGTGGGCTGCCAAGCTCAGTTTATATGAAGAGGCAACGAAAGTACCGCTGATCCTGAGCTGGCCCGGTCAGGTGCCTGAAAATGTGGTGGATGACCGGCACCTGGTCTCCCAGATCGATATCCTGCCGACCCTGCTTGAGCTCAACGAGATCGAGATTCCACCTCACCTTCACGGCACAAGCCTCATGCCCATCCTGCGCAATCCCGAGACGTCGGTTCACGAAGCGGTCACCCGCGAGGACGTGGTCGTTTGCCTGAGCAAGT
>CAZYDB010000337.1:0-4846 GCA_964645995.1 uncultured Roseivirgaceae bacterium
TTGTTTAGCAGCACTGCTAATTTGTTCTCCATTAAAAAAAATTGGTAAAGGAAAAATTATGTTTTAATTTAATGCGTTATTTAATAAAAGACTAAGGATTTCTAACACAATTAAAAAAATAGATGAAAAACAGCAAATTTTTTCGATCCAGGCGATCATTTCTTAAAACCTCAGGAACAGCGGCAGCAGGTTCCGCTCTGGCCATGAATTTCGTAGTACCGAAAGCATCCTATGCCATGAATAATAAAACGCTGAAGGTAGGCCTTATCGGTTGTGGCGGTCGAGGCACAGGAGCAGCGAATCAGGCGATTAATGCAGATGATAATGTGATTTTAACGGCTATGGCTGATGTGTTTGAAAACCGTTTGGAGTCTTCATTGGAAAACCTTAAAAAGTTGCATGGCGACAAGGTCCAGGTGGAAAAGAAAAACAGGTTTTTTGGATTTGATGGCTATAAGAAGGTGCTTGCTTCAGATGTTGATGTGGTGATCCTTACCACCCCCCCGGTATTCAGGCCCCTTCACCTGGAAAAAGCCGTTGAATCAGGAAAGCATATATTCTGCGAAAAGCCGATGGCTGTTGATGCCCCGGGAATCCGCAGGGCTATGGCGGCAGCCCAAAAAGCAAAAGAAAAGAAATTATCATTAGTTTCTGGCTTCTGCTGGCGGTATCATACGCCGAAAAGGGAAATCTTCGGGAAAGTTTTGTCCGGCGACATAGGTGAAGTGCATACTGTTTACAACACCTATAACACCGGAGAATTATGGTCCAATCCATGGCAACCCGAATGGACGGATATGGAAAAAAAGATGCGTAACTGGTTATATTATAACTGGATTTCCGGCGATCATATTGTGGAGCAGGCTATTCATAGTGTTGATATGGGGTCCTGGGCAATGCATGACAAACAACCCAGGTCGGTAACGGCAACCGGCGGCAGACAAGTTCGTACCGATGAGGTCTATGGAAATATCTACGATCATTTTGCCGTTGTTTTTGACTATGAGAACGGTGCCAAATCCTTTCA
This sequence comes from uncultured Roseivirgaceae bacterium, assembly GCA_964645995.1. Lineage (GTDB taxonomy): Bacteria > Bacteroidota > Bacteroidia > Cytophagales > Cyclobacteriaceae > JAGTVG01. The sequence goes on from CAZYDB010000337.1 coordinate 1,028, forward strand.
TTTCAGCAGGCAACAGAAAAACTGCTCCCGGGCTTATGGGGTGGAAATGTGGGGCTCGGAAGGCAAGTGTGTGGTCGATGTGATCCGCAGGCAGCATGAGATAACCGGAGCGAATCCCTGGCGCTACAGGGGCGAAGGCAATGATATGTACCAGCAGGAGCACGATGAGTTGTTCGCATCCATTCGGGCCGGCAAGCCCATGTACGACGGTGACTGGATGCTGCAGAGTAATATGATGGGCATCATGGGAAGGATGGCAGCCTATACCGGACAAACCATCACCTGGGAGGAAGCCTGGAACTCAGAACAAAAACTGGGACCGGATCCGGAGGAGTATACCTTCGACCTGGTCATTGAAGGCCCACCGGTGGCTAAACCGGGAATAACAAAATTCATATAACCTATTTGAAAAACCGGTCGGACAACCAAATTTTTAATTATGGATCGTAAAAAATTTATCAGGACCAGCCTGGGGCTGGCAGGTGCAGGTTTGATATACCCTTCATTTTTATCAAAGCCGGCAGGGGCTGCCGGAAGGGAACGCCCGAAGGTCAAAAAATGCCTCAAATTCGGAATGGTAAGAGAGGAGCTTTCCATTCTTGATAAGTTTAAGTTGCTTAAGGATATCGGGTTTGATGGTGTTGAGATGGATAGTCCCAATGAGTTGGCCAATAGGGAAATTGTTGCGGCAAGAGATAGTACCGGTCTTGAGATACCGGGTGTGGTCAACTCCGTGCACTGGAGAGCACCTCTTTCTCATCCGGATCCCAGCGTACGAAAGGAATGTGTCGATTCCATGATCACTGCCCTTCAGGATTGCAGGGAATATGGGGGCACTACCGTACTTTTGGTGCCTGGCGTTGTTAATGCTGAGATAGCTTATGCAGATGCCTATCATCGCTCGCAGGAAGAGATAAGGAAACTTCTGCCGGTAACAGAGGAAACAGGAATAAAAATTGCCATTGAAAATGTATGGAACAATTTCCTGATCAGCCCTATTGAGGCTGCCCGTTATATTGATGAATTTGATCATCCTAACATAGGCTGGTATTTTGATGTCGGCAATATTGTGCGTTATGGATGGCCTGAACAATGGATTCGGACATTGGATCATCGTATCCTGAAACTCGATGTAAAAGAGTACAGCCGCGAAAAACAGCGTAACGAAGGCCTATGGAAAGGGTTTGATGTAGAACTGACTGAAGGTGATTGCAACTGGCCTGCCGTTCTTGATGCCCTGAAAGATATTGGATATAATGGATGGGCCTCAGCGGAAGTGCCGGGAGGTGATAGAAAAAGGCTTGAAAAGATATCCCTGTTAATGGATAAGATCTTCAGGAACCAGTAACACAACATACCAACCTTGTAATATATTTTGCCTTCCGCTTGCACCTGCCCCTTATTGGGGATCCGGCAGGATGGGTCGTTCCATTAGCCGGAATATTCGTCCTTCCATATTTCTATTGCACCCGTCCGCATAGCATTATTGGCCATGGAAACAGCTACAGCACTTTTGCGACCGAAATCAACATTGGCAATAACGTCTCCATCTTCTAAAATACAGCCTGCAAAATGAGATAATGCGGCGCTGGTGGGTCCAATATCACCTTCAGGGAAGCCCGGAACCAGTATGGGTATCGGTTCTCCGCGCTCAAGGATCTGCATGGTGGCGCTGGAAATACCGTCTACCTGGGATTTAAGTTCTTCGATAGCTTGTGGTTCCGGGTAAATATATCCCTGATGATTAGCCTCACCCTTAACAACGATCGTTGCCTTTGTCCCATATATTTTAATATTAAAACTTTCATATGAATTGGTAGTGATGGAATTAAAACTTGCCTTGATGCCCTCCGGGTATTCGAATATGGTGTAAATATTATCAAAGGTTTCCCGTCCGTCTTTCCAGTAATCAATTCCGCCAAAACCTGATATTTTTAAGGCATGACTGTCAAGGACATAATCAATGATATCAATCTGATGAGAACATAACTCTGCCATAAGCCCGCCGGAATATTCCTTATACATGCGCCAGTTGATCATCCGTTCATATTCAGGCTTGGGTACGGGTCTGCGCCAGTTGCCATTTCTGTTCCAGTGGGCTTCGGCATGGGTTATCTTTCCAAGATATCCTTCATGGATCGTAGTATAAATATTATGATACAAGGGGTTGTACCGGTGCTGGTAACCCACCTGAAATTTTATGCGGGATGATTTGACTTTTTCAGTAAGTTTTAAGGCCTGATCGATGGTTAATGTCATGGTTTTCTCGCAATAAACGTGCTTTCCGGCATCAATGGCATCCATTGCCATCTGAAAATGTTCAGACAGGGGCGTGGCAATGACCACAGCATCAACCTTCGGATCATCCAATAGTTTTCTGTAATCGGCATAAATCCGGGTGCCTTTCCCGGTAAGCTCCGCGCCCTCTTCAAGACGGAAAGGGAGTACATCGCAACAGGCAGTAATTTTCATGTCGGGCAGGTCGTTGATGATTTTTATCAACCAGTTTCCTCTGCCACCGGTGCCAATAACACCTATACGCACGGGAGCTTTATGATCCGAACCATGAGCATTGTTTTCTGTCGTTCCTAAAGCAAAGGAAGTCAAGGCAAGCCCGGAGACACCGATAAATTTTCTTCTGTCCATTGTATAACAGTAATTTTTATTTAGGTGTATATTAAATTTAAAAAATCTCGTAAATTTAATAAATTCTGAATTGATTTTCTCACAGGAACCCTGAACATTCATCGCTCCTGCTGAATTTGAATCTATGGTTGCGATTAACTATACCATATATATTGATGCACCCGCCTGGCATGTGTATGAAGCCGTGACTACCAGCGAGGGACTTTCGTCCTGGTGGACTGCCCGGTCTAAAGCCGACCCGATCCAGGGTACGGTGGCTGAATTCTGGTTCAATAACCGGTATCAGGATAAGATGTATATTGCCACACTTAAGAAAAATAGCCTGGTTGAATGGGAATGTATCGATGGGGACAAAGAATGGATCGGTACCAGGATCCGGTTTGATATTCAGGAGCGAAAAAAAGGATCGATGCTGTCATTTTCACATTATGGATGGGCAGAGACTTCTGATTTTTTTGCTTCCTGCAGCTATCAGTGGGGAATATATATGAAAAGTCTGAAAGAATATTGTGAACAAGGAAAAGGGGACCCATTTGGAGGAGAAACCTCCGGTTAATCGATGTCGATGCTTTTCTTTTCTTTTTGAATAAAATCAGCCAGATAATCGGTGAAGTAATTAGTAAAGACTTCCGATTCATCATCTTTCCGGTAAAAACTGATGAGGATTTCATCCTCCCTGTTTTTCAGATCGAGTTGTACAGTATAGTTCTGAATGATGCTGCTTTCACTGGTATCATCAACGAAAGTGTTTGTTTTTACCTTTTTTAAAATGATGTTTTGTATCTCATCAAAACCGATCACCTCCTTGCTGCGAAAAATAGAAAAGGATCTGATCTCGACCTGCTTTTTGCCTTTATCAATTTTGATATCAAGTCCTTTTTTGGAATAATAATTCTGAAAGGGAAGAAAAATCAGGAATAATCCAGCCGCCATGAATAAAGAACCACTGATCCATTCCGGTTCTTTTAAGGTAACCGAAAGAATTCCAATGACTAAAAGCACTGTTCCGATAAGGATCAGAACAAAAAACATGAATGAAGATATCGTGGGAATGCCTTTAATATGAATTTCATTTTCGCTGAGCTTTTTCAGGTCATATTCCTGTGCTCTCAGATCTTTTGACATTCGATTGAATGTCGAATCTTGAACATCCATAGAATAAGCATTTTTTTA
>CAZYDB010000338.1:0-4785 GCA_964645995.1 uncultured Roseivirgaceae bacterium
CAGGATTACTTTCTCACCCAATTGCCTGCCTATTGCTATCGCTTCGGCAGCGGACGATACCAGATTTTCCGGTGTCATATTAATGAGGGCATCTTCCCTGTAGATACCATGGCCGAATAATCTGGAGAGATATAGGTTACACCCATATCGTTCAGCAAAATGCCGGTGAAGAGGCTCACCTTCACCCTGGCTGGCAGAGAAGCCATGGAGGTAGACGACGGCATAGGCTGTTTTATTTTTAAGACTGTCATCATACCATATGATCCTGGCATGGTTGTCCTTTTTCAAACCTTGAATACCATCCTCCCTGATCTCCACATAATGATCCAGCTTTTCACCTGAGGCATTAAGTTCAGGTATTTCAGGATCTACCTCCTGAGTATATAATACTGGCCCTGCCAGATAAATGGCAACCAGTAAAACAGGAATGATAATAAAATACCTGAGTTTTTCCATAGTTTCAGGATAAGCGCCATAAAGGTAGAAAATTAGTTTTAATTTTTCGGGTATTTAATAAAAGGAATGATTGGATTATCATTAATACAAGTACTTCCGGAATGAATTATTCCAATACTCAAAAAGAAATTTCTTAACCCGGAAAATATTTTTTCCGTTAAAAAAGAATATCTATGGTCTTTTTAAAAAAAAATTTAACCTCCCTGCTGGTCATTGTTTCCCTATCGTCCTGTTTTATGAAAAACGAAGATTATGATGTATTTGCGGAACAATATGATACCTTATCATGGCCGGCAAATAATATTAGTCTGCTGGAAATAACCGTGGTGAACGGTAACGTTTTCACTGGTGCCGGCAATACTTCAAATATAACAGCGGTACTTTTCAGAAGAGCCTGGGGAATAGATTTCAATGATGCAGAAGAACATTTGTCTGATATCGAGGTTAGGCACTCCGTTACCGGCGAAACATTCACCTTGTCGGCGGATTTTCCGGATATAAACAGAAAATATATATCTTCCTTCGATTTAGAGGTGCCTCAACTACTTAATCTTGACTATTTCGGTATCAATGGGGATTATTCAGTGGACGATATTATCGGTGATATTAAGCTCAGGCTGAGCACAGGAAGCATGAAATGCAATTATAATGAAGGCGCCCTCGATCTCAGGATCAATAATGGCAGTATCAGTATCTCCAACCACCTGGGCGATGTACATGCAGAAACGGCGAGGGGAAGTGTCTTCTGCCATATGCTTGGACTGTTACCTGAATGCTCTGTTGAAATAGAGGCGCTTGACGGCAATGTGCTTGTTGAAGTCCCGGAAGATGCTTCATTTTCTTTTGAAATATCAACTACGCTGGGCAAGATGCATCTTGAGGGATTTGATTCCTTATCTTATGAAACCAATCAATTATACTACAGAAAAGGCACTGTTAATGGTGGCGATACACCCTTGAAAGTGGTCTGTGGAAAAGGATCGATAACCATTCGAACAGCTATTTAGGCAGGAGATAGTCATAGGCGATTTTGACGAAATGGTTGGATGTTGGATGCCTGCCAGGCCAGAGGCAAAGCCGGTGGCCATTTTCGTTTTGCATTTTACGTAACCAGCTATAACGGTATAGTAGTGAAAAAAAACAGTGCTAATGAATAGCATAATGTACAGATAGCATACATTCGGCATACTCAAATTTCACAATGATTGCTCAATCATTATACTACCCTTTGTAAGAATAAAGACCAGGGAGGTATATTTCCGGAACCATTGATTTAATGGCTGGTCATTTTTTCTCCTTCTCCAATAATCCTATATTTGATAAATATTACTAAATGATTAAACAAGATTAATGTATATTATAAGAATCAGCAAATCCTGAATTATTATAATAAACAGAAAAGGATCCATGATAAAGTTCATTCATACCATAAATCCCAGGATTAAAATATTAGCCGGACCTATTAAACCAGGAATTATATTTATTCTCATTGCTTTTACAACAGCCTCCTGCTTTCAATATCCCGAGCCAATGGATCTTCCTTCTGCCAGCATACCCTTCTATCCGGGACCTGAGGATATGATCGAGGTAAATACCGACTCCTCCCATTATCTGCTGGTTTCCTGTTCCGGAAGGCGTGATCAATATAAGGCATACGGGAATATCGTGAAGTATGACCTGATAACAGGTAAAGCGGCTGAACTATCACGAATAGATGAACCGAAGGATATTAGTTTCCAACCGCACGGAATAGATTTTCAGATCGTCAACGGCAACCCTTTCCTTTATGTCATTAATCATGATGATGCGCTTGACGAACATCCCGTTATCCGGTATTCGTTGACCGACTCCAGCCTGCTTTTCAATAAGATTTACCACCACCCGTTACTCGTTTCTCCCAATGCTGTAGCGGCTCTGGATGATGGCAGTTTTTTCGTATGTAACGATGCCGGCAATAGGGGAAGCACCCTGGAAAGGATATTGCGCCTGAAAAGGGGGAATATCATCTATTATAATAACAACCAGGGAAAATGGAAGGTGGTCAGTGAAGACCTGGCGTATCCGGCCGGATTATTATATCATCATCAGAAGATATATGTTTCCGCTGCACTTGAAAACAAAGTATATGCATTGTTATGGGATGGAGAGATCGCCAGGTTAAAAAAACCGGTAATGGAGATAACAGCTCCTGACAATATCCGAAAGTGCGGGAATGAACTTATCGTGACCAATCATCTGAATCCTGTCCGTTTTATTCGCCATACTTCTTCACCAGAAAACACATCGCCTTGTGGAGTTTATTCCTATTCTCTCGATGATCAACAGGTTAAGCTTTTATATTGGAATTCAGGCAATAAAATCAGCGCAGCCAGCACATCCCTTGTTATTGACAATACTCTATATATGAGTCAAATTTTCGAGCCCTACCTCTTGAAGGTAGAATTAGCAGAAAAATAGTACAATACACCTTAAATATGTTTCTACAATCATGATTGACGATTCAACGCTTTTTCAGATAGCCAACTTCTGGGTAGTGCCGGGATGGATCCTTCTATGGTTTTTCCCATCGAGGGAATGGGTTCCCGCAACCATCATGTATCTGATCATCGGCTTGCTGGCATTTTTATATGCAATACTTCTGTTTACCAGTGACATTACCATTGACCCCGGTGCTTTCAGCAGTCTTGAAGGAATTAAAACGATGTTTGCTGATGACAGGCTTCTTATCGCCGGTTGGATTCATTATCTTGCCTTCGACCTGGCCGCAGGCCTGCTGGTTACGCGTGACAGCCTTAAGATCGGATATAATTTCTGGTTGCGGATATTTGTATTGTTCTTAATATTCATGATGGGCCCGTTTGGGATGCTTCTATACCTTCTAACCCGTTTGTTTTATACCAGGAAATTATCCTGGTCGGAATAAAAACGTTAGCCCTTGCATTTTACAACACTATCTCCAGCCCTTCCCTGGCCAGTTGACAGTTGGGGAGTTGTTCCTGGCAGTATTTTTCCATTTTAGACAAAAATTCGTCATTGTGATCAGGGTCATGATGGGTGATGACAAGCTGTTGGCATGCGGCCTGCCGGGCAACCTCAATTGCCTGATCATAACTGCTATGTCCCCAACCCTTTCTGTGTTTTAATTCCTCTTCGGTATATTGTCCATCATGGATCAGCAGGTCCACTCCTCTGGACAGCCGGACAATATCCTGATTGATATGGTCCTTATGTTCAATATCCGTGGCAAAGACAAAAGATTTGCCCATCCAGTCGATGCGATAGCTATAAGCAATCCCCGGATGATCATGCTTCTGAAAGGTCACCAGAGTGTTCCAAAACAATTCGACTTCTTTGCCAGGCATTATAAATTCAATCCGGGAGCCCATTTCTTCCAGGGAAACAGGAAAATAAGCCTCCTGCATCTGCATGCTGAACAACTCCTTAAGATCCTTGAAAGGCCTGTCTTTTCCCATAGCCAGGATATTGATCTTATATCCGGGGATATAGGCTGGGTTGAAAAAGGGAAATCCCTGGATATGATCCCAATGGAAATGAGTAAAGATAAGATACAGGTCCTTATTGAGATTCGAATGTTGTTTAATTTCCTTACCCAGTTTTCTGATCCCGGAGCCGGCATCCATGATGGCCATGGTATTATTAACATTATTGGTAATTGAAAGGCAGGTAGTATTGCCGCCGAACTCATAAAATCCTGGCTCACAGATTGGCATCGAACCGCGTGTGCCATAGAATTTGATCGTAAGTTTGGGATCCATATCTTAAAATAATCAGTAAAAACTCGTTTCTAATAATGTACGCAAAAACAACCTGAATGGGTATATCAACAATCACCAGCATGGCAATAATTGGAAATTCAGGAGATATCTGGCTGGCTAATCCGGTAAAATATGGTGCTGAGAAATATCACATAAAAGGAAAAAGACCTCAACAAACCTCCTTATCACTGGATTTATTCAGGTATATTCTGTAAATATGAATGTAAGAATAAATACTTCATCATGGGAAACCGCAATAACAGAGTGCTGGCATTGCTTAATCTTTCGGGGTTTATCCTAATGATCATTTTAAACGCCCTCGCCAATGCCCTACCCGTAAACGGCAAAACCACAGGCGAATTATCCGATCAATACCCCAATCTGTTTGTGCCAGCCGGGTTTACTTTTTCGATTTGGGGATTCATTTACCTCTTATTACTTTTCTTCGTTATTTACCAGTTAATCCAGGCTTTCAGAAACAGGGCTGACAATGTTTTTTTACGGTCTGTCGGCTACTGGTTCTTTCTTTCATGCCTTGCCAATGCAAGCTGGA
>CAZYDB010000339.1:0-4771 GCA_964645995.1 uncultured Roseivirgaceae bacterium
GATAAAGTATCCAAACGGGGCAGGTCAACTCCTCAGAGAAATTTCCCTAACATCAGATGATGCACTAATCAAGCCAGGGAATTCATATAATCTTCATGCCTTAATTAAAGAAAGGGAAAGAATTGAAATGATAGTAAAGGATTCCGGGTTTTATTATTTCAATAAAGAACATCTGTTATTCAGGGCTGATACATTTTCGACAAGCAGTAAGGTTAATATCCAACTGCGATTAAAAGGGTCAATTCCTCAAGATGCATCCCGGAAAATAAAGATAGATAATATTTATGTTCATGATGATTATAGTCTGGAAAATTATTATCCTGATACTACCCTCATCAAGGGAGTATATTTTATATCACAGCATAGAAATACAAGGCCTGATATAATACTTAACAGGGTATATTTGTCTCCCGGCGACCAGTATTCGAGGGCCCTTCATCTCAGGACCTTAAGTCATCTTTCAAGTTTTGGTATTTACAGGTATGTAAGCGCTGATTTCAGGGAGGATTCTGCGAGGCATACGCTTAATGCTACCATCTTTATGACCCCTTTGAACAGGAATTCTATTTCGGCCGAAATAAATACTGTGATAAGGACAACGAATTATGTCGGTCCGGGAATTAATTTAAGATGGAAGAACAGAATTATTTTTGGTGGTGTCGAAATGTTCACCATGAACCTGACTGGCAGTTTTGAAGTACAAATCGGCGTTGATTCAATCAATACTTCTTTTGAAACCGGCATTGATGCAGGATTAGAAATACCAAGGTTAATTCCTTTTAAATTAGGAAGCGTTGCACCTGGATTTATTCCGTTGACTAACATAAAGGTAGGGATCAATTTATACAGGCGGGTTGAGTTATATACGCTTACTTCTTTCTATGCTCAATTTGGTTATAAATGGCGTCAGACACAAAATATCAACCATCTTCTGAGATTTTTTGATATTTCGTATACTAATCTATCAAACCGGAGCGATGCCTTCAGGGACTATCTGGAGGCCAATCCAATTGTTAAAAAAAGTTTTGAAGAGCAGTTTATATTTGGCATGGCTTATTCCATCAATTATGATCATCTTTTGGAAACCAACGGCCAAAGGTTTTTCCTTGATGGGGCCATTGAAAGTGCTGGCAATTCATTGTCCCTCATTTATGGTGGTCTCAGGGATGGATCTACATCAAGTAATGAATTTTTTGGTGTTCCTTATTCTCAGTTTCTCAAATTCAGGGGTGAATACCGGCATTACTATCGTATTGGACGGAAGGATCAGTTTGTGACGAGAGGAATTTCGGTGTAGGTATGCCATATGGAAATTCAAATATTATTCCTTATATACGTCAATTTTTTTCAGGAGGCACCAATAGCGTCCCCGCTTATGTTTCGAGGAGCATTGGGCCCGGGAGCTTCCGCCCGCCGTTTGAAAACCTTGGCATTGACAGGACAGGCGATATTAAGCTTGAGGCTAATATGGAGTATCGGATGAGTTTATCCCGGTTGTTTAAAGGAGCTGTATTTGTTGATGCAGGGAATGTCTGGCTCAAGAATGATGACCCGGAAAGGCCCGGAGCTGATTTTCAATGGGACAGGTTCAGGAAAGAGATTGCCATTGGAGGAGGACTGGGTCTTCGCGTTGATGTTGATTTTGTGGTATTCAGGGTTGATCTTGCCATTAAGATGTTTGACCCCAGTCTCCCGGATGGAGAGCGATGGATTGTGAAGAAAATAAATCCGGGTAATGCGGCATGGAGAAAAGACAACTTCCTTGTTAATATAGCCATCGGATATCCATTTTAAACAAGGAAGGAGGTAACATTTGTTATCTTTTTCATAAATTAGAAAATAAATTGTACTTTTTAACCCTTTGCAAGTGAAAATAGCCTGTATTCATTCGGATAATAAAATCGCAACCCGGAGATATCAGAGTCTTAGGAAAGAGCATACACTTGTGGAGCCTGAAGAGGCTGATTTTATCGTTGTTTTAGGAGGTGACGGATTTATGCTCCATTCGATGCACCAGTACCATCATCTGAGGAAGCCCTTTTATGGGATGAACTGTGGTACTTATGGATTCCTGATGAACAACTATTCAAAAGGCAGTTTTTTAGATAAACTTCAGAATACGAAGAAGGAGGTGCTATATCCTTTAAATATGGAAGCTAGTCTCAAAAATGGCAAAACGGGCAAGGGAATGGCCTTTAATGAAGTTTCACTGATCCGCCATACCCGCCAGACCGCCAATATACGGGTCCTTGTTAATGGGATTGAAAGAATCCCCAGATTAGTCTGTGATGGCGCGCTTGTGGCAACACCGGCAGGCAGTACGGCCTATAACTTCTCTGCCCATGGGCCAATTATTCCTATTGGTACAGGTGTGCTTGCCCTGACACCGGTAAGCCCCTTCAGACCCAGGCGTTGGAACGGTGCCTTGCTACCGCATACCGCCCAGGTTAGGTTTGAAAACCTTGATCCGGATAAAAGACCAGTATATGTTTCGGCCGATTTTAAGGAATGGCCTGACGCTATTGCCGTGGATATTAATGAAGACCGGTCAAGAGAGGTCTATTTATTATTTGACCAGGACCATACACTTGATGACAGAATATTCAGTGAGCAATTTGCTTATGGTGATTAAACGTTTATATTATTTTTTTTAATAACAGGATCATATCATTATGAAAGCTTATTTTTTCCTTACAGTGATTCTTCTTTATCTTTCAGTCATAGCATGTAATAGAAAAGATGAAACTATGTCAAAAGAAATTTATCCGGTTCGATTGATTACACTCAATCCAGGACATTTTCATGCTGCCCTTGTTCAGAAAAAGATGTATCGATCTGTTGACCCTGTTGTTTACGTCTACGGACCATATGGTTCTGACATAGAGCTTCATTTACAGAAAATCGAACAGTATAATAGTAGGGAAGATAAACCAACATCATGGGAAGAAATTGTATATCAGGGACCTGATTATTTTGAAAAAATGCTTTCAGAGAAGGCTGGTAATGTCGTGACTATCTCCGGAAAAAATAATATAAAAGCGGAATACATATTGAGATCACTGCAGTCAGGGTTCAATGTTTTGGCAGATAAACCAATGGTGATCAATGCTGAAGATTTTGACGTTCTTAAAAAGGCCTTTGAAATATCAAAAGAAGAGGGTATTCATATTTATGACATCATGACTGAGCGATTTGAGATCACTTCGATATTGCAAAAGGAACTTTCCCATAAGAAAGAGATCTTTGGTGAACTGCAAAAAGGAAGTATCGATAATCCTGCAGTAACAAAGGAAAGTGTTCACCATTTTTTCAAATATGTTTCCGGGAATCCCCTTACCAGGCCGTCATGGTTTTTTGATGTTGAGCAGCAGGGGGAAGGCATTATTGATGTATCTACGCATCTTGTAGATCTTATACAATGGGCTTGTTTCCCTGAGCAAATCATTGATTATCTCACTGATGTCCGTGTGGAAAAGGCTGAAAGATGGGCAACAGAGTTGAATGAAAGTCAGTTTCAAAAGGTTACGGGACTGACTGGTTTCCCAGACTATTTGATGAAGGATGTAGAAGATAAAAAATTAAAGGTCTTCTCTAACGGTAGTTTCATATATCAGATCAAAAGCGTATTTGCCAGGGTAGCGGTAACATGGAACTTCCAGGCGCCGGAGGGTACAGGCGATACTCACTGTTCGATCATGAGGGGGTCAAGGGCTAATCTTGTTATCAGTCAGCAAGAGGAAGAGGATTATATTCCTACCCTTTATATTGAATTCCATGAGGTCGAAACAGGCATTGATTCATTACTTAGAAGAACTGTCGAAATTGAGATGCAGGAAGAGTTCCCGGGATTAGGATTAGAAAATCTTAATGGCAGGAAGTGGAAGTTGCATATACCTGCAGAATACCGGGTTGGGCATGAGGCACATTTCGGACAGGTTGTTGATCAGTACCTTGATTATTTACAGAACGATAACATGCCAGAGTGGGAAGTGCCTAATATGCTGGCAAAATATTACCTTACTACATCAGCCTTACAACTGGCAAAATTGAAATAAATTATTTTATTATTAATGCGATATGGAAATCATTTTTAAAAGAAGAAGTATTCGTGACTTTACCTCAAAGCCTGTTTCCGAAGCGCAGTTTCTCGATTGTATAAAAGCCGGGATGAATGCACCTTCAGCAGGGAATGAACAACCCTGGCAGTTTGTGGTTATTAATGAGCGAAGTATTCTGGATAGGATTCCCGATTTTCATCCCTTTGCAGGGATGTTGCGAGAAGCACCGGCAGCTATTCTTGTTTGTGGGGATATGGAAAGACTCAAATATCAGGAATATTGGATTCAGGATTGTGCGGCAGCAACACAGAATATCCTTCTTGCTATTGCAGCTATGGACCTCGGAGGTGTCTGGCTTGGAATATATCCGAACAAGGAAAGGATTTCGGGACTAAAGAATTTGCTTGAGCTACCGGATCATATTATTCCCTTTTCGCTTATTGCCATGGGTTACCCGAAGCAGGAAAAATCTCCGAAAAACATTTTTGAAAAAGACCGGGTGCATATGAACGGATGGTAAAATTCGATTGACATTATATGATAATTTTTGATATACTGGCTGCTATATCTTAGTTTGCATTGATGTATACAAATATTTTTTACCTCAGCTAAGTTTAAAGAGGTTCCCTAATTAAAAAGATTTTTCCAATTAATATACCTTTTAAAAAACAACACCTTTCCAAAAGTTTTAAACTTTTGGAAAGGTGTTGTGC
>CAZYDB010000340.1:0-4724 GCA_964645995.1 uncultured Roseivirgaceae bacterium
GAAGACGCGCGCCAGCCTGAGACACACTAATTAAGCCACGAATTAATGCCCGGAAATTCGTGCTGATTGGTGTCATTCGTGGCTGAACACCCTTCCCTGCCCACCCCATTGCATTTCCCTTCCCCAATCCCTATCTTGTATTCCGGAAAAAAGAATAAAAACCATACGTCCATGGATCACTCCATCCGACTCGCGGCTTTCGAATGGTTGGAAGAACAATCCGATCTTCATGACGACGTACTGCCATACCATCTGCTGACAAAAGGATTTGAATACCAGGGCCGGCAGGTCACCCTCGCCGGGCCCAAGGGGATCTGGAAACCCAAGATGATGCAATACCCCATTTCCATCATCACCACCTCTGACGGACCCTATGACGATGCCTTCAACAAGGAGGGATTCCTGAACTACCGCTACCGGGGAACCGATCCGTATCATCCGGATAATGCGGGGCTCAGGGAGATGATGAAGAAAAACATCCCGCTCATCTACTTTCACACCATTTTTAAAGGAAAATACATCGCCGTTTGGCCGGTGTATATCATCGGCGACCTTCCCGACCAGTTTTCCTTCACCGTAGCCGTAGAGGACAAACAACTCATCAAAGGGGATCGGGCAGCCAAAATAATGGCAAACGATGAGCAGGGCACCTATTTTCGAAGAGCCTACCTGACCACCACCATCAAAACCCGGCTCCACCAGAAATCCTTCCGGGAGCGTGTGCTCCACGCCTACCGCAACCAGTGTTCGCTCTGCCGGCTGAGGCACCAGGAATTGCTGGATGCCGCCCATATAATCGGCGATAAGGAAGACCTGGGGGATCCCGTAGTGAATAACGGACTCTCCCTCTGCAAGATCCATCATGCCGCCTTCGACAAGAACATTTTGGGCATCTCCCCGGATTATGAGATCAAGGTCCGCACCGATATCCTACACGAGATCGACGGACCCATGCTGAAGTACGGTCTCCAATCCCTCAACGATCAGCGCCTGATCCTGCCGGTCCGGAAAGCCGACTGGCCCGACCAGGAGAGACTGGAAGTGAGGTTTGGTAAGTTTTTAAAGGCGGGTTGAATAAATCAAATGTCCCGTAATATCAACTGATCGCCGATATCGTAAATCCATACTTCCTAAAACTGATCTTTTCATGATCGGGAAAACACTCCTGCCAGGCTTGTTCCCTGTGACTGAGCTCCTTTAATTCCCCCGCAGTTTTTGATCTAAACGTCATTGCTGCCTTTTCCATAAGTTCAAGTTCGACTGGATCAAAGAGAGAAGGATCGAATTCCCGTATACTTCCGGGAAGAAAAAATTCCCCGTATATACCGTCATCAATCTCTTCATATTTCCTGTTCAACACGCCTTCATCCGATAATTCCGTGTAGATTTTATCGAAATGAGCCGGAACGGGCCCCATTTGAATCGCCCGGTAATCCATGCCACTGATCGCAAAACCCCGTTTGGAAAATGATAAAAAATCGGTGTAGAACAATAATTTGTTCAATTTGGTTTTCCAGGTCTGGGTTTGCTTACTGAAAAAAATGATCATCTGCGAGACCTTATTGAGGTCAGGCATCCGGTAGCCAGTGTATTCATTGGGAAGGATACTTTCAAATTTCTCCCGGAAAGACCTGAAAAAAAATCCTTCTTTTTTAGTTTCTTCAATCAATTCATCAGCCCTTCTGGAATATTTCTTATATTCATTCCCGGAAAGATTAGCCTTGCTTAACTCAATAAATTTTCTGAATTCCCCGGGATCATCCGCTGCAAGGATCAATCTTCCGTTACTGGTATTCGGGATCTCCCCCTGTTCATATAGGCGGTAAACATTTACTCCGAATCCCAGTATCTCTGCCATCTTGGCAGCGGATACCCTGTATTTCTCCCGGATCTTTTTGATCTGATCCGGAAAAGGGATGCCGTTTTTTTCCCGGTACTGATTATACACTTGGTTAAGATTCAATTGGTCGATATCGGTGGTCGTAAATTCCTGACCGGTATCCCTGCAGACATAAAAATGTTCGGTTATTTCGAATTTTTCTTTCCGAAATACCTTTTCCGACTGGACTTTTTTCAATTCAACCGGACCTCCTGTAAAAGGACTTTTCATAAAAATTAATTTTTTAATGATACGGGTAACGTAATTTGTGTTTTGCTAGATGAAAACTGATACAGATGACAGGATTGTTTTCATATCCCATGCAGATTTTTATATAAATTTCTTTTTTATTGATCGTTCTGCCGAATTCCCAGAGATCCATGCCCTCGAATTTTCTGTCATCAATAGGGCCGTCGCAATAATGTTGAACTTCCAGAGACCGGATATATTCTTCTCTGCTGATGGGAGTGATCTCCAGATCCAGTAATGCCTGCGAATTTTTTCCCCTTTCAAGAAATATGATCCTGAAAACGGACATTTTGGTTTTAAAATCGTTCAGAAATTGTACTACCTCATTTTTTGTTGCAGGCATTTCATAATTTACTTTGTAATGTTAATAATTATTAACGGGATAATAAATTTTAAAGTTGTTTATTTAATGTATTTTATGTTATTATTGATTTTATAGTGTTAATATTTCTCTTTTAGGATACTCTTTACAGAAGGAATAGACGATAATAATTTGTGCATAATAAATTTATACATTGACCGGTGATGCTAAATATCCCGGCAATTCAATCAAGAGTATTTTTAAAAATTCTGAATAAATAATATCGGAATAAGACTCAAGTGTAATTTGTTGTTATTTATTAAATTGTATTTAATTTTCATTGGACTTAATATGCTATCATGTTCAGAATCAACCCCACTACCAATCGCATCGAAAAAATAGAAGAAAAAACATTCCACGAACTGGGTTTTAAAGAGAAAGAAAACCTTCAGGAATGGCTGGCCAATAATCCCGGTGCTCTGGGGGAGGATTTGCTTGTGATCCAGAAAGAATTCAGCGGATTTAATGAGACAAGAGAACGGCTGGATCTACTGGCATTGGATAAGCAAGGGAATATTGTGGTTATTGAAAACAAACTTGATGACAGCGGCAGGGATGTAACCTGGCAGGTATTGAAATATGCTTCCTACTGTGCCAGTTTAAGTAAGGTTCAGATCATAAAAATTTTCCAGGAATACCTGGATAAGTATGATCCTGAAAAAAAATCAGAAGATGTTTTGACCGGATTTTTTGAAACGGAAGATGTAGAGGAAATCCCGCTGAATAAAGGAAATACCCAAAGGATCATGATGGTTTCGGGAGATTTCCGTAAGGAGGTAACCAGCACGGTTTTGTGGCTATTGAATTACAATGTACGGATCCAGTGTTTTAAGGCTACACCCTTTAAGTTCGGGGAAGAATTATTCCTCAACATTGAACAGATCATCCCGATGCAGGAGGCTGAAGAATATACGATCAGTATGGCAGAAAAGACGAAGGAAGACATATCTTCCCAGGAGGAGCTGAAAAACAGGCATGTATTCCGGAAAGAATTCTGGTCTAAACTTCTGCAGGCCATGAATAAAAAATCAAGCCTTTTTCAGAATATAAGCCCCAGTAATTACGGTTGGATCGGGACTGGTTCAGGTGTTCGTGGCTTCGGCTATAATTTTGTAGCAGGAAGGAAATATGGACGTTGTGAATTATATATTGATCGGGGTGATAAAGATGAAAACAAAAAGGCCTTCGATGAATTTCTGAAAGAGAAAGAAGCAATTGAATCAAAATTTGGTGGTAAACTCGAATGGGAACGATTGGATGAAAGTCGAGCATCCAGAATCAAATATGAAGATCCCGGTTTTAATCTGTATGATAAAGACCTCTGGGATAAGGAAATTGATTTTTTAACGGATGGGATGGTTCGTTTTGAGGCAGCTTTGAAAGATTCAATTAAACGAATTAAAAATAAAATTTAGTTTAAAGAATGTATGATAATTATATAATTTTTCCATTTTGAAGGGTTACTATTCGTATCAAAAATCATTAAATGTGGTGGTTTCCAAAATATATATCAAATGCATATCCTACCAGGAATTGGTGGAAGAAATTAAGATCATGCCCACATCCTGGAATTACCTGGAATACCGGAAGGAATTTGATTAATATAGATTCAATTTTCAATTACTAAAGTATATTTTTATCAATGAGCTTTAATCAAACAGAACTTGAGCGAATAGGTGTTTTTCAATGGGAATCAATTTCAGATGCATTTGAAGATGGAAATTTATTTTTAGGAAATGGATTTTCAATTAGTCTTTGCGATAGATTAAGCTACAGATCGTTATTTAAAAAATTTATTAATTCAAGAAGTGAAGATTTTAAAAGTATTTATAATTGCTTTAATACTTCAAATTTTGAATTAATAATACAGATCTTAAAAAACGCACAATTAGTAAATTCACTACTAAGTATAGACATAAAAAAAATTGAATCTATTATTATTGATCTTCGAGAAGGGTTAATTAAAACTATCCAAGAGAATCATCCTAATAATTCAGAAATATATTATCCACAGCTTAATAAAATTGCATATGAACTTTCTGATTTTCATGATATATATACGACTAATTATGATGTTTTCCTTTACAAAATAATTTTAGAAATTATTTCAGATTATAAAATCGACCAAATGGGAGTGCCCTATCAAGATTATTTTTATAAGGAATTGAGTCCGACTGAATTAGAATTTAACTCTGAGCCGGCTTATGATGATACTCGGGCAATTTATTACCTACA